>NZ_JBWQTU010000002.1:0-477462 GCF_056619925.1 Halalkalibacter sp. HAAS-P013
TCCTTCTTTATCCGCACCAGGCAATGGAAGCATAAACGGATTGGATCCCGTTGCAAAAATCAATTTATCATAGGAACGTTCTACCCCGTTTTGGCTCACGACGACTTGTTTCTCTGTATTTACGTTAATAACCGGGTCACCTGTCAAAAGTTCAATTTGATTTTCTTCATACCAGCTGTACTCATTTAAAACGATATCATCGACCGTTGTATCCCCTTGAAGAACAGACGATAACAAGATTCGGTTATAATTTGGATGCGGCTCTTCCCCAAAGACAGTAATGTCAAAACGATCGCTGTCGTTTTTTAAAATTTCCTCAATCGTACGAATTCCGGCCATTCCGTTTCCTATTAGCACTAGTTTCTCTCTCATTTTCCCATCCTCCTAATGATAACTACTTAATTGAAGCTATTGACTTCCTAACTAGAACTTCTTTTTTCTCTTCTTTCTCCACTGTTTGCGGGCTGATGATCCAGTACAAGCAGCCAACGAAAATCGTCCCACCAACAATATTCCCTAACGTTACTGGAATTAAATTGCTAAAGTAACCAGCTAACGTGACCGTTTCAGGACTTGGATGAATGAGAGCCAACCCAAATATCGCCATATTTGCTATACTATGTTCATAGCCTGAAATAATAAATGTAAGTAAGATCCACGTAATCATCATGATTTTCGCGGCATC
This sequence comes from Halalkalibacter sp. HAAS-P013, assembly GCF_056619925.1. Classification (NCBI taxonomy): domain Bacteria; kingdom Bacillati; phylum Bacillota; class Bacilli; order Caryophanales; family Bacillaceae; genus Halalkalibacter; species Halalkalibacter sp. HAAS-P013. The sequence continues at coordinate 686 of NZ_JBWQTU010000002.1, forward strand.
ATTTTGGGTTCGTAGCGTACACCAGATTGCTAGACAGACTAACCAGTTACAAAGAATGCCACGAAAGAAAATCTCTGACGTGCTTAAGCTCATCTTATTAGCGGCTACTGTCATTAAAAAGTGGTCGCTAGCAATATTAGAGAATACCCCTGAGAAAAAAATTAGGACACAAAACAAAGAAGCACCCATAAAATTACCGAGGTAACACCAAGCCCAGTTTTGTGCTGTGTCTTTCCACGTTGTCGCTTTAGATAACGTACTCACAGTAAAGATCATATTGTTACCAGTAAAAAGCTCTGCCCCCGCAAAAATAATTAATACTAAGGCAATACCAAACGATAAACCTAATAAAAGCGACGCTAACGGAGGGGATAACTCCGAAAACGATCCTCCCAATGAAAAACTCAATACAACCGCTAGTCCGACATACGCCCCAGCTAAACAAGCTGAAACTAAATATCTCACCAAGCTTTTATCCAATAGTTCTCTCTTCGCTACGGCCATATTGTTTAACTTATCAATCGTATCTTTATACATACAGTCTCCCTTTCTTCATTTTTACGAGCAGGCAAAAGCTCCTAAAAAATCATGTCTCTCTCCTATGAAATAACCTATATTTCAAATACATGTTTCATCGTATACTACCTAATTGCTATCATGTTGTGGTTTGTCATGTTTTCTTACAAACTTTTCGAAAAAATCCCTTATTTACGCCAGTTCTCCTCTGTGAGTGAGTCGTGTTTTATCTCAACCTACAGTACAAACTCAGTGGACTTCTATTAAAAAAATGAAGGTGCACATTACATTCGATTGTGCACCTTTATCTAAAACATATACTCATTTTTTTATTGAAAGAAGATGGTAAAGGTAAGAACCAATAATGTGAAAACCCCTGGATTTTTAAGCTTTTTCGTTTTCATACTCATTACCTCCTTAGTGCTAACTCGTTTTGTTACATTCATCTTAACAGCATACATTTGACCTGTAAGTATTTTGGTGAGGTAACCTCACAAAGAAAATATGTATTTTAAATATATGTTATATCATTCCTCTATCTCCAAATAATAACGGGCCCTCCTCCCATTACATCCAATAACATAAGGAGTTCTTGCTCTTTATTCCCATATAAATTATGTCTATATTTCAAAAGATGCATTTTAAATATTGCTTTTTACTGAAAACGCAACCATAATAAAACATATATTTCAAATACATCTTTTATAAAAAATGGAGGAATTCCCTATGACAACAAAATTATTAGATTCCAAAACAATCGATATTATTAAATCAACCGTTCCAGTTTTAGCGGAACATGGCACGGCAATCACTTCGCGTTTCTATCAAATGATGTTTACAAATCATCCAGAGTTATTACATATTTTTAATCATGTGAATCAAAAACAAGGGAAACAGCAGCAAGCGCTCGCTAATACGGTATATGCGGCAGCACAATATATTGATCAGCTAGAAACGATTCTCCCAGCGGTAAAACAAATCGCACACAAACACCGCAGCCTAGGGGTCAAAGCAGAACACTATCCAATTGTCGGAGAACATCTATTATTAGCGATTAAAGATGTGTTAGGTGATGCGGCAACGGATGAGATCATCCATGCATGGGGTGAAGCATATGGAGTCATTGCTGATGTCTTTATTTCTGTAGAGCAAGAAATGTATAATGAGGCAGCTACGAAACCAGGTGGTTGGGACGGTTTCCGCGAGTTTACGATCACTAAAAAAGAAAAAGAAAGTGATGTTATTACATCGTTCTATTTAAAACCGAAAGACGGAGGCAGTCTCTCCAACTTCCAACCAGGACAATATATAACGGTAAAAGCAATCATTGATGGAGAAGCGTATACGCATTTACGCCAATATAGTTTATCAGACGCACCAGGTGGAGAATACTATCGTATTAGTGTAAAACGGGAAGATGAAAAAGAAGATATTCCAGCTGGCATCGTTTCAAACTTCCTACACCATCAAGTTTCTGAAGGAGACACGATCGAAATTACAGCACCTGCTGGAGATTTTGTCTTACAAACAAATGAAAATCGACCTGTCGTCTTATTAAGCGGCGGGGTTGGTCAAACTCCAATGATCAGTATGCTAAAAACACTAGCAAGTCAACAACCAACTAGAGACGTAACATATGTCCATGCTGCTATTAACAGTACGTATCACGCATTTCATGAGGAAATTGCTCGTATCGCTAGCGAGCATGAAAATATTAACTATTTTGTAAGTTACGAATCACCGACTGCAGAAGACCAACAGGCAAAGAACTATCAAAAAGAGGGGCATATCGATCTTCCTTGGTTACAATCTATTTTAAAGAACAACGAAGCCGATTTTTATTTCTGTGGACCCGTTCCTTTCATGAAAGCAATGAACCAAGCATTAAAGGAATGGAATGTACCTGATGAGCGAATTCATTTTGAATTTTTTGGACCTAAAGGCAGCTTAGAGGTATAAGACTAAAAAGATATGTCTTCTTTTCTAAAAGTCGAGCAATTGAGCTCGGCTTTTTAGTGTTATGAAATGATATGTACCTTTTTACGAAAGCAAGGTTATGCTATACTGAGCAAATTAACATTTCATTCAATTTACTGGAGGCAAGCATGCTATCATTTGAAGAAAAACTATCGATTATTACTGAATCTTTTCCTGAATTAGAAAGAAAAAATGTTTCATTAGGAAGAGTCAACTTTCACTACAATGAAAGTTCGTACGACCAGAAGAATGTAGTATATCATCTACACCCTAACGGAAATGGCTTTGTGTATGCTGGGAATATGACAGGTTATCAAACGAATGATAAAGGGATGGTAAACATCCGCGACTTTACTGAAAAGGCCCTTCGTTCTACAATACGAAAATCGATTCTCTCTCTCACTCCAAAGGAGGGCGAACTAGATAATCGTGAACCAAAAGAGGAAGTATGGATCAATGATAATACAGTGACACTTACTTTGCTAAAAGAAGAAGATATGTGGAATGTGTACGCGGATGAGAATTTAGACGGGACATTTCATTCATATAAACAAGCAGCCCACTACTTAGAAGAAGAAGGATTTTCACGTATTTAAATAGGACAGGAAAAGGGTTATTTAAATTTTCATTAGGCGTTTGATACATTTTATGTTATGCTTCATGTAACCATTTTCCACTTGTGTCATATTGTTTTTTTTCGAGGCTGACTGTCTATAGTCAGCCTTTTTGCTTTTGGCTACCTTTTTTCACTCCACAAAAAAAGGACTCTACTAAAGAGTCCTTTTTTTCATTCATTAAGCTTTGTTTACATTAACAGCTTGAGGTCCACGTTGACCTTGCTCTACGTCGAATGTAACTGCTTGACCTTCATCTAAAGATTTAAATCCTTCGCCTTGGATAGCTGAGAAATGTACGAATACATCATCTCCACCTTCAACTTCGATGAAACCGAATCCTTTTTCTGCGTTAAACCATTTTACTGTACCTTGTTGCATGTGCGTTTCCTCCTGTGTGGATCTTATCCACGTTTTAATACTATCATTGCTCAAGTTTAGATATCAAAGGCGAAAAGTTTAAATACTTTATCATTCCCGACATTTCGAACAAAAATAATTCTAGTTAAGCGTAACAGATAAAGTCTAGAAAAGCAAATGGAAGTTAATCCCCAGAGGTCCTTTTTGGTATTTTTGTTTTAATAACACCATTTTTCAAAAGAATAACACCTCTATAAAAATCGCTTTATCCCTTGCAAAACACATGTTCAAGCAATCGCCTATTATTTAAACCAGCCTTTTTCTCTAAACTTAGAGATAGCTTCAATTCTGTTTCCAACTTCTAGTTTATCCAAAATAACCGAAATATAATTACGAACCGTACCATTTGTTAGGGAAAGTTCTTTTGCAATTTCACTCGTACTTTTCCCATCAGAAATCAATTCCATAACTTGCATTTCACGATTTGTAAGTGGATTTTTATTATCAAATGCTAAATCGACTAATTCTGGAGCATACACACGTCGCCCATCCATAATGACTCGTATTGAGTTTGCTAATTCATCACTAGGACTATCTTTTAACAAATAACCACGTACATCAGCATTTCGTGCACGTTCAAAGTAACCTGCACGAGCAAAAGTCGTTAATATAATCACTTTACAAGGTTGGTCAATAAGCTCCTCAGCCGCATCGAGACCGCTCTTTACTGGCATTTCAATATCCATAATACAGATTTCAGGGTTATGCTCCTTAACTAAAGACAAAGCTTCTTCCCCGTTCCTCGCTTCACCCACCACTTCCATGTCTTCTTCTAAATTAAGTAAAGAACTAAGAGCCCCGAGCAACATCCGTTGATCTTCGGCAATGACGATACGAATCATGTTAATCCCCCCTAGTTGTTTGCTTAATCACATTTGGTACGCGGATATCAACCGTTACCCCATCCGATTCCTCAATGTTCAAGCTTCCATTAACAAATTCCAAACGCTCTCTAATACCACGAAGTCCGTTCCCTTCGAAATCATCGTCTCTACTTGAGAAGCCAATGCCATTATCTTGTACAATGATTTGCAGTTCCTCATCTTGCTCCTTAATCACTACTTTACAAGTCGTTGCCTGACTATGCTTGATCACATTCGTTACAGCCTCTTTCAAACACATTGTTACTACATTTTCTATTAATAAAGGAGTATTCTTCAGGATGGCATTTCCTTCAAATATAAATTCCATGTTTGCAGCTTTTAGGATTTGCTGAATATAGACGAGTTCATCTTTTAACTTTACACCGCGCATATCCGACACCATTTCACGCACTTCTTTTAAAGCCGTTCTCGCTGTTTGATTAATATCACTCATTTCAGCTTTTGCTGCATCAGGATTGATCTCAGCTAACTTTCTAGCTAGATCACTTTTCAAGCCAATTAGAGATAATTTTTGGCCAAGTGTATCGTGTAAATCACGCGCAATCCGCTGACGCTCTTCTGCAACCTTCAATTCAGAAATTTTTTTATTTGCATCTTCTAATTGTCCCTCTAATTTCTCACGCTTGTTTCTATGGTACGAAGTGATTGGCAGGAGTATCACACCGATGACTGAAATAATAATAAAAGGAAGCTGAGTAAAAAATAATTCAGTTTGTGTAAAAAAACTGAAACAGACTGCACTAATCGTCGTTAAAAGATGAATGATATACATCATAACAAAACCGATTTTACTCTGAATGTTTCCAATAAAAAAGGCTAAGAAAAGCGCAAAATAAACATAGCCGTAAAATAAAGTCATACCAATGCTAATTGCCATCTCAATTGAGACCCAGAAATAAACAAGTCTTCCTTTTGATATAAATGAAAGACGGTACGAAAGAAAAAATACTAAAATCATTACAATACCGAAAATAATCTCTAATGCAGAAGATAACCTAAAGATAAAATAAAAAGGCAATAGACAAAAGATAATCCAAATATAAACGCTTAAGCCTGTATTTTTCGGGAAGATATTATACCAATTTTGCATGATTAACCCCTCTCTTTCTTTTTGTTAGGAGCATCAATTTTATAATACTTATCATACAATAAGAACTGATCATACTGCAGAGAAAAACCCTTCAATATTAACATGAACGGTTTTTCTCATAGCTATTTATGATTTTCCTTGAAGACTAACTTGCTTATTCTTAATTTGTACGTTAGACCTTGATTTAGGCATAAGGTGCTTCACCTGTTTGAAACTAACAAATGTCTTGCTAGCTTCGTCATAAAGACGAAAACGGATAGATTGTAAACTAGAACCCATTGTAATCGTTGTTGCTTTTTGTAATGGCGGGGTTGTTTCATGTACTTTTTCCAAGTTATAATTTGGAACTCTTGGGCTCAGATGATGAACGTGGTGATAACCAATATTACCTGTCACCCACTGCAATACTTTAGGAAGCTTGTAATATGAACTTCCATCAATAGCCGCTTTAACATAGTCCCACTCTTTTTCATCTTCAAAGTAAGAATCTTCAAATTGATGCTGCACATAAAACAACCAAATTCCTAATGCTCCTGCCACAAAAAGGATCGGTCCTTGAATAAGTAGAAACGCCTGCCAACCAATTATCCAGATCATTAGTGAATAAAGAGCAACAATTGAAACGTTAATGACATGCGTATTCATTCTTTCTTTTTTTCTTGCGTCTTTACGGTTGAAACGATTTGTAATAAAAAACAAGTAAATCGGACCAAGTCCAAACATAACAAGTGGATTACGGTATAGTCTGTATGACAACCTTTCTTTAAATGATGCAGTCACATATTCATCTACCGTCATAATCCACACATCACCAATACCACGCTTATTTAGATTTCCACTAGTTGCATGGTGAATCGAATGCTCTCGCTTCCACTTTTCAAAAGGAAACATCGTAATAACACCTGTAATGGTCCCAAGTATACTGTTAACCTTCTTATTTTTAAAGAACGACCCATGACAACAATCATGGAAAATAATAAATATTCGAACGACAAATCCCGCAGCTACAACCGCTAAGGCAATTGTTAGCCATATTGAGACCGACAAGCTCTGATACGCTAGAAACCATAATAAGAAGAACGGCGGTACTGTGTTTATTAATTGTTTAATACTCGATTTCACGTCTGATTTTTCAAATGGTACAATACTTTTTTTAAGTTGTGTTAATTTGTGATTACTCATAACTTCCCCCTTGAAAGGCTCTATTTAATTGATATCGGAGAACTAATACCTCTATCATAATAGAAAGCCATTGTCTCAAGAAGTCATGAACGTCAAGTAACAAATATGACATTTGTCATACTTGTCCGTTTCCTACAAGAATTTAACGAGTTTGAACAAGGTTAGGATTCTTATAATTATAGTCTTTTATCTCAAAGACAAAAAAGTCTCCCACACCAAAGCAATAGTGTAGGAGGACTGTTCATTTGAATTCAAACAACCTGTTATAAATAATCGACAGAACTCTCTTTTTTCGGCTTAAGAAAATTTAACCAACTCGGAAGCTTTGACTTTGCTGCCGCTGTCTCTCGATAGGCTTGTACAAATTCCTGAAAATAAACTTCTCTTTCTTCAAGTTTTTGTTGGATAAATAACTTCTCCTCTTCTTCTCGGTGAATGTCTTGCCTTAGTCGCGTTAATTCTTCTTTTGTGCTTTCAACTGTATCTACAATGGTGTGGGAATACGATTGAATAAGTGATTTTGTCTTGCTATGTCCTGCATTCATTTCACTTTTTACTTCTTCTTTTACTTCTTGAATAAATTCTTCCTTTAGTCCTGAAATAGATTCCGTTAGTTCTTGAATGTTACCAATCGTCTCATTTTGTAATGATACTATAACATCATAATCATGAGGGTCTTCGTTTGGTTCATCAGCCTCAACAGCGATATTCGTATTAAGAATAAAATTCACATTTTCCTCATTGATATTATTATCTTTTAAGATTTTTATTTTTTTTAACATCTCGATGTCATATTCCGTATACAGTCTCGCTCCTGTTTTCGTTCTTTGCACATAGAGAGCATTGGGAAAAATCTCTTCCCATTCTCTCAGTTTCCCTACTGGTATTTTTAAGTACTTAGAAACTTCCTTAATCGTATATTTCTTTTGACTGTTCTCCATACTCTCACCTCTTTAATAATATGTTTGTAGTACATATTAGATACGAGTATGACTATTTTCCTCCTACTTGACAAATGTTCTAAAAAAAAGTTGTTATTCGGCAATAAGTGTTGTGTTTTGATGCTTTCTTTCAGTTTAAATCGAGCTTTTCCTTGCACTAGAGAATGATACAAATCGATATGCCTATACTACTAACGACTACAAATGAAGGAGTGACTTTTATGAATGTAAAATCAGGCACGTATGGTATAAACGCACCCTTATTTGGGAAACTGCCCGACTTATGTTTATACTAGAACAACTGCGATAACCGAATCATTATTGGTGGTCTCGATGAAAACACGATATACCCAAAAGTACGAGACAGCAAATTAATACATAAAAAAGACAAACTCATTGATGAATTTCACAAGCTCTTCCCAGACATCGAGGTGCGACCTGATTATTATTTAGTCGCCTTTTATGGCGGAACCATTGATGGACTTCCAATTATCGGAAAATAAAAAGATGCACCAAACAGTTATTTTGTATTTGGCTTCGGTGATAACGGCACCGTGTACAGTCAAATCCTTACCAAACTAATCGTTGAAGAGATTGGGAACGGAAAAAGTCCCGACATAGCCTATTATTTACAGGATCGACCATTGTTAAAGAAATCTTGAATATGTCCGTAGCTTCTTCACAATTAAATACTTTTAAAACATAACTAAAAAACCTCTACTACAGTGCAAATGCATGCAGTAGAGGTCCTTATTACCCCATACGCAAAAAAATAAATGAAAAGATATAAACAATCTAAAAAATGCGGCAAGGTTCCGCATTTTGGGCAACCAATTTTTATGTAGTTTTTACCCAATCATAATAAGACCCACTACCGTTGCAGCCACCACAGTGATAATAAGAGGAATTGAACACGTACACTTCCGTTCCTAACATGTTAAATCCTCTCCCTTGGCATTCAGGGCATGTTCCCTGTGATTTGCAGAGCTCAATTCTTCTTTCATTCCTCTTTTCGATCCAATATCCAAAAACATTCAATATCCCCATTATTTCTCACCTCAAAAGTAAGTATTCCTAAAAGAGAAGGAGATATTCATCATAATTGGGTTGGATCTTATTTTTATAACTTAGAATACAAAGGGAATATGTATATTACTAGAGATAACTACTTATTTACTTGCCATACTCACCTTTTACGCAACAAACACCAGATCCCCTACCACAAAAAAGAAAGCTGCCCTCAAGGCAGCTTCAATTTTATTTCTGAGCTTGTAGTTCACTCACCGACTGTTTTAACTCATGCTTTATTGTAGCTTGAGCAGCAGCAAGGCGTGCGAGCGGTACACGATATGGTGAACAACTAACATAATCTAACCCTACTGAATGGCAAAATTCGATTGAATGTTTCTCTCCACCGTGTTCTCCACAAATTCCTGTCTTTAACCCTGGCTTCGTCCCTCTACCAAGCTTCACACCTGTTTCCACTAACTTCCCTACACCTTCTTGGTCAAGAGTTGCGAATGGATTTTCTGGCAAAACCCTGTTTTCAATGTATGCTTGAAGGAATTTTCCTTCTGCATCATCACGACTGTAACCGAATGTAGATTGCGTTAAATCATTTGTTCCGAATGAGAAAAAGTCTGCTTCTTCAGCAATTTGGTCCGCTGTTAATGCGGCACGTGGAACTTCAATCATTGTCCCTACTAGATAATCGAATGTCTTTCCTGTTTCTTCTTCCACTTGCACACCCGCATTGATGACCAACTGACGCATTTCCTTTAACTCATTTACATGGCCGACTAATGGAATCATGATTTCTGGCTTTACATCGATGCCTTTATCCATTCCTTTTGCAATCGCATAGAAGATTGCTTTTGCCTGCATAACGTAGATTTCGGGATACGTCATTCCAAGTCGGCACCCGCGAAGACCTAACATTGGATTAAATTCATCTAACTGACGCACTTTTCGCAGGAGATATTCCTTCTCTCTCAACTCTTCCGAATCTGGTTTCGTCATTTGTAATTTTGTTACTTCAACGAGTAGCTCCTCTTTATCTGGTAAGAATTCATGAAGAGGAGGATCCAACAAACGAATCGTAACAGGGCGATCTTCCATCGCCTCAAAAATCCCTTCAAAATCCTCTTGTTGCATTGGCAACAGCTTACTTAAAGCAACTTCACGCTGTTCGTAAGTTTCAGCAAGAATCATTTCTTGCACAATCGGAATTCGATTTGCATCCATAAACATATGCTCCGTCCGGCATAATCCGATTCCGCCTGCACCAAATTCAACTGCTTTTTGAGCATCCTCTGGATTATCCGCGTTTGCTCTGACCCCTAATTTTCTCTCTTGATCTGCCCACGTTAATAGTAATTGAAATTCTTCTGATAGCTGCGGAGCAATCATTGGAATTTCACCTAAGAAAATTTCACCTGTAGACCCGTCGATCGTGATGACATCCCCTTGTCTCACAATTGTTTCTCCGACTTTAAACTGCTTTCCTTTTAAGTCGATCTTGACAGATTCAGAGCCGCAAATACAAGCTTTACCCATTCCTCTTGCAACGACTGCTGCGTGGCTCGTCATCCCACCTCGGCTCGTAACAGTGGCTTGTGCTGCGACAATTCCATGAATATCATCAGGTGTTGTTTCTGGGCGGACTAAGATCACCTTTTTCTCTTCTTTTCCTAAACGTTCAGCGTCATCTGCATCAAATACGACTTGGCCTGTAGCAGCCCCAGGTGAGGCTGGAAGACCTTTCGCTAGTGGATTCCGCACATATGAATCATCAATGCGACTGTGAAGTAGCTGATTCAATTGATCTGGATCAACCCGCAAAATCGCTTCTTTTTTACTAATAATCTTTTCTTCTACTAAATCAACGGCTATTTTGATAGCCGCTTGAGCGGTTCTTTTTCCAATTCTTGTTTGAAGAATGAATAGTTCTCCTCGTTCGACGGTGAATTCAATGTCTTGCATGTCTTGATAGTGCTTTTCAAGAAGGTTGCACGTATCCACAAATTTCTGGTACACGTCTGGCATTTCCTGCTTGAGAGTAACGATTGGCTGTGGTGTACGAATCCCGGCAACCACATCCTCTCCCTGAGCATTGATTAAATATTCACCATACAGTTTCGACTCCCCTGTCGAAGGATTCCGTGTAAAGGCTACACCCGTACCCGAATCATCACCCATGTTTCCAAACACCATGCTTTGAATGTTGACAGCGGTTCCAAGATGACCAGGAATTTTTTGAAGACGACGGTAAACAATTGCCCGTTGATTATTCCAAGAATCAAATACTGCACTAATAGAAAGGAACAATTGCTCTTTAGGGTCTTCTGGGAATGAACTTTTTGTATGATTCTTCACAAGTTTTTTGTAGCCTTGAATCACTTCTTTCCAATCATCAGCTGACATTTCAGGATCGGTCTCGTATCCTTTTTCTTCCCTTATTTCTTCAAGTAATTGCTCGAAATAAAAGCCATCCACTTTTAAGACAACATCACTAAACATTTGGATAAATCTGCGGTAAGAGTCATACGCAAACCTTGGGTTGTTCGTAAGCTTTGCCATTCCTTCAACCGTTTCATCGTTCATTCCAAGATTTAAAACCGTGTCCATCATTCCTGGCATTGAATGAACCGCACCTGAACGAACAGAAACAAGCAATGGATTTTTTGGATCTCCTAGTTTCTTCCCTGTTTTTTCTTCAAGGTTAGTTAGTGCTTCTAACACTTGTCGCTCCATTGCATCAGAAATTGATTTTCCTGCATCATAATATGCATTACAAGCCTCTGTCGAAATGGTGAATCCATAAGGAACAGGCAACCCAATGCGAGTCATCTCTGCTAAGTTTGCTCCCTTTCCACCTAAAAGTTCCTTTTTATCGCCACTTCCTTGATCAAACATATAAACAAATTTATTCACGATTTCCTACCCCTCTCTTTTTCAACATGGCTAATAATAAATCAGCCGTCTCTTCAACAGCTTTGTCTGAGACATTAATAATGGGACATCCAATACGTTTCATTATTTTTTCAGCGTATTCTAGCTCTTCTAGGATCCGGTCTAAATCGGCATATTTTGCTACCGACAGACCTAAGTTCTTCAAACGTTGTTTGCGAATTTCATTTAACTTATCTGGTGTAATAACTAGACCAACACATTTATTTCTTGAAACTTTAAAAAGCTCATCGGGTGGACGCACTTCTGGTACTAGTGGAACATTGGCTACTTTGTAACGCTTATGTGCCAAATACATAGACAATGGCGTCTTTGAAGTTCGAGAAACTCCTATTAGTACTATATCTGCACGTTCAATTCCTCGTACATCTTGCCCATCATCATACTTAACAGCGAACTCAACAGCTTCCACCCTCCGGAAATAGTTGGCATCCAACTTCCTTATCAACCTTGGCTGACGTTTCGGGAGCTTATTGAACTTTTGAGAAAAGGCTTCCATAAGTGGACTCATCAAATCAATTGCTAAAATTCCTTCCTCTTCCGCCCTTTTATCTAAGTATTCTTTCAAAGTAGGAATAACAAGTGTATAGGCGATAATCGAGTTCGTACCTTTAGAAACATAAATGACATGCTCGAGATCTTTGATTTCCTCCACGTTGGAAACATGCTCAATTTCAACTTCTCCCCCATTAAATTGAGATGCGACGGCTTTCACCATCAACTCAGCCGTTTCACCAACTGAGTCAGAAACGACATAGACAACTTCCTTCTCTCTCACTTCGATTCCCCTTTACCTTTTTCATTTGACAGCATTTTTCATGAAAATGTCTTGGTCATTTCATGATGGCACTACTATGTACCACATTGTTTGACTATCAGGCCCCACCTACAAAACTTGTTTTTATGGATATATCAGGTTGATAGTCTACTAGTATTCAAACTCATATGTGACATACTATTTAATGATATAACGCCAATGTGTTATACACTAAATTAAATAGTATGTTACCATTGATCATGTTTCGTTACAACCCCTTTTTTCCATTTAAATCAATAAAGAGTCAGAAATTTCATTAAATTGTTTATTTTATAAGCGATAACAAAAAAAGTTTGCCAAAAAAGTTAGCAAACTACATATTTTATTGCTTTTTTCTTATGTCTATTTGGTGGTCAACCTGGGGACAAGCACATTTTTATAATCCGCACCCTATTCATTATACTTGTCCAGTTCAACTCTACTAAACTTGAATAAGCTATTAATGAAACACATAGAAAGGAGGAAAATAAAATGGCTGAAAAGAAAATTGAACCAAAAATCACAGTAGAATTAGCCAAAAAGCTCTTAAATGACAAAAGTGTATATTTAACAGAAGAAGGTAGACGACGTTTAGAAGAAATTGTAAATAACGAAGAATATTATAATAACCAAATTATTCACTAGTTTCAGAACACGTATCTAGGACGGATGGTTAGATGAAATGAGAGGAACAGAAAAAAATAATGTAAGAAAAATCTGAATGAAAAAGTTCCTAGAAAAAGGTTCTTGCCTCACTGCTTTATGTATCTTAATGGGACAAGAACCTTTTTCTTTCTATTTAATATGTATAACTGTTCAACTAGTTGAAGACATTTCTATTAACGTTAATTATAATGGAAAGCATTGATACAATTACACTAGTAAATGGATGGTTATTACGAGCGGTTCTCTACTTACATAGACAACTATTCATAACAAGGGAGTTTTAGAGTATGAACACAAAAGCTTTTTCCATGGCCCTTATTACTATTATTATTTGGGGCTCTACTTTTGCTGCGATTCGTGCTAGTTTACATGGAGGTTACGAGCCTGGTCACTTAGTATTGGTTCGCTACTTGATTGCCTCTAGTTTATTTATCGCTTACGCCTTATGGCCTGGGAGTAAATTTCGCTTACCTCACAAAGAAGACATCATAAGGATTTTTATACTCGGTTTTATAGGAATAAGTGTATATCATATTGGGGTTACTTTTGGTGAAATGACCATCACTGCAGGTGAAGCAGGAATGCTCATTGGCTCAGCACCTATCTTCACAGCGATCATAGCTATTCTTGTATTAAAGGAGCGCTTAAGCTCATTCGGATGGATTGGATTAGGGGTTGGTTTTATAGGGATTCTTCTCATAACATTAGGTTCTGCAGGTCCATCTCTGACAATCTCTACAGGCGCTTTCTTAGTATTGATGGCTGCCATTGCAACATCGATTTTTTTCGTTTTTCAAAAACAGCTGCTAGAGCGCTATAACCCTATTGAATTAACAGCTTACTTTACATGGGCAGGTACGATTCCATTTTTCATTTTTTCTCCCGGTGTATTTACGTCTATTCAGAACGCAACACTAGAAGCGAATTTATCTGCTCTTTATGTTGGAATTTTTCCAGCTGCGATCGCTTATGTCACTTGGGCCATTGCCCTATCTTTAGGGAATGCAAGCTCTGTGACGAGTATGATGTATCTCGAACCAGCAGTTGCTGTTCTCGTTGCTTGGGTCTGGCTTAAGGAATTACCGACAACTCTTTCACTTATTGGAGGCGCAATTGCACTTCTAGGTGTATTGATCGTGAATGGATTAGGGAGAAAACGTGATATCTCTTATGAGAAAGCCTCTTAGGCAAGGTGCAAAAGCTCCTTGCCTTGTATCTTACAATATAAAAGTAACCATAATATACAACCCCGTCGTTATCCCGGCTGCGATCAACGCAGGTTTCAATTTATATTTTGCATACTCTATTACAGAAAGGCCCAAGATCTTTGCAATTGTATTTGTGTCATCACTTAAAGGTGACGCAAAAGCTCCAAACGCCCCACTAGCAAACACAGCCCCAATGACTAAAGGCAGCGAAACATCACCAACTAGCGCTAGCGATATCCCAAGAGGCATCAAAATCCCCCATGTTCCCCACGCAGAACCAATAAAATACGAAACCGCTGCTCCAAACACGAAGATAAGGGGTGCAATAAACATTTGTGGAATCCAGCCTGAATGAGCTGTAACAAACGCTGAGAATCCTAAGTCATCTGTAATAGACGAGAGTCCCCACACGATTGATAACAACAAAATAACTGACATTAATTCGTTTCCTCCTGCAATAAAACCATCAATCAGCTCACTTAGTTTAAAACGTTGAACCAAATAAAAGCCAATCGAAAGCAAGACCGTAATCAGAAGAGCGACAACCATTGCATCTAATACATCAGCTTCAATAAAAGCCTCAAAAAAACCAAACCCTTTGACGTGACCATCCCACCACGTTAAAAATAACGTCAAACTAATAACCAAAATCAATGGCAGTAGCAAATTCATCGGTTTAATCGGTAGCTCTTTTGAGACCCCAGGGTGACAGTCATGCCAATCATCTTCCTCTTCTACCGTCTCTTCATTAATTTGCATAGGAGCTGTTGATTTCTTTTTTGAATGATGAAAGAAACTTAAGTACACACCTAATAAAATGGTAACGATTGAAAAGAAATTAAACGGAATGCTTTGAATGAACAACGAGTAAGGGTCTAGTTCTAAACCTTGATTTTCGGTCGCTATTTGAATGATCGACACCATATAACCGACGAAAGCCGTTGCAACAGGAATTAACACAATTATCGGTGTTGCTGTCGTTTCAATCACAAAACCAAGTTCAGCTGTTGTCATTTTTACTTTTTTCAAAAGAGCTCTCATTATTGGAGCAATTGTAACAAATCGAAAGGTTGGAGCCGCAAATGTTCCAATTGTAGATACATACGTTAAAATAAGTGCTTGTTTTCTCGTTTGAATTTTTTCTGCTGCCTTCTCAACAAATCCTCTAATCCCACCTGTCATTTTAATCATGCCAACCAACCCCGAAAAGGCATATAAAAAGACAACAATTTTGATATTATTTGTATCAATTAATGCCTGGACAACATAAACGAACATTGTTTGTATACCACCGAGAATTGAAGGATCCAAAATATAGGATCCCACTAGCAAGCCTAAAAAAAGAGCTGGAAGTACTTGCTTTGTGTAAATAGCTACGGGAATTACCACTAAAAACGGGACGATCGAAAGCCAGCTTGATTCCATCTCTATCACCTATCTTAAATTAATTCTAAAGTTTTTACTGTTTTAGAATGTGATGGAGTTTGGAATTTATACTAAAAGCTGGATTATTCATGTTGAAGTTTTTACAACGTACGTCAGCTCTTTTAAATTGAAAGTTGCACGCGCCTATAAAAATTCCTGTATACTGTACATACTAATAACAAATCACAAGCGAGAGGATCATGTTCATGTCTACCGAAAAACCAAGAAAAAAAATCAGCCTGCAAGATGCCATTAAACAACAACTTGAAAATAAAAAGAAACAAACGACTACCAATAGACCTTCAAACAATCCATACCAATCAACTAAACAAATGAAGAGTCAACAAACAAAAAAACAAAACAATCAACGAAAAAGAACTGGGGTTTAGTCTAATCAAAAAGTGACAAATGAATATAAAAATCAGCCATACCCCTATATGAGGAGTATGGCTGTGATTTTGATATCAACTATTCCCGCTACACGACTTCATTAGTTCCACTTTTATCTGGTATTGTTACGACAAATGTGGAACCGACTCCCTCTTCACTAAGGACGTCAATTGAGTATTGATGAATCCGTAAGATTTTTTTCACAATGGATAAACCAAGACCATTGCCATCAATAGAGTTTCCTCTTGCTTTGTCAACTTTATAAAATCGATCAAATAAATATGGAATTGCTTCTTTTGCGATTCCTTTACCATCATCTTTAACGCTCACTGAAACACCTTGATCTCCTCTTTTTAACTCAATGTGAATTGACCCATTTTGAGGAGAATATTTGATAGCATTTGTAATGAGGTTTAGCCAAACCTGTTCCATTAAATCTTGGTCTGCCAACACTTCAATAGGCTCTAATTCTAAATGAATTTGTAGCTCTCTTTTTTTCCATTGAGGTTCCGTTCCTAACACCGTTCTTCTTATTTGTTCATCTAATTGGTACCATTCTGGACGATATGGATGATGCTCAGAATCTAAAGATGCAAGTCTTAATAAATTTTCACTTAGCCTAGAAAGCCGGTCGGTCTCGTGATAGATAATATCCAAGTATTCTTTTTGATTCTGTGTTGGTATCACTTCATCTCTTATCGCTTTCGTAAAGCCTCTAATTGATGTGAGCGGCGACTGGATTTCATGCGACACACTGCTAACAAAGTCATCACGCATTTGATCGATCTTCTCGACCTCTGTTGCCATATGATTAAAGCTAGTAATTAGTTCACCAATCTCATCTTTATTTTTGCTTTTTATACGTACAGAGAAATTCCCTTTTGCCATCTCTTTTGCAGCATGTGTAAGCATTTTAATAGGGTTAACCAGATGACGAGAAGCTAAAAAAATTAGCAAGCTGCCTACAAGTAATACCAAAATAAGAGAAATGTTGATAATCCCTCTAATACCCTTCATCTCTTCTTCTGAATTTATATAAACAAACAAGGCATATGGTTCATTCATGATTTCTACTTGGAATCCGGCTCCCTTTGTAACGTCGCCTCTTCTATGAGAGAGAGTCATAGGCACCTGTCCATCTGACTGAAACACACTCGCAATATCTTCATCGGAAATAACAAACGGCGTATGCTGTTCCAGTAAAGGAACACCCTCTTCATCCATAATCATAATGTCGAAATGATAAGATTCTAATGTTTTTGCCATTTCGGGCAGTTTTTCTGGGTCCGCTAATTCAATTATTTCCGCTACACGCGATGTAATATTTACAACTTCTCTCTCAAGAAAAAAGAAAGCGGTAATGAAGTATGAAGTTGCTATACTGATGATTACTACTCCGATAAAGGTTGCTACGATCCTTACATAAAGACTTTTTCTAAGCACTCAAATCTCCTCCAACCGATACCCTAACCCCCTGATGGTAGTGATCGTTATATCCTTAAAAGGAACCAATTGTTCTCGTAATCGTTTAATATGTACATCAACCGTCCTTTCATCACCTTCATAATTAAATCCCCATATCTTTTCAATCAATTGTGTACGGGTAAAGATCTTTCCAGGTGAATTAGCTAGCATATACAGTAATTCACATTCCTTTTTCTTTAAGTATACGGATGAATCATTACATTGAATCAAATGTTTTTCTAAATCGATCGTTGTTTCACCAATGGTCACTATCTTATCTATCGTGACATGATATCGTTTTAAAAGAGCCTTTACTCTTAAGATTAATTCTACCGGATCAAAGGGCTTTACTAAATAATCATCCGTACCAGCATTAAACCCCTTCACCTTATCCTGCGATTCCCCTTTTGCTGTTACCATTAAAATCGGGATGTTTAAAAATGAGCGAATATCTGTCGTTAATTCAATCCCATCAATATGCGGCATCATTACATCAACAATAGCTAAGTCGACCTGTTCATGTGATAGCAACTCTAGTGCTTCTTTTCCATCTGATGCTTCAAGTACACTAAATTGACTATTTTCAAGATATACTCTTATTAATTTTCGAATATGTGAATCGTCATCAACTACGAGAATCTTATTCATTTGATCTCAACTCCGATTAAATAATTTGGAAAAGGTGAAAACTAGCCTAAACCTTACATCTAACAGTCTTGCCATTACTGCCTCTTTTCCTGTTACCTTTCTTTTGCTATTCGTTCTGCTATTCATATTAGGTTGTAAAGCTTGAAAAAATCCTAGGTTTACTATTGTTATATATAGTTTAACAAGCTTTTATGAACTGAGTATGAATTTTCACATTGGAACAATTAGAACCTCTGCTATGAAACCACAAAGGAGCAAGTCTACTTCAATGTTCTCCCAACTATCTAGCAGTAGGCCCACTAACCTCACACAATTTAATATGAAGGAATAAATGCAAAAAAACAACTCCGCCAAAGCGGAGCTGTTTTTATAAATATTCTTTTAAAACACTATTAATCAATAACCTTCCAGAAAGCAGGTTTCACTCTGTAGTTTTCGTCAAATAGAAACGGTGCATCAATTCCTACTCCATCATTATACTCTTCTGCACGGTCATCTAACCACGTATGGTTATCAGCAATTCCCCAGAATGTGACACTGCTGATGTCTACCTTTAAATCTTCATATAAGTTAAAAATTTGTTCGTAACGGTCAGCCTGAGCTTGGATTCGTACTTCTTCAATCGCATCATAAGATGTATAGGCAGGTCTTGGCGGCCAGCCATAAAGACTAACGTCCAGTTCTGTTACTTGGTTATCTAGCCCTAAATCAGCAAACATTTTAAAAGACTCTTCCATTTCATCAAGTGTTGGCCAGCCAATTTGAATATGTGCCTGATGTCCAACTCCGTCAATTGGTACCCCATCTTCTGTTAATTCTTTCACTAGATTATAAAGATTATCCCTTTTTGGAGTGACTTCGGTGTTGTAATCATTAATATAAAGCATCGCGTCTTCGCCTGCATATTTTCTAGCAGTTTCAAAGGCGACCCTTATGTATTCATCACCTGTAATTTGATACCAAACCGATTCACGAAGTCCTCTATCATCCGTATTGCCATCAGCAATTGCTTCATTGACAACATCCCAAGAATCCACATCATCCTTGTAACGTTCTACAACCGTTTTAATATGTGTTTCCAAACGCTCTAATAATAGTGCTTTGTTAGCCTCTTTCTTTTCTTCATCTGTTGCATCTACCATCGGATTTCCATCTTCATCTAGGAAGAACCAATCTGGTACTTGATTATGCCATACGAGTGTATGAAAACGTAAGTTCATATCATTTTTGCGAGCAAATTCAACAATTTTATCGGCTCCTTCCCAGTCCCACTTTCCTTCCTCTGGCTGAAGAGAAACCGGCTTCATTGCATTTTCTGCAACGATACTATTGTAATGATGCTTTAAGATTTTTCCCTGTCTCCCGTTTAATTGATACGGCTCAACCGCTGCACCAATATCGAAAGCGCTCTCATACCTGTCAGCTAAAGAAGCAACTTGCCAAGCATGTGGTTGCACATTACCATTTCCCTTCTGATTTTCTCCAAATACCCCTTTATGTCCATTTCCTTGAGCAGCGACACTTCCAATTCCGCCTGTTAACACAAGTGATAAAGCTAACCCTGCAATGATCGGTTTTTTAAGAACTTTAAGCATGTTAAAATCTCCTTTTCATAGATTAAAATTTTTAAAAATGCAAAAGTATCTCACTAACCTCCTTTTTTTACAAAATGGACGCCTGCAGACAGTAAATAAGTAAGGGTTTACATTATTAAATTAATCTCTTACTGCAAGCTTTCTAACTTGAACTCATTATAGCAAGCTTAACTTAGTTTATCTACTGCACTAACTAAGTTTATTTAAAATGATAGATTCGTATTGGTATATATAACCTATTACGGTAGTTCAAATAACAAATTCTCTCAACTAAAGGCTCACAACCTAAAAAAAGCACCTCACCCTAGTCACTAAAATAGTCCTAGGTGAGGCAACTGTTAAAATTACCATTGTTGCTATAAACTAAGCTAGCTGCTGCTCTGCAAACTCTTTATATAACACATGTGATTTAATTAATTCATCATGTGTACCAATCCCTGTAACCTCACCATTTTCAATAAAAACAATTTTATCGGCATCCACAATTGTAGACAAGCGGTGGGCAATGACAAACGTGGTTCTCCCTTCCATGAGACGTGTTAGAGCTTGTTGAACAACACTTTCTGACTGGCTATCTAGACTGGCCGTCGCTTCATCCATCATAAGAATTTTAGGGTTTCTTAAAAAGGCACGAGCAATAGCAATGCGTTGCCGTTGGCCTCCAGATAGCTTCACGCCTCGTTCTCCTACTTTTGTATCTAGCCCCTCAGGGAAAGAATGGATAAATTGATCAGCATAAGCCATTTTGGCTACGTCCCACAATTGCTCATCTGTAATTTCTTCTTTATTTTCTAAACCGTAACATAAATTTTCACGAATGGTCCCAGCCATCATTGCACTTTCTTGAGAAACGTAACCAATCTGATTCCGCCATGAAAATAGCGAGATTTCCTTAATTGGTACGTTTCCAATTCGTATCACTCCAGAAGTAGGCTCATAAAA
The DNA here is from genome assembly GCF_056619925.1 of Halalkalibacter sp. HAAS-P013. Taxonomy (NCBI): domain Bacteria; kingdom Bacillati; phylum Bacillota; class Bacilli; order Caryophanales; family Bacillaceae; genus Halalkalibacter; species Halalkalibacter sp. HAAS-P013. The sequence goes on from NZ_JBWQTU010000002.1 coordinate 21,413, forward strand.
TCGTTCTATCAAACCAAACATCGTCGTTTTTCCGCCACCACTCGGACCTGCAAAAGCGATCATCTCACCAGGTGCAGCATCAAATGATACACCTCTTAATACTGGCTCATTCTTATCATAAGAAAAAGTCACGTCCGAAACATAGATAGACTCATTTTTAATATCTATATCTATCCCATCATTTTCTTCTTCTGACTCAAGTTCAAGTATATCGATGATACGCTCGGTTGCTCCTTTTGCTTTCTGAAGCTCTGTAAAAAACCTCGCAAAAGATGTAAGTGGCATGATGATTTGAAATAAGTAAAGCAAGAAGGCTACGAGTGAACCCGTTGTCATCGTCCCATTTGCTACGCGAATCCCACCGTACCCAATAATCATCACAATGACAGCCATTACAACAACGTACATGAGCGGTGCAATAACAGCAAAGATTCGTGCTTCCTTTAAACCATACTTGTATAATTGATCTATTCCGGAAAATCCATTCTTCTCTTCGACACGCTCTGCATTTGAAGCTTTCATTAAGCGAATTTCACTTAATGTCTGTTGAATGTTTCCAGAAAATACTGCTGTTTCATCTTGTAATCCACGTGAAATCTTGGCCATTCTCCTGCCTAAAGGAATCATAATAGCAATTGTGAATGGGACTGAAGTCAACATAAGTAATGTCATTTTCCAATCCATTATTGTAAGTATGGATACAGCACCTATAATCGAAATAATTCCTGTTACAAATTGAGGAAAGTGACCTGAGATTAACTGCCTAATAATACTTGTATCATTGACGACCCGGCTAACAGACTCACCACTCGAGTGATTATCAAAATATGTTACAGGCAGACATAGCAGCTTCACCCAAATTATTTCACGTAATCTCGCTACCACCTTTTGACCGACTGCACTAAGCAAATAAATTGATAAACCATTCAAAATAGCTTGGACAAGGAAGGCTAGTCCAATCGCGAACATGATTGAAATACTTAATACTTCTACAGAAAATCCATCAACTAATTCCCTTGTTAAAAGCGGAACGATCAAGCCGGCTAGCGTTGTGATAATACTCGCTATTAAGCCAATTATCAATCCAGTCTTTGGAATCTTCGTTGATAAAACAAGGGATAGGAACGGCTTAAGGCCGCTCTTTTTTTCGTTCATATGTTAATCTCCTTCTTACCAATACTTATACTTGCCGTTTATCTACACTTACTCGCCGTAACTACACCTTTACTAGCCACAACCAGAAAATCGACAAAAAAAGGTCAATGCAGCCAAAAGGCTTCATTGACCTTTTCCTCATTATATCCCCAATCGAAACGCCTTCACAATCACTCCATCATTCGCAGGCTCAAAATCATGGTCAGGCAATCGTTCAAACCCCATTCGGCCATATAACTTGATAGCACCTTCCATAAAGTCTGCCGTATGTAATCCAATTGCATCATAGCCTTTTGCTTTCGTTCGTTCAATGCATTCAGTAAGCAAGGCATGTGCTACCCCTTTTCCTCGTGCTTCTTTCGTAACCGCTAGAAGTCGAATTTCTGAGTAATCTAATTCATCAACCTGCCCCTCGTAGGCATCTGATTTAGGAGGAAAGAGTGCAACACTTCCTACAATACCTCCTTCTATTTCGGCAACAATGAGTTCTACACCAGATTGCTCATCTGCTTCTGAAGAGATTGCTTGTTTAAGAGCCTGCCAGTGTTCCTCTGATACGACTTTTGCATGTTCACTATAAGCCTCGATTCGCTGCGTTCGAATATACTGTGCTTCATCTGAAAGAGCATTACGTATTTTCATTAAATCAACTCCTTATTATGTACTCAATATATCACCATATAAGATCATTTCACATAAAAACGCCCTCTAGTAGCAAATACTAGGGGCTAGCATAATGATCTTATTCAAACAAACAACCATTAGCCCAAAATTCAAAAATTCCAGGCAGGTGCCCACCCATTTCATTCATTCAAACATAGGGTAAGGGTGTAGTCACTCAAAAAGGAGGAATTCTTCATGAGTCACGTTACTGGTAATAGCTTTACTTTAATAGTTGTGTTATTTATCCTGCTGATCGTTGTAGGATCTGCATACACATTTTAAATAATTATAGAAGGGGGTATACCTTTGGGTTCCCCCTTTTTTGTGTATTTCTTTTTATTTGGTGCAACTTATTGGTCAACTCTCCTCTTAATCGATATACTAAAAATGAACATTGAAACTTTAACTTAATTGGAGGGATCAAGATGTTACACATTGAAATGTGGACAGATTTTGCTTGACCATTTTGCTATATTGGCAAGAAGCGTCTGGAGGACGCCATTCAAAAAATAAACCATCCTATCACAGTAGACTATCGTTGTTTTGAATTAGACCCTACGATGGAACGGGATGCAGGATATAATATATATGAAAAATTAGCTTCAAAATATGGAATGAGTCTGGATCAAGCAAAAGCCAACTGCCGAAACATGGAACAAATGGCACATGAACTTGGCTTAGATTTCAGGTTCGACACTCAAATCTTAACGAATACCTTTGATGCACATCGTTTAGTGATGTTTTCCAAAGAACATGGGCGAATGCATGAGATGACAGATCGCCTCTTGCGTGCGTATTGCACCGAAGGAAAGCATATTGGAGATCATGCAACATTGGTAGATCTAGCTGAAGAGGTCGGATTAGATCGAGGCGCAGCAGTAGATATGCTCGCTAGTAATGAATTCAGCCAAGCTGTTCGCCTTGATGAACAAGAAGCTGAGCAATATGGGATTCGAAGCATTCCATTTTTCCTTATCAATAAAAAATATGCTATCACCGGCGCACAGTCTCCTGACGTGTTTGTTCAATCGTTGCAACAGATTATTGAACAAGATGGTCTTACTGTCGATCAATCAGGTACAGCTTGTCATGATGATGGATGCGAATTACCAGATACAAAATAATACATGAGGGTGGGTCTGTCCCAAAAGTCAAAAATAGACCTTTGAGACACTAACGGGTTCCGTTTCCTATTGCAAAACGTCAATTTGCAAAGGGAAATGCAAACCAAAACGTAATCCTTTTTGCGCTATTAAAATGTAGAGCAATTTGTTAGGCTAGAGGGTTAAAAACATTAGAAATAGCAAAGGTTTCTACCCGTGCTATTTTGCTTTTAATTGCTTATTCTTCGGATTGCGTATTACGAAGTTTGCAAACCAAATCCGCCCTCTCGTATCAACTTTTGCGTAGGTATGAGAATTAATAGGCGGAGAATTTCCTCCTAATGTAGATAAAGGAGGTTAAGAAACGGATATAAGCGGAGATATTCCCGTAAACTGCTCTAAATAAGACAAAATCTAAGGATTTGGATAATATAAGCGGAAAAACTCCCCTTATTATTAAGGAAAAATGGGCATTTCCCAATTTAGCCGGAATTTCTCCCTTTATTTTTAAACACAGTGAAATTATCATTCAGTTATAACAGTGCTTAACCAATATTTTTGTATATCAATTTGCAAGTAAAAATGTAGTGTCTTTTGCTGCGGTACACTGGCTATTGTATCCCCGCATTTTAATAGACAAATTGCATTACAAATCCCCCCAAAATAATTATTGAAATCCCTTTATATCAACAAAAATAGACCTTCAAATTTCCATAGAATTTGAAGGTCATTTTGCTTTACATTTTTAATGTTTGCGATAGTTAACGGAACCCGTTATTGAGACACCCCCTTTTTTGCTGTTTGTAAGGCTTATGTAGAACCGCAAGCTAATTTACTAGCCATAACTCTTCAATTACTCATCAAAACCAAACTCGGTCAAAAAAACACATGCGCCTATTTTCACGAAACCCAAGGCAGTAGCCCACCCACTACACCCGACAATTCATAAGATGGTTTTGTAGCTACTCAAAGAGGAGGAATTCTTCATGAGTTATGTTACTGGAAATAGCTTCACTTTAATCGTCGTATTATTTATCCTACTTGTTATAGTAGGTTCCGCGTATACCCTTTAAAAATGAAAATCGGCAAGGGCCTGCCTAAGCCCCTTGCCTTCTACTTGTTTATTGCCCGGTATAGTCTTTGATTTCTTCTTTAACCTCTTTAATAATTTGCATTTTGTTATCCCAGCAATCTTGGCTTAAATCAACAGGATACTCTTCAGGATTTAATGTTCTCCTGTACTCTTCCCAAAGTACGGTTAAATTGACAGCTACAAACTTTTGAATATCCAAAATATCAGGATTCTCATAAACCAATTCTCCATCCACAAATATATCAGTGAGAAGTTCTCTTGCTTCAAAATCCGTTACAAATTTGCTAATAAACGTATGTGTCGGGTGGAACATTTTTAAGCTCTCTTCCTTTTGTGGCTCTTCATTTTTTAGTGTAATATAATCGCCTTCTGATTTATTATTCTTTTTATTAATAATTCGGTACACTCTCTTCTCTCCTGGTGTTGTCACTTTTTCCGGATTTGAAGAGATCTTAATTGTATCGACCATATCTCCATGATCATCTTCAATCGCAACAATTTTATAAACAGCTCCTAGTGCAGGCTGATCAAAGGCAGTAATTAACTTTGTTCCTATCCCCCATACATCAATTTTGGCACCTTGTGCTTTTAGGCTTAAAATCGTTTGCTCATCTAAATCACTCGATGCAACAATTTGAGTTGAGTGGAATCCTGCTTCATCCAGCATTTCTCTTGTTTTCTTTGATAAATAAGCCATATCGCCACCATCTAAACGAATCCCTTTAAAATCAACTTCGCCTATAAACTCTTTTGCAACTTTAATTGCAGCTGGTACACCTGAACGCAAAACATCATACGTATCAACAAGAGGAATAAACACTTTATTTTTTCTTCTAACACAGCTCTCTGCGTATTTTTTCATGGCTACGTAATCACTTTTGTACACTTGAATCATTGAGTGGGCGTGAGTACCAGACACAGGAATCCCGAATTTTTTTCCTGCTCTTACGTTACTTGTTGCATCAAATCCGGCAATGAAAGCTGCTCTTGTCCCCCAAATCGCTGCATCCATTTCTTGTGCACGACGCGAACCAAATTCCAGTACTTTTTCGTCCCCAACTACTTGCTTAATTCTTGAAGCCTTTGTGGCAATTAGTGTTTGATAGTTCACAATGTTTAAAAGGGCCGTTTCAATCAACTGAGCCTCTGCCAATGTTGATTCAACTTGTAAGATCGGTTCATTTCCAAATACAAGCTCTCCTTCTCTCATCGAGCGAATGGTACCTGTGAATCGAATTGTTTTTAAGTAATCTAGAAACTCTTCTTCATATCCAACAGCCTCACGTAAATAGTCAATATCACTCTCTGTAAAACAAAAATCTTTTATGTATTCAATAATTCGTTCTAACCCTGCGAACACTCCGTAACCATTGCCAAACGGAAGGTTGCGAAAATATAATTCAAATACCGCTTTCCGATTATGCATATTATCGTGCCAATACGTTTCAGTCATATTTATTTGATATGCATCTGTATGTACTGCTAAGCTGTCATCGTTGTAATTACTCATACTGTACCTCCCAATCACGTTTCCTTACTATAAGTATCACCCTAATGAATATATTCTAATAAGTAAAGCGTTTTCTAGTATGTGACTCTGTTAAAAACCACATTATCAGTTTACAATAAATAGTAAATAGTAGAAAGACGAGGGTTGATATGAAAAAAGGGAAAACAAATGCCATGCGTATGTTGGATAAAGAAAAGTTGGATTATGATATGCTAACATACCAAATCGATGATGGAAAAATAGATGGAATAGCCGTAGCAAACAAAATTGGTAGAGAGGTTACCGTCGTTTACAAAACACTTGTTGCTCAAGGATCAAGCAAGTCTTATTACGTTTTTGTCATTCCCGTTGAAGCTGAGCTTGATTTAAAGAAAGCAGCAAAAGCGGCAGGAGAAAAGAAAATCGAAATGATTCCCGTAAAAGAGATAACCAAAGTGTCCGGTTACGTTCGCGGGGGGTGTTCACCTATTGGCATGAAGAGGTTATTTCCTACGTTTATTGATCAACAGGCAAAATCACTTGAGACGATTATAGTGAGTGGAGGACTGATTGGTGTCCAAATTGAACTGAAGGTAGAGGATTTAGCAGAGGTAATAACTGCACAATTTGCTGATTTATCAAAGTAAAAGAGCACACTATAGATGGTGTGCTCGAGAACTCAAACTTATTCCTACTTCTATTTTATAGCCCATTCTGGCCATTTTTTTCTTTAATATTTGAATTTTCGTTGTCCCAATCAATCTTCTTAGAGAGACTCAAATTCAACCCCCTTCATTTTTAGCCTCTAACTGGGATCCCTTTCCTCCCCTGAATTTATGTCAATAACTTTAACCGGATTTTGAGGTGCAGCTACAGTCATACTGTTTGGAGCTTCTTCTTTGTTCTCCACCCAATCAACAAGGAGATCAAAAGCTTGATGAGTATAAGGCAATAAGGGTTGAAGCTCTCTGTCTGGATCTGTTATTTGATTCCAGACCAGGCTGTCCACATGAGTGCCTTTTTCGATCATGTATAGACGGTGCAAATGATCTTTTCCTGCTTTGTTCACAAGTTTTCTGTATCCTTCTGCATGAATCACAGGAAAAATGAGACAATCCAATGAACCGGTTATGCTGATTAAAGGCACGTCAATATCACCGGTATTCGCTACCTCTTTTATGTTTTCTTTTATACTTTTTGGACGTGATACGTAATTATAATCTTTAAAGATATGATCATAGCTGCGGTCTCTTACTCCATTCACAAAATTTAAATAGTTTTTCCATTTAATTCTAGCTGGTGCGTCTGGATCAAAGTGATCGCGGTATATATTTAAGGTTACAAACCAATATACTTGGTCATGATAGGCCCATAATTTTTCGGATCCACGTGGAAGACCTGCTTTGTACATTTCCTTAACTGCTTCATCCCGTGCTTTCCCGCTGCCGAAAATGGCTTCATCGGCATTATTAACTACAGTTGTTAAAGAGCTAATTAAGTTCGGAGCCTGATCTGTCCATAATACCCCTTCCCAATCAACTCCGCCGTCAAAAAGTCGTGGCTCTCCTGTTTTTTCCGGTCCATCATTTTCAAGCGCATAACGGACAACATAGCCCCCATTTGATATTCCCAAAGCGTATGTAGGCACTTTATGGTCTTCTTTTATTAATCGGCTTGCAGCATTTGCTGGATCATTCGGTCGAATCAGCTTATCAGGGTAATGCTTGCTTAAATAGCTTTGAGCCGATTTTGTCACTTGGCGATAGCGCAGATGCCATTCTGCTACACTATCATCTGCGTTGATTAGTGCATTTTTCACCTTTGCAAGCGGATCAATGGGATCACTTTCCCCCTGTGTCCCTTTATCAATCGCCGCAAATGCAAAACCTTTTTCTAATACAAAATCACTAAATAACAGGTCTGTTGAAGTTTCATTCCGAGTAGCAGGTATACCAGAGACGACCAGTTTTCCATTCCAGTTCTCTGGTACTCGAATAACGAATTGCGCATCGTCAAAAAATCCAGTAATTTGTATCCCCTTAATTTCTGAAGGTTTATACATCTGATACCAACCAGTACCTTCAGTCGAATTCCCCCAATTATAAGGAGCCAAACCGAGGTTATCATAAACAACTGCTTTTTGATATTGCTGCGGATTTTTCGTAGTCAGCCAGTTTCCATTTGCCCCATCAAAATAAATTTGAGACACATCACGTGCCCCAGGTATCAACTCATCCATTTCTGAAGCATATTTTTGCCCCATCATTTCTCCTCCAGTATAAAATGTAAATAGCAAAGACGAAGATAAAGCAAGCGTCAACGATCGCTCCCGTTTCTTGAAGATAGTGTTATCTCTAACACAAATATTCATATTGGATTGTATGAAGTACTTTTTCCCATGCTTTTCTAGGCTGTGGGGTCTTCATCGGCTTTATGAATGGTATTAACTTATTCAACTCTCTTTGCATCGTTATTTCAACAAGAATAAGCGATTACCCTTTATTTTGTAATCGCGTTCGTTGATAGATATACAATACTTTTATATTACATATGTTATTATTATTTCACCTATACCTTTTATTAAATTTCCGTATATCGCTTGTCTTCTGTACTTTCGTCGAATACAATGTGATACTTACAATTCTATTTTGTATGTGCTAAACTGTTAGTGTCTTTAGACATAAAACTCCTCCCGTTTGCTTGATATATTGGTTGGCGAACCAAAATATATTTTAGCATCACGGTGGAGTTTTTTTAATACATCGCTGGAAGCTTTTTGGAACCCTAGGCCGAGCCTAGGGTTTTCATTTTCACAAAAAAAGCTCTCCTATTGTGTGCTTAATAGAAGAGCTTTAGCATCCATGTTACCTACACGTCAGAGGAGTCGTCGTAGTCGTAACGAAACCCGTCCGTTTGGGCTGTTGTTTTTTGTTCTTGATCTGCTGGTGGTGTTTGCTCATCAGCTGTTGATTGCATCGGTTGTTGTTCTTGATTTTTTTTCATTATTTCCACTCCTTAATTGGACTCTAACAGCTTGTAGTATGTACCAAACTTCTTATTATATTCCTAGTATCTTACTAATAACGTCAATTTCTTTTATTAAACCTAACCAAAACATATGGTAAAATAATTTGAGACTATTAATAATGGAGGCGTATATGGGGAAACGATTATTATTTTTACTTTTAACAAACATTCTAGTTATGACGACGATTGTTATCGTCTGGTCGATTATTACGACATTTACTGATATTGGGGGTTCCTTTGAAACTGGAGGTCCTGGACTTGGAATAGATTTTGTTGCTTTAGGTGCTTTTAGTTTAGTTGTTGGATTCACAGGTTCATTTATTTCATTAGCGATGTCTAGATGGATCGCAAAAAAGATGATGAAAGTAAAAGTTCTAGATCCAAATGGTTCATTGTCACCACAAGAACGTAGCGTTGTTGAGAAAGTTCACCGACTATCTCGTGCAGCTGGGTTAACACATATGCCTGAAGTCGGAATTTATCAATCTCCTGAAGTAAACGCATTTGCAACTGGACCATCAAAGAAGCGTTCCCTAGTGGCGGTATCATCAGGACTATTAACGGTAATGGATGATGATGCTGTAGAAGGTGTCATTGCCCATGAGGTAGCGCACGTAGCAAACGGGGATATGGTTACAATGACCCTGCTGCAAGGAGTCGTCAACACATTTGTCGTCTTCTTCTCAAGAATTGCTGCGATATTAGTATCCAGGTTAGTACGTTCTGAGATGCAGACTGTTGTTCGTTTTGCTGCGATCATTATCTTCCAAATTCTCTTCTCTATCCTTGGGAGTCTTGTCGTTATGGCTTATTCGCGACACCGTGAATTTCACGCTGACCGAGGAGGAGCTGATTTAGCCGGCCGCGATAAAATGGCCCACGCATTGCGTTCATTACAGTCGTATGTTGACCGTGCTAACGTTAGTCGTGGTACTGACGATTCCGCCATTCAAACAATGAAAATTAATGGGAGTAGCGGGATGGCAAAGCTTTTCTCCTCTCACCCTGACTTAAATGAACGAATTGCTCGTTTAGAACAACGTTAATATATAAAACCCACTGCCCTGTACAGCAGTGGGTTTTGTTTTGGGGAAATTCCAAATAGAAACAGCCATTTGGAATTTATTTGTTATATTAAATTTAATCTATTAATTAAGCATCATTAGAGCCACTGAGACATTTTTAATTTTTGACGGTCCTTTTGACAACTTCTTCATACGCTACTCCATCACGTATCGTTTTCTCACTATAAACAAAATAAGGAGCTTCAACAACTTCCATTAATGTTAAAATCGTTTGTACACCTGGAATGATAATATCCTGCCGCTTTTTAGAGAGTCCTTTTACTTTCGAACGCTTACTAGTTGGCAAGGAAGCAATAGTAGAAAAGACCTTCTGAATATCGTAAGCTTTCATCTTAGTTTTATTCCCTCTCTGTTTTTGAAACACTCGTGCTAAGCTACGTGCACTGCCCCCAATACCAATCACAGGATACCTTGCTTGATTCAACCATGAAAGACTTTCAAACTGAGTGGTCAAATAATATTTCAATCGAGCAATTTGTTTATCACTCAGATGCTCCCCCTTTGTGAATTCACAGTCTAATGTAATTGCACCAAACGGAAAGCTATAATAATGGACAAGCTTCTGATCTTGAAACATTGTGATTTCCGTACTTCCACCACCAGTATCGATCGTAATGCCATTTTTTATATTCATGGTATGGACAACACCAACATAACCGTAATACGCTTCTTCATATTCGCTAAAAACACGAAATGAAAAACCAGTTTGTTTGTCAATTTCCTCTAGAATTTTTCTCTGATTAGTGGACTGTCTAATGACCGCCGTAGCAAATCCGATGACTCGACTTATCTGATAAGCACGAATCACCTTTTTGAATTTTAATAATGTATTTATGACAAGATTTAAACCTTCATTAGTGAGCTTATCTTGTCTGTCTAAATAATTAATTAGACGCGCTGGAACTTTCACCTTTTCTACTTCCTTGAAATTGCCTTGATGATTAATTTTGTACACAACTAAACGCATTGAATTAGACCCAAGGTCAATAAGAGCAACTAGATTCTCCTTCATTGTCACACTTCCTTGTTGTAGATACCTTTATTGTAAAGTGCAAATATTAATCTAGTATAAAGTTAAATTAAAACAAATGTAAAAATTAGAATTAACTCTTTGAGGGAATCTTTACAAACAACACATAATCTTAACGAATTTAATACGTACAATACCCCAATTTCTCACATCTACTAGTAGAGTAAAAACGTTACAACAGGAGGGAATTATGAAGATATTAGTAATCTGGCGTCTTCTAACGGTTGGTGGGGTCAACGCTGGCTGGCGAAATCGTGCGGTTTACTTTAAAAACTACGGAATCGACACTGAATTCCTTTATACAAAAGATCTCGGCGGCATACACATGATGAAGGATGTCTCAAAAGTCTATTTAACAAAAGATAAAAATGAAATCATTCATATTATTAGAATGAACCATTATGATGCGATCATCGTTGTTGATACAGCCGAAGCTTATAAATGGCTTCAAGAAGCTAATTATAATGGTCCTATCATCACAGAGGCGCGCACACCTGAAATTATCAAGCTAGCACCTCACCTAGATTTTCAACATACTAATCCTGAAGTCATCGTCGTTCCTTCCCATCATCAAAAAAGAGTCACTTCCATCCTACAAGATAATGTACCTATACAAGTTATTTACAATGGAATTAACGCTTCTTTTTTTAAACCATTACATGACTTTTCAAATGATATTGCCCCTTTTCTTCAAGAAAATAAAAAAATAATTGGCTGGATTGGTCGAGTTGATAAAAGAAAAAATTGGAAGATACTTTTAAAAATCGCACAAATCATGAAAGACACACGCGATGATGTGGAATTTTGGGTTATTGGTGGAGCAAAAAGCGTTCAAAAGGAGAAATTTACAGTTGAGTGGCAAGCACAAAAACTAACAGACCTTATTAAATGGTTTCCAGTTATCCCTTATCAGCAGATGCCACTTGTTTATTCGAAGATTAGGAAATCAGGAGGCTGCACTCTAGCAACAACAAAAGGCGAGTCTTTTGGGAATACCTTTATCGAAGCAATGGCTTGCGGAGTTCCTATCGTCGCACCAAACATTTCTTCTATCCCAGAAATTGTAGATCATAAAAAAAATGGCTATTTATTTAAAGAGAACCATGAAAAGGATGCAGTTAAAGCAATTACTAAAATTATCGATAGCAACGAAAAGTACTCTTTCATGTCTAATAGCGCTCGTGACAAAGTACTCTGTCACTTTTCGATTTCCAAATGCGCAGACCATTACATTCAATTGCTCTATTCAGTTGTGAACGGAGGGAAACCATGATCACTCCTATTCAACATGTAAAACGACTTGAAAATAATACGAATAACGTACATGTTCTAACATTCAATGATCAAATGGAGTATGTCGTTAAGTTTCATTTGTTACATCATAGAAAAGCATTAGTAAACGAATGGTTAGCCTATTGCTTAGCCAAGTATCTTCAATTACCGATTCCAGCGTCGAAAATAGTTGAAATTCCACAGGATGTCTATCGGACAATTCCTGACCTTTATGATCAACCTTATGTTAAGCACCATATTGCCCTACAATACAAAATGAACCGCGTAAATGGGCATAGTACGAGCAAGGTAAATGACATTGTAAACAATGAACAACTAGCAGGGATCGTTGCGCTAGACTATTGGTTATGTAATACAGACAGAACTCGGAAAAATATATTATTAAAAGAAATGAACAAAAACCAATACCACCTCTCAATTATTGATCAAGCTAAATGTTTTGGCTCTACCTCTTGGACTGTAACAGACCTAGAACATTTGCCAGAAGGAATCCTGGAAAGCTCAACTCATCAAATGATGGCTCGGTTTATTAAAAGTGAAGAGAAATTTAATGAGCAGCAAGAGATTATTCAAGCGATCCCAAAGCTATTAATTGAAGAAATTCTCTCGTTGGTTCCTGATTGTTGGTTGCTTACAAATAATGAAAGAAAAGAGATTGTTAGAACATTGCATCATCGAAAGTATAAAGTTTTGCCAAATGCACTCAATGAGTTTGTAGCAAACGTTTACCTTCCCGAAGTGGATCGTGAGAAATAAGGAAGTGCTAATCGAGCCAGCAAATGATACTGGCTCGAATGTTATATTTCAATATCTTTCCTTCACTTTAAAATAAGCTCTTAACACATCAGCAAGATAATCAAAAGGTGTCATTTCTACTTGCCCATAGCCTTTTTGCGTATACAAATGAGTCGCATTTGGCAATTCTCGTTTTAAATGTTTTCGTAAACTCTCTCCTGCTTCATCCGCATCAACAAGAATATAAACATCCATATCTTCAATTGGCAGAATTAACGTCTCGAGCTTCTCTTCACTTAATGTTCCATATGTGCAAATAATATCAACATTCTCATCAAGAACTTTCTTTACACGTTTACGATCACTTGTACCTTCTACAATTATGACTTTTTCTTCCATAATCGCCATCCTTCTTCATCTAGTTTACGTTAAAGTTATCATAAGTTTATTTCTCACCAATGTCCAAAATGTCTAAACCTCTTTACTCATATACCTATACATTTCCTGCAATCGCTCTAATTGGAACGATTTTCTATAATGGTCAGCGCCCCTTTATGGATAAAATACGAAATGAACAACACTAACATGTATGAAAGGGGCAAAATCAATGAATTTTGATATTACATCCATTTATCACAACATGCCAGATTTTCAAGGCCACTCCGAAGCAAGATCTTGGTTTAAAGAACAATTCAGGGATCGATTTTTATTAAGGAATAGTGATGAATTTGAAGGAAAACGAGTGTATTATTATCATCTTGTGAAAAACCCGGAAGTTTATGAAGAATATATGGAAACCCTATCAAATGATGCAGATCCTCAAATTACTAGTATGGAGCCGTTTGAAAGTTACTCAACGATCGAAATTAGTGAAGATGGCGGTATTAGTTTCTCTATATAAATAAAAACAAGAGGTTGTGTTAACAAGCCTCTTGTTCAATTTATTTCTTTGCTGTCTTCACTGCATGCACATTGTACAAACCACCCTCAGATTGAATAATATAATCAGACTTTTGTTTTCCTAAGTTTGCTTTATGGCCGGCAATATGCGCTTCACTCTTCTCCCAATTTATCCAATGCGCTTCAGATTCCCAACGAATTTGTACAATGACTTCTTCATCCCCCCTTCTTACCTTCTTGGTCATAACAGTTGAGTCGATAAATCCTTCCTGCTCTTCAATAATTCCAGGTTTACTAAAACGTTCGACTACTTGATCTGCATTGCCCCTCAGTTACTTGGATTTCCTCAATTGAATAAACATATCAACCTCTCCCATCAATGGATTATAACAACACCATACACGATAATGATTATCATTATCTATTGATTTTTTGTAGAAATTGGGATAGTCGGAAATTTCACTCGCGATAACTTGTGTCTTACTCGCCATTCTGTAAAAAATCCTGCCCCCCAAAAGGAGCAGGATTCCAAATACCTATGGCAAACTTGTTTCGCCCATTAAATATCTATCACATTCTCTTGCGGCTTCTCTTCCTTCATTAATTGCCCAAACAATCAAACTTTGCCCTCTGCGCATATCACCCGCAGCAAACACCCCTTCAATATTTGTCGTATACTTCCCATATTCTGCTTTTACATTAGAACGTTCGTCTGTTTCAACATTCAACTTTTGAATAAGGCTTTGTTCAGGACCACTAAATCCAATTGCTAGCAAGACAAGCTGAGCTGGCCACACTTTTTCTGTGCCTGGAATTTCTTTACGAACCTTTCTCCCATACTCATCTTTCGTTGTTTCAACACCTATTGTATGAATCTCTTTCACATGCCCGTTCTCATCTCCAACAAACTTCTTCGTCATCACCATATAAGCACGTGGGTCTGATCCAAATACAGCTGCGGCTTCTTTATGACCATACTCGACTCGATGAATAACTGGCCATTGTGGCCATGGATTGTCATCAGGTCTAACGTCACCCTTCTTTTCGTAAATATCAAATTGGGTCAGGCTTTTACACCCGTGGCGGACGGAAGTCGCTAGACAATCAGTTCCAGTATCCCCTCCACCGATGACGACGACATCTTTGTCTTTCGCTGAAATATACTCTCCATCTTCAAGGTTTGAGTCTAGCAAGCTTTTCGTATTAGCATGGAGAAAGTCCATCGCATAATGGATACCTTTCAGCTCACTACCTTCCACTTCAATATCACGATGCTTTGTTGCTCCCCCGCATAACACGACGGAATCAAACTCTTCCTGAAGTTTAGAAATCGGGTAATCCTTGCCGACATCGGTATTGGTCACGAATGTAATCCCTTCTTCTTTTAAAAGATTTACCCTCCGCTCAACGACTGCATACGGAAGCTTCATCTCAGGAATCCCATACGTTAGCAGCCCACCAATTCGGTCATGACGCTCAAATACCGTTACATTATGACCAGCTTTATTTAACTGTGCTGCACAAGCCAAACCAGCAGGTCCCGATCCGACTACAGCCACTTTTTTATCTGTTCTAACCTCTGGTGGCTCAGGCTTGACCCAGCCTTCCTTAAATCCTTTTTCAACAATCTCTAGCTCAATGGAACGAATCGCAACTGCTGGTTCATTAATCCCAAGAACACAGGCGCCTTCACAAGGAGCAGGGCAAGCCATTCCCGTAAACTCAGGGAAATTATTTTTTTTATGCTCACGACGTAATGCTTCTTGCCACTGACCTTGATAAACTAAATCGTTCCATTCGGGAATCAAGTGGTGGACGGGACAACCAGAAGTCATCCCATTTAACATCGTTCCTGTATGACAGGTTGGTATTCCGCAGTCCATGCAGCGAGCACCCTGTTGCTTTAGTTCTTCATCATCAAGTCGTAACGTGTAATCGTCCCAATCATTGACTCGTTTTTTAGGGTCACGTTCGGGTCTAGACTGCCTTTGATAATCGATAAAACCAGTTGGCTTTCCCATCGTTCACCCTCCATCTTTTATTTGATTCACTGCTTTTTTACTATCTTCAAAAGCTGCAAGTGCAGCTTTATATTTGCTTAAACCGCTCGATTCATAACGCTGGATTCTCTCTTGCATTTCTAAATAGTCTTTTGGTATAACTCGGACAAACTTATCTTTCATTCTTGTCCAATTTTCAAGTACTCGTTTGCCAAGTGGACTATTTGTATACTCTACATGTTTTTCAATCATTTGATACACCATCTGAATCTCAGCCTCGTCGCTTACCTGTCCTATGATTACTTGTTCCTCATTGCATTTTCTACTAAAATCATCTGATTCATCGAGTACATAAGCGACCCCACCTGACATTCCTGCTGCAAAGTTCTTTCCTGTTTGTCCAAGAACGACGACTTTTCCACCGGTCATGTACTCACAACCATGGTCTCCTACACCTTCTACTACAACATGAGCACCACTATTTCTCACACAGAATCGTTCTCCAGCAATGCCATTAATATAAGCTTCGCCAGCTGTGGCTCCGTAAAAAGAGACGTTTCCGACAATGATGTTTTCTTCTGGTACAAAAGTACTTTTTCGTGAAGGGTGGACAATAATTTTACCACCTGATAAGCCTTTTCCTAAAAAGTCGTTCGCATCACCAACAAGTCTCATTGTGAGTCCTCGCGGAATAAAGGCAGCAAAGCTTTGTCCAGCTGATCCTTTACAAGTCAGGTCAATTGTGTCTTCTGGCAAGCCTTTTGCTCCATATCTCTTCGTAATTTCACTCCCGAGCATCGTTCCTGCAACACGGTTGATGTTACGAATAGAGAAAGTGGCTTCGATCTTTTCTTGATTCTCAATGGCATCCATACTCAATGGGATTAGCTCCTGAGCATCTAACGTTTTATCGAGTCCATGAGCCTGCTCTACTGTGGCATAACGGCTAACTTTTTCAGGTACGTCCGGCTGATAAAGCAATTCACTAAGGTCAATTCCTTTTGTTTTCCAATGCGTAATTGCCTGGTTAGCCTCCAATATATCCGTTCGTCCAATCATCTCATTCATTGTTCTAAACCCTAGTTCAGCCATCAATTCTCGTACTTCTCTAGCAATAAATCTCATGAAATTTGCGACATGCTCTGCTTCACCAGGGAACTTCTTTCTCAACTCAGGGTTTTGGGTCGCCACTCCTACTGGACATGTGTCGAGATGACAAACACGCATTAAAATACAGCCTAATACGACTAATGGAGCGGTTGAAAATCCAAATTCTTCTGCACCTAGAAGTGAAGCAATGACAACATCTCTCCCCGTCATCATCTTCCCATCTGTTTCAACGACAATTCGGTCGCGCAACCGATTTAATAACAACGTTTGGTGTGTCTCGGCAAGTCCGATTTCCCAAGGCAAACCCGCATGCTTTAAGCTCGTCCTTGGTGCAGCACCGGTTCCTCCGTCGTACCCGCTAATAAGAACAAGGTCGGCTCTTCCTTTGGCAACACCTGCTGCAATTGTACCGACGCCAACTTCGGATACTAACTTGACACTAATTCGAGCAGATGGATTCGCGTTTTTCAAATTATGGATTAATTCAGCCAAATCCTCAATTGAATAAATATCATGATGAGGAGGTGGCGAGATGAGGCCAACACCCGGTGTGGAACCTCTCACTTCAGCAATCCACGGATACACCTTCTTCCCTGGAAGATGCCCTCCTTCTCCTGGTTTCGCTCCTTGCGCAACTTTTATTTGAATTTCATCTGCATTGACAAGGTAATAGCTATTTACGCCAAAACGACCTGATGCGACTTGTTTGATTGCACTTCGTCGGAGGTCTCCATTCGGATCGGGAGTAAATCTTTCTGGGTCTTCCCCACCCTCACCCGAGTTGCTCCTTCCGCCAATTCGATTCATCGCAATTGCCAGAGCTTCATGGGCTTCTTTACTAATCGATCCGTATGACATCGCACCTGTTTTAAACCTTTTGCATATTTGCTCAACTGATTCTACTTCATCAATAGGAATCGGTTCACGCTTCTTAAAGGAAAGCAAGCCGCGAATAGACTGCAAATTGTGATTCGTATCTGTTAGCATTTTTGAATACTCTTTAAATAATTTATAGCTGTTAGAGCGACAAGCTTGTTGCAAAAGATGAATGGTCTTTGGATTGTATTGATGATCTTCTCCGTCTTGACGCCACTGAAAATCATCTCCTGAGTCGAGTGTTTTTTCCGTTCCACGTACTTCTGCAAACGCATGTTTATGTCTCATCATTACTTCCTGAGCGATGATATCTAATCCAATTCCACCGATGCGGGACGCTGTTTGCGTGAAGTACTTATCAATCACACCTTGATCAATTCCAATTGCTTCAAAAATTTGAGCTCCTCGATAACTTTGTATTGTTGAAATGCCCATTTTTGATAAAACCTTTAAAATCCCATCTGTCACTGCTTGTCGGTAAACATCAATTGCTGTTTCAATCTCCGTATCTCTAATGTCGCCATTTTCAATTAGCCCACGCAACGATTCATACGCCAAATACGGATGAATAGCCTCCGCACCAAACCCTAGTAACGCTGCGAAATGGTGGACCTCTCTAGGTTCGGCTGAATCCACTAAAATACTCACTTTCGAACGTGTTCCACTGCGAATAAGATGATGATGCAAACCCGAGACAGATAATAACATAGGTAATGCTGCATGAGTCTTATCCACTCCACGATCTGATAAAAGGAGCAATGTTGCTCCATCTTCAATTGCTTGGTCTGCCTGAGTAAAGAGCTTTTCTAACCGTTCTTCAAAATTTGGAGAACCGCTATCTACGGAGAATAATGTAGAAAGTGTCTCGACCTTGAATGAAGATGAACTAAGCTTCCCTAACTGCTCACCGCTCAAAATGGGTGTCTCCATTTGAAGTTGCATACAACTCTCTGGTTCAGGATTCAACAAGTTTCTCTCTGGTCCAATTGTTGTAATGACGGACGTAATCACTTCTTCACGAATAGCATCAATTGGTGGATTCGTCACTTGAGCGAAAAGCTGTTTAAAATAGTTATATAAAAGCTGTGGCTTTTTTGATAAAATAGCGAGTGGTGAATCATATCCCATTGAACCAACAGGATCTTTCCCATCTGTCACCATTGGCTTTAAAATTTTGTTCAATTCTTCATTTGTATAGCCAAAAGCAAGCTGTTGCTTGATTCGTTCTTCCGCTTTAATTGAAATACTATCGCTCTTTGATTCAGACAAATCATTCAAGCTAACTAGATATTCATCTAACCATGCTTGGTATGGGAATTCAGAAGAAATTTCTTCCTTAATTTCTTCATCAGGAATAATTCGGCCTTTCTCTAAATCAACAAGTAGCATCTTTCCTGGGTGCAATCGATCCTTATATTCAATATCCTCTGCAAAAATATCAAGAGCTCCCACTTCTGAACCTAAGACAATCATCCCATCTTTTGTTATATAATATCTTGCTGGTCTAAGTCCATTTCGATCAAGACACGCTCCAATTTGTTTTCCATCCGTATATACGACTGCTGCGGGACCGTCCCATGGCTCCATTAGACAGCTATGATATTCATAAAATGATTTTTTCAAAGGATCAATTAGATCATCATTTGCCCAAGGCTCAGGAATCATCATCATTGCTGTGTGAGCTAAACTGCGCCCTGACAAATGCAAAAATTCAAAGCAATTATCAAACATCGATGAATCACTGCCATCCGTATCAATCACCGGAAGGAGCTTTTGGTGATCATCTGCACCAAACTGATCTGATTGACACTGGGCCTCCCGCGCTTGCATCCACTTCACATTGCCTTTGATCGTATTAAATTCTCCATTGTGAATCGTCATCCGATTTGGATGCGAACGCTCCCAGCTTGGGAATGTATTTGTACTAAAGCGCGAGTGGACGAGCGCTAACGCTGACTTAAAATAGCGGTGATTTAAATCAATATAAAATGAGTCTAATTGCTCAGGAATTAACATCCCTTTATAAACGATTGTTCTCGTTGATAAACTGCAAATATAGAAGCCTTCCCGATGTTCTTTATCAATTGCTAGGATCTCTTTTTCCAAGCGTTTTCGAATGACATACAATTTTCTTTCAAAAACATCTTGATCTCTAATTTCACTTGACGGGGTGATGAACATTTGGCGGATAAATGGCTTTGACTTTTTCGCCATATCTCCAACAAAGGAATCATTGACAGGAACAGTCCTCCAGCCAAGAAATGTTTGCCCTTCCTCTTCAACTACAGCTTTAATCTGTTTTTGAACTTGTTTTCTTACACTAGGATCTTGAGGTAAAAAGACCATCCCAATCCCGTATCCGCCCTCATTTGGAAGGATGATGTTTTCTTTTTCACATTGCTTCTCAAAAAATGAATGCGGGATTTGCGTCAGGATTCCTGCCCCATCACCCGTACTCGTATCGGCCGACTGTCCTCCTCGATGCTCCAAATTACACAGAATCGTAATCGCATTTTCTACGATTTCATGCGTTTTCGTTCCATCAATATTCGCGACCATCCCAATTCCACAAGCTTCATGTTCATTAACAGGATCATACAAGCCTTGCGCAACTGGATACCCTTTCGTACTCATGACAACATCCCCTTTCACCATAAATCAAACTGGTATATGTACAATTCCATCTTACACACCAATACATGGTTTACGGTTAGCAATAATCATATGTAGTGTAAACTTCTTCCACCTATTTCATACGGTTCAATGACAAAAACTATGACTATGTTTGAAGCTACTTTTTTGAATAACTGTTGGACCATTTCAATTTTTTGGGGATTATTGGTTCTGTATATTTCCAAATATGTAGTAAACAATACCAGCAACTATAAGTGGGGGGATAAATTTGGGTTTTTCACTTTTTTTCTTACTAACATACCTTATTTCCTCACTATTTAACGTGATGGAAAAGAAACTAAACATTTTTGAAAATACCTTTATCTTTTTGTTGATTCTTGTTATTAACATTAATTTCTCGTGGATTCTTTTTGAAGAGTTTAGGTTTGCGACAGTAACCGAGGAAACCATTAATTATATGGCTTTTTTACTTAATCGAAGTGTGATAATACCAATGATATTAGTTGTGTATGTTAATTTATTTCATGCATTCAAAAGTACGTCTCGTCGTATTTACCTTACCATTGTATCATTGTGTACCATGCTATTACTTGTTGGAGTCTCTATCTTCTTTCAGATTCTCACGTACGTTAATTGGAATATTGGTTATGATGCTATCTACTTTGCTCTTCTTCATTTGATTGCTTTTTATACGTATCGCTTTTTAATTAAATTTGCTTATCGCGAGGTAAACTACTCATGATTTTATGGGAAGAATTAGGAATTAATGAACTCTCAATTTTAATGATGCTTTTCATCGTTTTTACTGTATTTGGGCTCCTACCAAAAAGGTTGCCTCGTTATATTACACTATTCAGCTTGTTATGGGGATTAGCCAGTGCCATGTTTTTTGACTTTACCATTGGTGGAGGATTATTTGACTTTTATCAAGTGAATGATTCACCTAGATATGAATTATTCGATCTTCTCTATTACATTTTATTTGCTCCACTCAGTTATTTCTTCATCTACTTTTATGAAAGATTAGAGATCAATAAGAAAACATTTGCTTGGTACGTCATTTGCTGGAGCATCGTAGGGGTTGGAGCCAACTGGTTGTACACCCAACTCCAAATCATTCACTTCCATAGTGGGTATATACTCCCTTACTCATTTGTCGTTTTTCTTGTCATTCAAACAGTAACGGGTCTGTACTACGAACTCATTAAATCGCGGATGCTTACATTAGTAAATGAACGATAAAAAAGACACTTGCTCTGCAACATATTTGCAAAAGGACAAGTGTCTTTTTTCTTAAGACTTAAACAACATCAAAGTCCAATGAATCTTTAGCTGTACCATTAATAATGATTGTAATCGTATGTATGCCTTGATAATGGTTCCTTGTCGATAAATTTTTAAAGGAATGCGTTTTTGAATACTCCTTTGTTTGATCATGAAGAAGTTTCATCTCTGTAATTTTAAACACCTTTTGATTCCGATTACCTCTTGCCTTCACATAATCAATTGCGTACTCTATTCTTACTTTTGTATCTTCAGTAGCTTGAATGCGAAACGAAAACTGAATGGCCTCACCAATCGCTACTTTATTTGAACACGTAAAATGGTCCAGCATAACCGCTTCGTCATTTTCATAACCAAAGATCGCTAACACTTGTTTATCGCCTTTCTTTAATAATGTACGACATGCATGTTTCACAATCCAATTTGTGTGTTCATGATCCCCATACCACTTACTCGCAATCTCTCGTACAAGGTCTGGATGTGTTTTGGAGATGTCGTTTAAATTATTCGCAACACTTTTTCGAACATACAACGATTAATCCTTTTTTAAGTTTTCTAAGATAGGTAAAACTATATAAGGGTTCTCTTTCAATTTGGGCACGGTCATTCCCCACGGGAGACGTGGTCTAGCCCCTTCACTTGCCAACCTTCTTACATGTTCGTTCGTATCAGTCGACCACGTTACTAACTGTGCTATCATTTTTTCCAGATTGGCAAGGAGAAACGGTCTAACCGCAAATTCTGATGTAGAATATTGAGTAAACTCTTTTAATGCTAGCATTGATTGGTTCCAGTGATTTATTCCGTACTGTTCAACATAATCAGGGAAAATTAAACCACTAAGGCCTTCTTTTAATGATGGATCGACCCTATGCAAGATAGCTAAGGCTTCCTGATAATCTTTCGGTAATGTATCATAAAGTGCTTCTGTAATAAGACGCATCCGCTTTTTTAAAGCAAGATCTTCCCAATCTCTTTGAAAAATGAGCTGATGGCATACAGCACGATCAGAATTGGGATATTCCGTTTTTATTGCCTTTGTGAGTGACTCAACAAAATCAAGATTATACACATCTTTTAAATTTTTCATAGGTACGATCCTTTCCATATTAAAAATGAATACACCTTGGCTAGAGTATTCTTCCGAGGGATATTCTGTAATTTGCTTGCCTGTTTAGCTTTCTTTATCCCTATAACTCTTAAAAGTGAAGGTGCGAAAATCTTCACTTGGTCTTACATTGGTTGAGCGAAATGTATCAGCTTTGTTAAGCAGCTCCCTATCTTTAGAGCTCTGATGAATGCCTTTTCCCGGTTTTCCTCAGCGGTTACTGCCTCTCAAAGCTCCCATGAAGTCCTTTTCACAGCTCCCCTCAGCGGTTTCTGTCCTTCAAAGCTCCCATGAAGTCCTTTTCCAGCCTTTCCTTAGCGGGTTCTGTCTCTCAGAGCTCCCGTGAACACCTTTTCACGGCTCCCTTCAGCAGGTTCTGTCCTTCAAAGCTCCCATGAAGTCCTTTTTCAGCCTTTCCTCAGCGGTTTGTGTCATAATTCTATTAACACCTTGTTTTCAATGTAACTGTAACAAGTCATTTAAACCTTTAAGTGTATCTTTCGCCTTCCCCTGAATCGAACTATCAAAATTACTGTCGACTTCTTCCATATTAATAAGAACCGTTTGCCCATTTGTTAGAAAAGGGAGCTCATTAGCAGGATAAACTTCTAAACTCGTTCCAATCACAATAACTACATCTGCTTTTCTAATTTGTTGGAAAGACCTTTCCCATGCAGCTTGCGGCAATGCTTCCCCAAATAAGACGACATTTGGTCTTAGTTTCCCGTTGCAGTAATTGCATGTTTCACCATCAATGAATGGTTTCTTAGTGCCTTCTTTTCCGCATGCTTGGCATCTTACATTGGAAATAGAACCATGAAGTTCTGCTACATTCTTGCTTCCGGCTTGTTGATGTAGTCCATCGACATTTTGTGTAACTGTCAGATGAACAAGGCCCCTTTTCTCCCAGTCAGCCAAAATCTTATGCCCTTCGTGTGGTTTAATCCCTTCAAGTGCATGCAATCGTGCACAATAAAACTGATGAAACAGGGAATATTGATTTTCAAGAGCTTCCACAGTCGCAACTGTACGTGGATCAACTTTCCTCCACCATCCTGACTTGGAGCGGAAGTCCGGAATTCCACTTTCCGTTGACATCCCCGCACCTGTAAACACAACCGTATGAGAAGAAGTTCGTAAAACTTGCACTAAATTTACCCATTGAGGAACACACAGGGTAGCCCAAAGGAGAGCTTCGTTTCGGCTAATCTTTTTCTGACAGATTACATTCCAAATTTCTTCTCCAAACACTGGGTGAACATAGGTAGGAATAAACTCAGTCCAGTTTTCATCAACATTATTCAATACCGCTTCTAATGTGTCTTGCCATTTCACTTCACTCTCTAGCTCAGACGATTCAACTTGAAACATCCATTCCCGTGATTTCATTTGCATTCCATGAACTAAAACTCTTCTATCATCCTTTGCTAGTTCTACAATTGTTTCTACTTCGGATCGAGCTTTCATCCTCATTTCCTCCCTCTCTTCTTCCCCCAAAAAAACTCTAAAACCTTAATACGATTTCCGCTTTTATGGCGATTTAAACAAAAAACACCTTCTCACGGCACTAGTCAGAAAGCCTTTGGCTAAAAAAACAGGTTTTTTGTGGATAAGATCTAAAAAGCGAACAGCACCTAAAGACTGTTCGCTTCAATTTTAAAACGTAATCGTTTGAAGTTGATTCAACAAACGAGGGGTAATATCCTCCGCTTCTTCCTTATCAGGCAAATGAAGAGTTATTTTTACATATTGTCCATTGATCTTTTTAACGACAACACTTTGCCTTACCTTTCCATTCTCACTTGTCAAATACAATTCATTGTTCTTATAAAAAGAGTGCAATTGTGAAACGTTTTGAACTTCACGAACTGAGCCAGTAACTTGTAAATATTGCTTCGCTTCGTTCTTCATACTTGAAAGTGTTGCCTGATTATCGACAAGTTGGACTCTTGCAAAGAAGCCATTATCTCGGTTTGAGAAAAGTTGATAAATACCTGGCTCTTCTTTCACAAATTGAAATCCACTTTGTACATTCAATTTCACTTCTTTATTTATAGTTGCACTTTTAGAAACGGCGAGTTTTTGTCCTGGAAAAATAAGATTAGAAGTTAAATTGTTCATTTGCTTTAATTCTGCAACCGTCATGTTGTTAGCTCTTGAAATACTATAAAGCGTATCTCCTTTTTTGACCTCATACTTCACTGCATTGGCGTCTTTCACCTTTAAAATTTGAGCAGGATAAATGATATTGTTTTCTAGATTATTTATCTTTTTTAACTCATCTACCGTCATGTTATAGGATCTAGATATGCTATAGAGCGTATCACCTTTTTTCACTTGATAAGACACAAGCATCCCATCTTTTACTTGCAATTGCTGACCAGGATAAATGATATTACTTGTCAACTTATTCATTTGTTTTAATTCATTTACGGTTATGTTATTTTCTGTAGCAATCCGGTACAACGTATCACCGCTCCTTACTTCATAAGTAGCTGCACCTGCACTTTGAGCAAATCCTAGCATTGCTACTAAGCCTATCGACATTGCCGTTATCTTTAATACTCTCTTCTTACTCTTCCCCATTTTTTGCACCTCTTTTATTTTGTATTTCTTGATGTGTTCAAATATGTAACGTTGAGGTAGCTACTAAGGTTGCAATACGACGAGCCTAAATTTACGTTAGACTCGAATTAAAATATAACACAATCTTTTTTTATAAATTCTCTTTAACTACACTAACAAATTTAGCATAGCAACAGTCGTTTCGCCTACTTCACTACATTGCACCAACGTTTCAACCCGTTAAAGCAAAAAACTTTTTTGTCGGATTCTGTTGATTTTTCTTGAGATACCTTTATAATTATCCTCTAATAATAATTTTCTAAATATAACTACAATAAGAGGAGTTTCTGTTCATGTTCGTTGTTGATTTTCTTAATAATATACTTTGGTCTTATGTCGTTATTTTTGGCCTCTTAGGTGTTGGCATTTATTTCACCATTCAAACAGGCTTTGTTCAATTTAGATATATAACAGAAATGGTTCGAGTAGCTTTTGAAAAAACACCCATACAACAACCAGGAGAAAAACCAATTTCAGCTTTCAAATCATTTTGTATAGGTTCTGCGACTCGAATCGGTACAGGAAACTTAGCTGGGGTAGCAGTTGCCGTTACATTAGGTGGTCCTGGTGCTGTTTTTTGGATGTGGATTGTTGCATTGCTTGGAGGAGCAACAAGCTTTATTGAAAGTACATTAGCCCAAATTTACAAAGCAAAAGATCAAGACAAGCCTGGAACATACCGTGGAGGTCCTGCTTACTATATTACTAAAGGGTTAAATAATAAGTGGCTAGGTGCGATTGTTGCCATTTTATCTACGTTTACTTTTGGTCTTGTATTTAATTCCGTTCAAAGCAATACAATCTCTGCTGCGTTTGAAACAGCATTCGGGTTAAATACAGCAATTGCCGGAATTATATTAGTCTTATTAACAGGTAGCATTATTTATGGTGGTGTTCACCGAATTGCTAATGTAACTAGCGTTATCGTTCCTTTTATGGCTCTTTCCTATATTATTATAGCTTTATTTGTTTTAATAACAAACATCCATCACTTTCCTGCTGTCATTTCGTTAATTGTAGGTAGTGCACTTGGATTGGAACAAGCAATCGGCGGGGGAATCGGTGCTGCCATTATGCACGGGGTAAGACGCGGCTTATTTTCAAATGAAGCTGGTATGGGAAGTACACCAAATGCTGCAGCAACTGCTCACGTTTCACATCCTGCTAAACAAGGGTTTATGCAAACATTAGGTGTCTACTTTGATACGTTAATTGTCTGTACCGCTACTGCGTTCATCATTCTTATTTCAACTGATGTTTATACCTCAGGTAACTATGAAGGAATTACTTTATTGCAAGCTGCATTAAGCTCACAAATAGGTGAATAGGCGAATATTTTCATTGCCATTGCAATCTTCTTATTTGCCTTTAGTTCAATTATTGGAAGCTACTACTATGGTGAGACAAACTTGCAATTAATAAAAAAAGACAAACAGACCTTGCATGCTTATCGATTTGCAACAATGGTATTCGTAATGATCGGCTCTATTGTTGGACTTGGAGTTGTTTGGGAAGTTGCAGATTTATTTATGGCAGTGACCACTATCATTAACCTTACTGCCATTGCGTTATTAAGTGGTATTGCTTTTAAAGTGTTGAATGATTATGAAACCCAACGTAAACAAGGATTAAACCCTACCTTTAATCCAATCAAGTTAGGCATCAAAAATACGGAAAGTTGGGACTCAGAAGTTAAAAGCGATCAACAAAAAGTAAGCTAATAAGGACTACTTCAAAAGCCTGAAATAGAAGCGGCATTGGCTCTGATTTCTATTAGTCGGGGGTGTCTTAAAAGGTCAAAAACCTTTTAGATACCCCCTCTTTAATGTTTTCTAACTACGCAGCTATCATAAATAACCTCAAGGCCGATTCCATTCTCGTTTTCACTAGCTATTCTAGCTAATTTCAATAGCATATTTTCTTCTGCCATGGATGCCAAATATAACGTTTCAATCCTCTTATTACCTACTTCCTCAACTCTTTCCACCGTTTTTAAATCATAGTAGTCAATTGCTTTTCGAATGATCTCCTTAATTTGATTATGGTTTCCGGGATCAAAATCCCCAATTGTATAAATCATATCCTGAACAAACTGTTCAAATGATTTTTTTGAACTCACTAAAGCACCACTCTTTCTTTACTTTCTATCCGTATAAGTCAATTTTTAATATTACCAAATTCCGTACAAATAGCAAATAACCTTATATCAATAAATAAACAACTTTGGTTCAAACTATAACGTAATAAACTAAAGACAGTTTTGAAGGGAGAGAGTATCTATGACAAACAAGCGTACCGTTACAATTGCACGAGGAGATGGAATCGGTCCAGAAATAATGGACGCGACACTGAAAATATTAGAACATGCAGGAGCAGCAATTGAACCTGAATTTATTGATATCGGTGAACGAGTTTACTTAAGTGGAAACACTTCCGGGATTCCTGATGACGCGTGGGAATCGCTTAGACGTAACAAAGTATTCCTAAAAGGGCCAATCACTACCCCTCAAGGAGGAGGCTACAAAAGTTTAAATGTTACGATTCGTAAAACATTAGGCTTATTTGCAAACGTACGACCAAATATTTCATATGCGCAATTTATTAAGACAAAGCATCCGAATATGGACCTTGTCATCATTCGCGAAAACGAAGAAGATTTATACGCTGGAATTGAGCACCAACAAACCCCTGAGGTCGTACAGTGTTTAAAACTAATTACTCGTCCTGGTTCAGAGAAGATTATTCGTTATGCATTTGAATATGCTAAAAAAAATAATCGCAAAAAAGTAACTTGCTTTACTAAAGATAACATCATGAAATTAACCGATGGGCTTTTCCATAAAGTATTTAAAGAAGTAGCTAAAGAGTACCCTGATATCGAAACAGAACACTGGATCATTGATATTGGAATGGCCAAAATTGCAGACACTCCCCAAGACTTCGATGTAATTGTTATGCCAAACCTTTATGGAGATATCGCATCTGATGTTGCTGCTCAAATTACGGGAAGTGTTGGCCTAGCAGGTTCAGCGAACATTGGTGATCATTTTGCTTTATTTGAAGCCATTCATGGCAGTGCACCAGACATAGCTGGGAAAGGCATCGCTAATCCGTCTGGTTTGCTACATGGAGCAATTATGATGCTTGTTCATATTGGCCAACCTGATGTGGCAGCCCGTATTCATAATGCATGGTTTAAAACATTGGAAGACGGGGTTTATACAGGTGATATCGCAAAAGGTGGGGCGTCTGTTGGAACAAATGAATTTGCTGAAGCAGTCATTGCAAGGCTTGGACATTTGCCAACTACCGTGACTCCAGTGGAATACAAAAGTACAGAGGCAAGCGAAGAGGGTTCCTTTACTCTTTCTCCAGCGGTCAAAGATCGCCCGAAGCCAGATATCGTTCGTCAATTAGATGGAGTGGATGTATTTCTTTTTAACAACGAACAAACGCCTGAAGAAATTGGTCAGGCATTAGAAAAGGTGGCTGGACCTGAGTTCTCCTTAGCCGTCATTACCAATCGCGGTGTAAAAGTATATCCAAACGGGTTCCCAGAAACATTTACAACCGATCACTGGCGTTGTCGTTTTCAAATAGCAGATGAGCAAAGTAGGATAGATCATAACGATATTATTTCTTTACTAAGTCGAATTGAGAAAGCTGGGCTTGATTTTATCAAGACGGAAAATTTGTATCTTTTTAATGATGAGTTAGGGTATTCGTTAGGACAGGGACAATAATAACGGAAATGAGGGCACTGAGAAAGGTTATCTTTCACCTCTCAGTACCCTCTATGCAATGTGCTGAGCTACTTATCAAGGCATTGAAAAAGGATGGTTTTTGCCTTTTTCAATGCCTTCAATGGTTGTGCTGCCATTTCTTATTCCTTCACAAACTCTTTCGTACTCCTCACTGTATCAATCGGTCGGACGGCTTTTTCAATTGACTCACGCTTAGATTCTAAAAACGGAGGTAATGATAACTTTTCTCCAAGTGTTTCATAAGGTTCATCTCCCATAAAACCTGGACCATCTGTTGCAAACTCGAATAAAATTTGTGGAGCAACTCTCGCGTAAAGCGACTCAAAGAAGTAACGATCCACATACCCTGAAGTTTGCAAACCGAACTTAGGTAAACGATCGATCCATTCATTTAACACGGCACGATCTTCTACACGGAAGGCCACATGATGAACCGTCCCAAAGCCTTGTTGTGCTTGTGGAAGCATGACATTATGTTCAACAACTACTTGTGCCCCATTTCCACCTTCACCTACTTCAAATAAATGAAAAGATCCTTCTTCTGCAATTTCCTTAAATAAGAGCACTTTTTCGAGCATCTCTTTAAAATAATCAAATTGAGCAACTCTTATAAAAATAGGACCTAAACCCGTGATTGCAAACTCGAGTGGGATCGGTCCTTTTTGCCAAGGCGTGCCTGATTCTACTCCTTTATTATAATCGTCTGATATTAATTGATATTGTTGGTCGTCAAAATCTACGAAAGAAAGAATCTTTTTGCCGAATTGTTCCTTTATTCCTGAATGCTTCACATCAAAACGATCAAAGCGTTTAACCCAGTAGTCTAGCGCTGCATCACTAGGTACACGGAATGAGGTTTTGGATATTTCATTTGTTCCGTGAGAACCTTTTGGAATCCCTGGGAAGTCAAAGAACGTCATATCAGTTCCTGCGCTGCCTGTGTCATCTGCAAAAAATAGATGGTACGTTTGAATATCGTCTTGATTGACCGTTTTTTTCACTAAACGCATCCCTAATACGTACGTAAAAAACTCATAATTCTTTTCTGCACTGCTTGTAATGGCTGTTACGTGGTGTATTCCTTTTAATTCATTCATCTTTTATCCTCCAGTATACATAATCACTCAAAATAATGGTTCATCTAAATGACTTCTAAAAATAAATGTTCTGCACTTTTTCTACTTCTTATTACTATTTTATCTCGAAGTTAATTATCTTTAATTCGAGATAAATATATCATGAATTCTCTTTTCCTGTCAATGCATGATTGGTGCTTCTTAAACCATTTGCGCAAACTTTGCATTAGTAACTCTTTATTATTTGTCTAATAAAAGCGCATTATGCATTATTTTTGTACATGAAAGCGCTTTAATTTATTTGGTTTTCCGTTTATAATACAGATAAGAGAAAAAAACTACATGAGGTGATTTCATATGAAAAAGACAACTGGTAAAAATAAAATCGTTAGCAAACCAGCACTTCGTTATGTGGTCCGCTCATTGCCTGATAATGATTTTAAATTAAATTGGAATCATGAAGATGACGACAGCATTTTATCCATTTATGACTATAAATCAAAGCAAATCAGTGTGGCAACTTTTACAAATGGAGACCAGCTCGTTTTCAAACACTTAGATTCAACAAATCCAAAAGTGATTTCTGTTTTTGAAGAAGTACTAGGAATTCCTTTAAAAAACAGTGAAGAGAAGTCCTTCAAAACCCTCTATTTAGAATTGGACTATCATCTAATGGAGCTTCATGAATACATACAAGCAAATGATAAGTCCAAAATTAAAGAAACAAAAGCAAAGTTAATTCTTTTAAGAGAAAAGATGGAGCAATTTTAATCCAATTAAAACTTTACAAAACTTAATGGCGACACAGAACCAGACAGAGTCCTTGACACCACAAGTTAATGGCTCTGTCTTATTTTTCGTGTTTTTCTATTTAATGGAATCCCCTTTTATTTAATAATTAAAGGAGATTCTTTGTCTTTTGCAGAATTAGCTCTTAAGAGATTTTATTCTTTCATTTAAAGATAACCTATGAGGTGGATGAATATGTTTCAGCAAACAATTTTGCAAAGTGAGTCGACAATTTCAAAAAGTATTATTCCATACGATCATAAATTAGCAACTTTACTAATTCGCAATAGATTACTTTCACTTATTCCAGAAGGAACCGAGCATATTTATGTTGCCGGAATTGGTTCTAGCTTAATCAATGGCGACAGCCTCGGCCCCTTTGTTGGAACCCTTCTTCACGACATGTATCCGAATCACTTAACCGTTCTTGGAAGCTTGCAGTTTCCATTAGATGCTGAAACCTTTATCCCAACTCTATCAGGCTTTAGCCTACCTTCTAATAGCTTTGTAATAGCGATCGACAGTGTCCTTGGACCAAAACGGCACATAAATTCCATTGTCGTACAAGAAGGCTCTTTGCTTCCAGGAGAAGGCTTAGGTCAAAACCTCCCTCCCATTGGAGACTGCAGTGTAATGGGTGTTGTATTAGAAGATAATCCCGCACTTGAATCTGCTCTTTTTTATACGAATCTTCATCTTATTTATACGATGGCCTCAACTATCGCACGTGGCATTTCACTTACAGTTCGGCAATATTTTCACTATCCTTCTGATCAACCTATATTGTCTAGTGGTTGATAAAACAAATCTGTACGGTATCTTAATAGGGGTTTTGCGGCTTCTAAGAACAAACCCCGATATTAGATCTAAAAAATGCCCCGCTACATAAGAACCTAGCCACCTAAACCGAAAACCCCATTTTTCTCTTTATCTCCTTCAAAAACGGAACACTTATCGCCCTTGCTTTTTCAGCTCCCCCTAACAAAATTTCATCTAACGTCTCAGGAGATGCCATCAGCTCTTTGTATTTTTCACGCGGTTCTTCTAAAGACCGATTCATCACGATAAATAATTCCTTTTTGGCTTCACCCATGTCAGAGCAATACCAGAGGAATTATTTGGGTATACAAAAAACGTTGGCAAGAAATTAAACTTTTTCTTGCCAACTGTAACTATTTTAAATAATTATATTCATGCCACATTCTTTCAGGG
The DNA here is from genome assembly GCF_056619925.1 of Halalkalibacter sp. HAAS-P013. Classification (NCBI taxonomy): domain Bacteria; kingdom Bacillati; phylum Bacillota; class Bacilli; order Caryophanales; family Bacillaceae; genus Halalkalibacter; species Halalkalibacter sp. HAAS-P013. The sequence goes on from NZ_JBWQTU010000002.1 coordinate 53,464, forward strand.
GTCACCATTGGACTAGGTACACATAGCTTTGTTCCAACTACGACCTGGTCAGGATTCTCAACATGTTTATTGGCAGCAATCAAGGACTCTAATGGAATTTTGAAGCGGCTTGCCAACTCATATAAAGTTTCTCCAGGTCGTACAATATGAAACCGCTCCATAGGACAGTCAACATCAATACTTGGTGGGATACAGAGCGCCTGCCCTAATAAAAGATTATAAGGATTAACGGCTGGATTGTTGTTTAAAATGTCTTCCACCGTCACATTATACATTTGAGCAATCTGGAAAAGAGTGTCATTTGGTTTAACAATATACTGAAATCCATTTTCGCACGGCGGCAAAGGAATACAAATTCGCTGTCCAACAAGTAAATTATTTGGCTGAATTCCTGGGTTCGCTTGTTCAAGGCTTAGTACAGCTATATTATAGCGCTGCGCTAATTGATATAGCGTATCACCAGGTTGAACGTAATATTGTTGATCAATTGAGCAGCTCAACCGTTGCCTAATATCGGTCCAATTAAAATTATTATAGTAATAAATAATAAGCCCTCCCTTACCTCCATTTAAGAGTATTCTATTCATTTGCCTAGTTGGATGTGATTTGTGCTTAAATACCCCAATATGAAAAAGAAAGGGCTACGAATTCTATTTATTTTTATTAGCTGAAATCCTTTCTTTAACTAAATATATAGGTCCATACGAAAAAACTAATTCATTCATACACTACTAAAAAAAGAAAGGATTTTTAGTAGTGAATATTGCTAAAGTAATGATGAATTATTCACTTAACGTCAAAAAAATCTCCTTATTATCCTATAAGGGGAGGAAAGCCGTTTGGCTAATTAATGCAGTCTCGGGAGATTTTATTTTAAAGAAAATTCCTATGAGTGAAGGCCGACTCAAATTTATGATCCATTCTATTTCTTTTTTAACTTCAAATGGTGTGATGACCCCTAGTGTTATGAGAACAACCAATGGAAGAGAGTTTGTCACTAAGAATGGGGAATATTATGTTTTGTTTGAAAAGGTCTATGGCAAGAAGCCTAAATATAACAAAAAAAAAGAGCTAGCGAAAATCATGAGTGGATTAGGACTATTCCATAAAGCCTCTACAGGGATTGAAATACCTAAAAATACTGAGCCGTCCTTTCTATTAGGAACGTGGAAGGATGAGTTTCGAAGAAGATACAACCAACTTGAAATTTGGAAAAAAGAACGAAAACTAGCTAGTAATAAGAATAAATTTGACGAACAATTTCTTCTCCATGTAGATTCTTTCTTATCCCAATGCAACGAAGCCATTTCGATTTTAGATGCTTCTTGTTATGAGCCATGGGTTGGAAATACTCAAAGAAACAAAACATTATGTCATCAAGACTTTGCAGCTGGAAACCTTGCACTTGATAAAAAAGGAAAATTACATGTATTTGATATGGACTCCCTTACCATTGATCTTCCTATTAGAGATATTAGAAAAATTTTAAACAAAGTAATGAAAAAGCAAAGGTGGGATCTTACATTAATGATTGAGATGCTTTCTTACTATCAGAAAACAAACCCACTTTCAAAACAACAATATTATGTATTAATAGCTGATTGTTTATTTCCTCACCTATTTTATGGTCAAGTAAAAAAATATTACGGAAACACTGAAAGGGAATGGACTGAAAAAAAGCACCTGCAACGGTTAAAAGATATGATTGCAATTGAACTAAGCAAGGAAAAAGTACTTCAGGCATTTAAGGGGGAAATTGATAAAGTCGTAATATAATTTTTTAAATACACTGTCATTTTCCTTTATTTCTTGCATAATGAAACCTTTTCTTCAAAAAATAGTTTTAAACAGGAAAAGGTGGAATTTTATGAAGAACATATCGCTGCAAGTGGAAAAGATGAGCTGTGGAAATTGCCTCGAAACAGTAGAAAATGCTTTAAAAGAAGTTAGTGGAGTTAATGAAGCAAAAGCGTCTCTAAAAGACAAGACAGTAAGTATTCAGTATGATGAATCAATAACCGATGTACCACATTTGGTAAAGGCAGTTGAGGATGAGGGGTATATTATTATTTAGAATTTCGTGTACACGAAATTCTATTTTTTTGATTTTGACTTAAGTGTGCTATAAGCAATGCTTTACCTTTATCAAATGTGGGTAGATGGGGCTTTATTTAAAACTGAGAATACGAGTAAAAACATGGGATTAGTTGATCGTTTACGGTATATTTTGAGGGATTAAAGGCTGGAGTTTTGAGTCAATTCCAGCCACTCTTGTACTGTGCTTCACTTATATATGCTGGTAGGTAATAGCTTTTTACAGACTGATCAAAGTCCTTTTGTTCACTTTCACTTTCACTTAACCCCCACTTATGGAGGAAACGAAAACAGAAAGCACTTGTGAGATCTGGATATAAACAACAAAAGTTCAAAAAGATTTGGGTATATTATCTCTCAAAATATGGGGAGGATTATAATCTTTTACCAGTAAGTCAATCAATGTAAGCCTTCTTTCACAATATATAAGAATATCCCGCTCATAGTCTTTTCTACGAGCGGGAACCTCACCTACCTATCAAAACCTACTATTCAATACTAAATCAAAAAGAACATACATAAAGGCTGTCATAATTGTAGCAATTCCCGATGCCTTTAAAGGACTTTCTTTTCCAATTAAACACACAACAACAAACAAAAAGGCAAATACAGCCATTAAATAATTCGTAAAATGCAGAATTAGGATAAAACCAATAATACTAAAAACAATCACTAAAACTGGTAACCATGACTCATTTTCACTATCGGCTGGTTGCTCACCTTTTGTATCGTCTTTGTTCGAAGGGGTAGAAAACATTCCCTGCTGAGTAAGAAACGGAAATCGTTTTCCAAAAGCGGTAACTGTTTCGCCGAAAAATTGGATTACGAGCATTATCAACGTAACGCTACCTATCACTACAGGAAATAACCTAGCTTGTGAATTATAATTAAACCCGACTATAACAAAAACAAACATTGCTACAATCAGAAGTAAGCTGAATATACTACGCTCCGTAATTTTCATCGGTTTCCCTCCGCTTTCTCTTAATTATTGGTAATATAAGGATGAAAACGGTAATAATTATAAAGGAGAGTGAGATTGGACGAATAAAAAATCCTGCATATCCAAGCGAGTCAATGGTCTGATGGAAACTCTGTTGTAAAAGCTCACCAAGTACCACAGCTATGACTAAAGCCACTCTAGAATAATTGTGACGAATCATCGCATATCCAATCAGACCAAATACCAATGCTGTAATGACATCTTGGATACGTCCATCTGCAGCATACGATCCTATTAATGCAAAAACTAAAATAACGGGAGCTATATATACCGTTTTTATCATCGTTAATCGTGTTAGTGGTGAAGCTAAAAGAATGCCAACAACCCCGACAATTAGATTAGCAAGGACAAGTGTATAAATTAATGTTAACGCAATTCCTGGGTTATCCAACATTAAACGAGGACCTGGTTGAATACCATGAATCGTTAGTGCACCCAGCAAAACTGCCATCTCCAAACTACCTGGAATTCCAAAGATTAGAGTAGGTACGAGAGCCCCTCCATCTTTAGCATTATTTGATGATTCAGGAGCAATGACCCCTCTAACATCACCTTTCCCAAATGATTCTGGATTCTTTGATGTAGAGACTGCTTGTCCATAAGAGATGAAGTTAGCAACTGCTCCTCCGACCCCAGGAATGATCCCAATAATAGTACCAATTATCGAGCTTCTCATAAATAATCCAAAGTTTTTAAAGACTGAACCGATTCCTTCATAGACACCCTTCATAGAGGTGTTAACCTTCTTTGAAGAGATAGCACCTTTTTTAGTCCATAATGAAATCGCCTCTGCAATGGCAAATAAACCAATTAACATTGTAACAAGCGAGATCCCATCCCATAAATAATCCGTTCCAAAAGTATAACGAACAGCACCTGTAACTGGGTCATATCCTATAAATGCAATCATAAGACCAACGCCGCCAGCAATGATGCCTTTCCACAATGAATCTTGGGAAAGCACAACAATCATCGCAAGTCCCATTACAGCCATCATGAAATATTCTGGATACGAGAACGCAAGAACAAGATACTTTCCTATTGGTAAGATAGCTGTTAAAATAAGTGCCCCTACAACGGCACCAAGGACAGAGGCGGCTGCAGCAGCACCTAGTGCTTGCCCAGCCCTTCCTTGTTTCGTCATTTCAAATCCATCATACACAGTAGCCGCATTTTGTGCAGTACCTGGTGTATTGATCAATATAGCGGTAATAGAACCACCAAAAGCCGTAGCACCTGCCGCACCAATAAGCAATGTTAATGCAGTCGTAGCGTCCATAGCAAAGGTAATTGGCAGCAGTAGCGCTAATACTTGTGGACCACCTAGTCCTGGCAGCATACCGAATAACAAGCCCAGCAATGCACCAATAAATAAATATAGTATACCTGGCCATGAAACTAGTTCTAGTAGTGCCGGTAGAGCTGACTCTAGCATAATCTAGTCTCTCCTCTCATCCTGAAACTAAAAACTACTCACTCTTTAGTAAGTCTACATATGGTACCAACATTTCCAATGAGTCTTCAGCAGTTTGTGCTGCGTCTGCAAAATCACTTGGGTTATGGAAAGCCCCTGCTTCTAAAACTTGTTCAATATATTCTTCATCATTAACAGCTTTCTCAAAGGCTTCACGTAAAATAGTAAGTGTTTCTTCAGGTGTTCCTGGCGTTGTCGCAATAGCTCGGTACAACGAAACAAGATTAATAAGGTTTTCATGACCTAATTCGGTAATCGTAGGTAAATCAGGATACTGTTCAAGCCTTTCCGTTGTATAAGACCAAAGAGGTACTAAATCACCAGATTCAAAGTAAGTACTTAAACTTTCAACAGGGAGCTGAACAATATCTACATCACCTCTAATAGCTGCTAAAATAGCTTCTGTACTACCTGGATGGTTGATCGTTCTTACATTAATCCCAAGTTCATCTGCTGAAACAACTAGTCCTAATCCATCTGTAGATGAAATATTTGTAATACCCGCTCTTACTTCATCAGCATCTTGAAGCTGTGAAAGTTCAGTGAAACTTGAACTTGGAGAGGCTGCTGCAATGTACTCTGTTTTCGTAATATTACCAATGTACTCGTACTCAGTTAAGTCATAACTTGCTACTTCTAATATTTGTTGTACAAAGTGTCCTGGCAGGTTAACAACTCCTAATGTGTGGCCATCTGGCTTAGCACGTGTTAATTCCCCAAGTCCAATATTTCCATTTCCCCCTGAGATGTTTTCGACAATAACCGTCGCGTCATTAGGCAAATATTTTGCAAGATATGGTGCTAGCATTCTGGCTGCTAAATCAAACCCACCACCTGCACTATATGGAACAATTATTTTAATTTCTTCTTCAGGAAAATTTGCAGTGGCTTGTCCACCTTTATTGTTACCGCTTTCATTTGTGTCATTGCCTTGAGAACCTGTTTCACTGCTACAGGCTATTAACAATAACAATAATAAAGAAACTAAGCCTAATAAAATAATGTTACGTTTTTTAATGTAATGAATGATTTTCATTTTGACCTCCTATAATGTGTATGGATTTTTTAATATAATATAGAGATTAATAGAAAAAAGACTATTGAAAAACCTACCTTCCCTTTATACGGAACGAAAATTTCAAATTTTAAGATAATTATTACAATTGAATAATAATGTTATAGACTTTCAAAAGTACTTTTCATTTTTGTCAAGCGTCTAATTGTTGCTTTTTTCTCACGTTTTTTCAAGAGCTATTTTCCTACTTCTACAAACTATTTCAAACGTAATAATAGTGGAAATACTTCATAACAGCCCTCCTTAACTAGAATAATAATTTTATTTTATAAAAAAAAACCCCCTAAAAAACATCTGTTTTCTTGTATACAGAACACGAATATACCCGATATATGTAGCTTTAATAAAAATAATGTTTTTCCTCTAATATGCTGTGAAAATAACAATTAGGAGTTAGAATCAATTTCTTGATTCACAACTCCTTTTTTAATTTATTATAACATTGATCAATCAAATTTGTTTGCGTCTCCATCAAACGACTCTTCAGAAACCTTGATAGATTCTGTTGGACAGCCTTCCAGTGCATCTTCCATATCTTCTAGTAATTCTTCTTCTACTGCTACGATCCCTTTGTTATCGTCTAATGTCACATAAGCAATTCCCTCATCATCATAGTCGTAAATATCTGGAGCCGCAGCACCACAAGCCCCACATGCAATGCAAGTATCTTTGTCAACAATTGTAAATTTAGCCATTACGCTAACCTCCTTAAATTCACATATTTTTTTACTAAAAGTTTAAATTCACCAAATTAAAACTTTAAATAAATATTGGATTTAAAAAAAGTTTATTTGATTTTGATTTTTCATCCAAGGTGCCGTTCTCTTATAAGAAACATCATTTTCATATGAATGAACCAGCTTAAAAATTATGAGTAATTTAATTTTTAATGATATGATTAAAATTTAAAATTGTATATTTCTTCAATACTATTTAGAATTATAAGTATATACTTTTTTCTTCTAAAGACAGTTAATAAATTCAAATGACTAGAATAGGGGTGGCTGGAATTGCAAAGTTTTCAAATAGTTGATATAGAAAATAAAGTAAAAGAATACTTAGAGGAAGAGGAAGATTATAACCTTTGCCCCTATGGAATAAAGGCAAATAATAAATTGTATTTTTATGGACATATTGATGAAAGAGGTTTCTTTGTAATTGATAAAGAGGGTATATTTATTTCTAAGAATGAAATAATTCCTGTTTTCAAGGACTTTGTCCAATCATGGACGATACTGACTGATAACGTTAAACATTTCCAATACTGCGCCACCAAACGCTCTCTTTCCTCTTTTGAAAGGTTAAAATTTAGCATGGATAATTTTCAAAATAAATTCAAATGGAAAATCAGAGAGTTAGAAGATGATATTAACAATGTTAATCATATGTTATCGGTGATCTTCAATGGACAAAATCAATTAAAAGAAAAGATTAAAGAAGTTCAAACCTTTAAGAGTGAAAAGTTTGAAGAAAAATTGTATCTAGAAGAAGAAGAAATTAACCAATTAATTGCTTTGAATAGTGAAATGAACTGGATTCTATACCAACAAGCCCAAAGTATTGATAACGCTATCGATTCATTAGGACAAATTCATTCTTTTATTACGAAAGAATTTACATTTCGAGAGAAATACTTAAATTTTACGATCATCGCTTTAACAAAACTAATTGAACATTTCACCTCAACAAAAACAATCCAACAAAACAAAGAATCTCTAAAAACGTTTGAAGAAAATCATAACGGGAATTATATAGGATTTCCTCAAGGAGAGACTGGTTTTCATATGTTCAATAAGAATATGAAAAATAAATTTAATGCAGATTTTACTTCTTTATATATACCTAAGTTGATCAACAAATAATATGAACAAACCCCATTCTAAAATGGGGTTTGTTCATATTATTTGTCTTCTCTTTTCTCTACTACTTCTGCCTACTTTAGACATCCTAACCTTGTTAAGTGGGACATTTTGTATGATTCAACCGACAATCCGTCCATATATTCCCTCTTAGTTGATCTACTCTGCTTATTTACTCTAGGATAATTTAAAATTACAAATAGCTGTTGAGAAAATTCCCAACAGCCAAAGGTTTGATATATAGCCTAATTAAAAAATACCTATTGCTTAAACAAGCTTATTTAGTGTTATGATTAAAGTAATAAAAAGGAGGGATTTTTTTATGAAGTTATTAAAAATTTTAAAGTTTACTTTCGCTATTAACCAAATTAATGAATCAGACTTAAAAGAATTGGGCATCCCTAAAGAACTTTGTAAAGACGTTTGTCAGTTATTATCCTATCGTGAAAATTAGTATAGCTTACTTAAATGATTATCCCAGACCTTTTGGATATTTTTAGGCTGCCAAATAAACTCTTTCATATGGTTTATTTCATCGTCTTCTAACGAGTGTGCATACCCAATCTGGCCAGCCATGTACTGACGGTAAGCATTCTCTTCTAAAAATACACTTCTTGCAAACACTTCTGTCAAGTTTTGACCTACTATTGCTGCACCATGCGCCTTCATAAGCACAACATAATTATCATCTAATGTTTCAGCTAATTCCCTTGCAATCTCAGCATTGCTGATGGAATATGATTTTGGAAAGATTGGAGCATCACCTATAACTGCACCTTGAATAATAACCGGTCGCAAGGGTACTTTTGCAATGGTAAATAGTGTCGACCATTTCGGATGAGTATGTGCAACGGCATCAACATCTTCTCGATATCGGTAAATTTCAGTATGCAACGGGAATTCATTTGGGGGCTGACCATCTTTAGTAATTACATTTCCGCCGAGGTCCATCTGTATAATATCAGCAGTGGTTAACGCACTTCTACTAGCTCTCCGATCATTTATAAGGATTTGATCAGTCCCTGGAATTCTTGAACTAACATGTCCATTGAAGTCAATATGTTCTGCTCGTTCCAACATTCGTATCGTATTCACAATATCTTGTTTCATTTGTTCAATTCCCATAGTTTACGCACTCCTAACAATAGTTTTCATTTAATCAGCTGCTGTTTTAGGAACAAAAGCTAATACAACATTTCCTAGTAAAATAATTAGCGCTATAAAATAAAAGGTGAACATGATACCAAAATTATCAGCAATTACACCACCAATTAATGGAATTAATGAAGCTAATACACCTTGTGTTGTAAACAATAAACTTGTTGTTGTCCCCGACATACTTTCTTTTGTACTGCTCATAATCCAAGCTTGCATAACTGGACGCAGTGAATATAAAAAGAACCCTAGTAAAGCCAAAGTACTTATTAACAGCCAATCTATTTTAATAAAGACTACAGCAACGATAAGAACAGATGTCACTATCGTACCTGAGAAAATTATTTTTCTTCTACCCACGTTATCTGATAATTTCCCCATTAATGGGGCTGCGATTAATCCTCCCCCTTGCATAATTGTTATAAACAAACCGACTAAAAATGGAGAATAACCTAATTCAAGCAAAAGGAATATAGGTAAGAACGTCATTAAACCAAGTTGAGTCATTGAACGTGTTCCACTAGCAAGAGCTATAAGTAAGACTGCACGATTTTTTATTAAATCTTTAAATCCAGCTAAATATTCAGTAAATGTTAATTTCTCGTTGTTTTCCTTTTTCAGCCCTTTATTTGATGTAACTTTCGTTTTTCGTAACATAAATGCAATTACAAACCCAACGACAAGTGCTGGTATGATATTAAAATGAATGACCTCCTGCCAGCTCACAACTGTTAAAATGCTTCCAATGACTAGTGGAGCCAATAAATCTCCTAAATTTGCGGACATCCCATGAACTCCAAAAACATAGCCTCGTTGCTTAGGATATAAGCTTGATAATGTAGAAAAAGAAGCAGGGTGCCACATTTCATTTCCAATCCCCATAATAATTACTAAAATAACAACCATCCAGTAAGCATTCGCAAACCCAAGAAACAAAAATGGCAGTCCAGCAAGTGTCAGTGATATTAACATGAGTAAATTTTTCTTATTGGTCATATCTGTAATGGCCCCAATAAGAATCCCTGCAATGGCTTTTACTACGTACATAATTGTTACTAATAACCCAGCCTGACTGACACTTAACCCATACTGTAACGTGATAAAAGGTAACAAAATATAAAAAGTTGCTGGATACCAATGTGTAAATGTATGCCCTAAACAAATCCCCCAAAATGAAGCTTCTTTGTTTGGATTCCTTTCGACGACATTACTTTGCTCTACAGCCTCTGCTTTCAAATTACATTCCCCCCTTATTAATATAAAATTGACCTAACCTATGGCAAGTATCATTGCACCAGCCATTCCCAAGAGCGCAGCAAAAATTACAACTCGGCTATGTTTTTCAACTTTTCTCAGTAAAACCATTGATAACAGAATTGTAAATAACACTTCTGTAGAAGCAATTAGAGCTACCCTAGAAACTTCAATTTTACTCAAGGCTAAAAAATAGAAAATTTGACCTAAGGAAGAAAATAAACCAGCAAGAATTAAGAAAATCTCAAACTTTGTAAAAGTAGTTATAACCGACACACGATACCTTTCTCTAAATAATGCTGTAATTACAAATAAAATGGCTCCTACCCCCGCCCCTAACATTGCTCCAAAAAATGGTTCTGGTATTTCAGCCAATCCTATTTTTCTAGCAACATATCCAAACGCATAACAGATAGCAGATAAGATCCCATACATATAACTAAGACTTACTAGTTTTCGTATATTGAACCTTCTCCACCCTTTTGTTAATACAGTGCTATTTCGTGCATCTATGCTAGCTGCAGTTTCCTTTTTACTCAGATCTAGATTGTTTGCTTTATAGTGCTCATAAATTAAGATTCCAAAGCTACCAAAAATAAGAGTCATCCCTAGAAATAACGTTAATGTAAATGGTTCATTCAGAAGTAGTACACCTAAAATAACCGCAAAAAAAGGATTTAAGCGTTTGATTGCTGTTGCTTTAACTGACCCTAAATATTGGATCGAATTATATAGAAGGGTTCTTCCAAGAAAGGTCGTTAATACACCTGCAATAATAAACCAGATTACTCCTTTAGTATTGAGGTTCGGAAAACCATTTGAGAGGCCAACAAAAATAAAGATAATTCCAGAGAGCAAAGCCGTTATTAATATAGAAACAAATGCTCCATTATTTTTGGATGCTTTTGTTGTACCCTTTTTTATCATCACATTCGATAAGGAAAATCCCAATGCTGCCATTAATGCAAACAAACTACCCATATTCATTTCCTCTCAATCTCACCAATTATGGTTAACATTTAAAAGATATTATTACACTAGTTTAGGAGGTATACTAAAAAAGTATCCTCCAGAAAAGATGCTAGTTAAGTTACCTACCATACTTGAATAATCTCGCTTACTTCGACAGCCTCTTCTAGTGTTTTTACAACAAATCCATCCTCTTCAACTTTACTCCATTGGTCGTCTACTCTACGGAGTCCAACAACGACCTCTACTCCATTATCTAATAAAAAGTCAATTTCTTCTCGAGCTGCTTCATCATAGCCTAAAATAGCCACTTTTTTGCCTTTTAAATAACTGTAATAGTCTGACTTTCTTTCTAAATTCTCAATCACTGTTAATCACTCCCATAAGATCATTATTTCAGTTATACAGAATTTTCAGTCTTAGGAAACCATGGTAGTAGAGATGAATTTATTTGTCATAATCCCTTCTGTTATTAACATAAAGGAAATAAAAATACTTTACGTAAGACCGTTCCCTCATATGAAACCCTTTTTAAAGAATTTTATAGATTGCCAATTGAATTGTCTTACCATCATGAAATATGGGAGGATTAGATCATTAAATCATTACATTTCAAATATTAATGATTTAATTGTGACAGGTATAGTTCCTGATGGATAAAGAACCTTACCAATATCAATAAATTCAAAATCTTTAAGTGTTATTCCATCAACCACAATTACGTCACTTTCAATAAACTCTAACTCTTCCTTAAGGATATAACCAAGAGTATTTGCAATATCACCATCTAATACAATATAGATTGGCTTTTCTGTTTTAATTGTTTCAGAAAGTCCAAGTTTTATCCCTTCTGCCAATTGACGAACTCTTTGATATTCTGGATTCCCGTTCCACGAAAACGCAAGAACTACTTCTTTCTCACCTTCTTCTATATCAAAGCGTTTAAAATGATCTTTTATGGACTTGGCCAGCTTTTGAGGATTAATTACTTCTCCAATGAAATAATCAGGACGCAACACTTGAAGGTTCCTTTTTGGAAGAAGATCCATATCTGTAACAAATATCGTGTTGCCACTCACTTGAACACTATGTTCAGATGCACCAATAACTGTAGCACGGATACATTCTTTTGCAGTGTATACTGGATATGGGAATTTGTTTTGGTTGAAAATAGCTCTAATTTTCTGTCCTAACCTTCTGCCTAAGTCCCCAAAATCTCTCGTTTCATTATTGTAAATATACTCGCCTACGCCTCCAGAAAAGATCACTCCATCAATATTCGTAAGTTGTGACAGCTTCGGAGTTAAATAAAGTGTTTCAAGCTCTTTAGGAAGTTGCTGCCCACTTACTACCTTAACGATTGCACCGGCCATCCAATTCGTCATTTTCAGTAACTCTTCTTCCGTTACAGAATTCCCAACTTTTAAATTTAGGCCAACTCTTTTAGCAATCTCAGCCCCACCTGGATCTAACCTTGATACTTTTTGGTTTTCATCTATTACGACTAAACGGCCCCCTATATAAATTGCACCCGTTTCTAACACTTTCCCATTTTCAACGATGGCAAGCTTTGTTGTTCCACCACCTATGTCTATATTTAATAAACGGCTTTTATCATTATAAGATTGTTTGGCAGCACCCGAGCCGAAAGCTGCAAGAAGAGCCTCCATATTATGACCTGCTGTTGCACAAACAAAACCTCCTCCTTTATCTGACAAAACATCAGCAATGGCTCTTGAATTTTCCCGTCTCATTGCTTCACCTGTTAAGATAACAGCCCCTGTATCAATATCGTTCGGTTCTATCCCTGATTCTTTATAAGCATCTTCAATATATTCACTAATTTTATTCTCATCAATTCGCTTATCATCTAAATAGGGAGTCAACCGGACTGGTGACCGATAAAAAGATTCTCTTGAAGTAACAACGTAACGACTTGATAGATCTTCTCCAATTCTCCTTAACGATAGGTCAGAGAAAATAACTTGGGTTCCAGAAGAACCTACATCAATCCCTACGGAGGTTAATTCGATATTATCAACGAGCCAAAGACCATTTTTCCTTGGATTCAATTCAACCCCTTCAAATTCATCATGATGATGATGGTGGTGGTGATGTTCATGGTTGTGAGCATGGTCATGAGCGTGGCTATGGTGATTATGATGATGGTGATCGTGATCACCATCATGGTCGTGGTCATGGTCGTCATGATGATGATGGTGGTGGTGGTGTCCATCATAATAATTAATTTTTTGAAAATCTTTCTCCTTAACTTGTATGATCCTCTGTGCATTTCCTTCTTTCCCCATCTACTCTACCCCCTTAGCAAATTAAAAAGTTAGAGCCGGATACAAATATGTAATATATTTATAATCCGGCATACTAAGCTATTAAAGTTTTACTTTTTTTCTGGCAATGGTGGTAAATCTTCTAATTCTTTTTCATAAGCATCATCCATTTGTGGCTGTAAACCATTCCTAGCCAATTCATTAACAAACGTATCACGAACAATTTGTGACTCATCTGCATAATCAATTTGGTCTCCGCCAAGTCTTTGACTGATCCAAGCTTTAGGGACACCTTGCTCATTTCTAAATGCAACACCCTCGTATTTTAGAGCTAAGTAACGCGCTGGTGTCTTACCTGTATTAAAGTGTTGGTGATACCACATATTTGGTGGAACAACCATACTTCCTTCTTTCCAATCATACTTCTTAGGGTCTGACCCTTCTGGCCACATCAAGCTGTATCCTTCCCCACTTAAAATAATGACGTGTGCTCCAGGACCGTGACGGTGACCTTTTTTGTAAGTAGCTACTGGGAACTCAGAGATGTGGCTATTCATTGAACCTTTAGCTAAGTTAAAGCGAATGTGTCCGCCTCCAGCTCCACGTTCTTTCGCATGAATTAGCTGAAGTTTAATAGCATCTGCAACAAAGTTTGTTTCTAATAATAAGCCTTTTTGCTCACCTTCATTGCTGAAATAATCAGGCTCTCCATTAAAACGGTCTTTAAAATCATATGGCGTATTAAAGATGAATTCAGGATCATCAAAAGTATTAACAATAATCGGGGCATTTGTAACAGCTAAGAATCTAGCTCTCTCTAAACCCGATCCATTAAAATGTTGGTGCCATGCATTAATTGGAATCGCGAATAATGCTCCTTTTGACCATTCAAATGTAATCTTTTTCCCATCATCATTCCACACCGTTGTTGAACCCTTACCATCTAATACATAAATCATTTCTTCATATAGTTGACGTTGAGGAGCTAACTTTCCTCCTTCAGGAATTTCACAAACATAGCAATCGTTTGATGTTCTAGAGGCTTCATGGTTAATGTACACACCATATCCTTCACGTCTTGCCCACGGCTTCAACTCTACAGTGTGAAGATTCGGAATATAATGACCAGCAATAATATCTAACCCTTCTCTTTTTACCCACTTTTCATAAGCCGATACTTTTTCGGTTGAGAACTTTTTTGCCAATGATTCAGCTACTTTTGCATTTGCCATTTAGAACATACCTCCATTTTTAAAATATTCTTTCTACTATTATGGTAACTCTATTTTTCTTTTTAAAAAACATTACATATTCAATTGTTTGATTAATAATTTCGTTTTAAAAATGCTAGATTACGGTTCGTGTATTCTACCAATAGGTCAGAACCATACTTCATTAACTTATTAAAAAACGTCGTATCCCATAAAGTACCTGTAAATTAGCCCGCGATACAGTTCAATTGAGAACACCATCTCAAATAAACAATAAAGCACTATCGTTGCGATTATAGATAACAATAGAGACGTTTTAAGTTTCTCTTTTCCATAAAAGTATAGAAGGATAAACATGAACAAAGCTGAGCCAACATAGTGGCCTCCCACATAAATTAATCCACATAAAATCAACATCCACCCAACAAATAACAGAATTTTCACCTGTTCTGTGTTTTTCCTTTTTATAATCCCTTCAAAAAAATCTTTGAAATACGCTTTATCGGTAGCACGAAATAATCTAAATCCGTGTACCACCATTAATAGTATAAGTGGGGCCATGACAACTAATGGAGCACGTGCTGAAACTGGGTGATAGCCCAATGCTGAAATAAAAGCAATGAAAACCGCTATTCCTACAATTAATAGAAATACTAATTCAGATACAGGGTTTTTTTGTACAAGAGATGGATCAACATCACTTTCATTGGACATGTTTTGAGCTACTTCTTTATTATCCGCCAAAGTTATGACCTCCCCCAACTCTATTCTTTTTATCTTTCATGTACTGCCAAATATTATAAGCAAGTACGATCATTGTGATTACTAATAACGTTAAAGGAATTGGCTGTAAGAAGAATGTCGGTCCACCTATATTTAATGCTAAATATAGATTTCTCTCTACAGTAAATCCTAATACAAAGCCAATTAACAACGCAGCACGGGACCATCCGAATTCTTTCATTGCATATCCTAAAATACCAAATACTAGTGCAACTCCAATATCAAACCAAGAATTATAAGCTGCATAAGCACCGGTGAAAATGACAACAACTAAAACAGGAACAAGCAATGATCCTCTTAAAAATGTGACTCGAGCTAATGGGTTGACCATGAACATTCCAAATATAGTCCCTGTTAAGTTACCAAGGATAATCGTAATAACCATTAAAAATACGATATCTACTGAATTTGTTATCATACTTGGGCCTGTTTGATAGCCTAGTATAAACAAACCACCCAACAAAATAGCCATTGATGAACTTCCCGGAATCCCAAATGCGAGTGTTGAAGCTAGTGCTCCACCTTCAACTGCATCGTTTGCTGCTTCTGCACCAATGACACCTTCAACATTCCCTTGACCAAATGAATCTGGATCTTTCGATGATTGTTTTGCATGACCGTATGCTACGAATGCAGCTGGCGCACTACCTAAACCAGGAATTAAGCCCATAATCGCACCAATGGAACCACAACGTAATACGAGCCACCACCTTTTAAAGGTTTCGCCAATCCCTCTAAAGATCTGTTTCTGCATTTCTTTCGCGCCGACCGTCTTTCCACCCGTTTCAGATAGCGAGCCTCCTCGAATCCAAAGATCAATCATTTCAGAAACTGCAAATAATCCTAAGATGACCGGAACAAGCTTCAAACCATCAATTAAATCAACACTTCCAAAGGTAAATCTTGCTTGGTTTGTTACGTTGTCCATCCCAACCATCGCTAACAGCAAACCTAAAAATGCCGCTATTAAACTACGTGACATATCTTCCTTACCAAGGATCGCTACAAATGTAAGAGCAAGGAACGCTAACATAAAAATCTCCGCAGGCCCGAAGAAAAGAACTACCTTTTGTAAAACAGGGATCATGAATGCTAACGCAATAGCGCCAAATGTTGCTCCTAAAAAACACGCAGACATAGCTGCACCAACTGCTCGACCTGCTTGCCCTTTCCTTGTCATAGCGGGACCATCTAAAAGCGTCGCGGCATTTTGCCCTGTCCCTGGAGTATTAAACAAAATGGCAGTAAGACCTCCACCTTGTGCAACAGTAGCATGCGCTGCTAATAGAAAAGCAATCCCGGCTGATGGTTCCATCGTATACAGAAAGGGGATTAACATCGCCATTGCAAAATGGCCACTTAGTCCTGGAATAACCCCAATGATTAAACCAAATATGGCACCAATAATTAGGTAAGGAAGCACGTCAAAACTAATAGCTTGTGAAAAACCACTGGCGATTCCTTCTAGTAAACCCACATTGACTACTCCTTTACAATGGTATTTTTAATAAAAAAAGGCTCCGGACTAGTGTTGTTTCTACTAGACTTATCGTCTTCCGGAGCATATTGCCTGTTATAGTTCCCCTCTAATAGCTGCTAGTAAAATATCTCTTACCTCATCAGACATCTCTGTTGCATTTTGAAGAATTTCATCCATTTCTTCACCTGACACATAATTCAAATCTCTTTGTGCAGATTCAGCTTTTTCAATAAATTCAGGATCATTCATCGCTTTTTCAAACGCATCTCTTAAAAAGGCCAAACGGTCTTCCGGTACTCCTGGTGGAGCAGCAACAGGTCTACCAACTGCAGCTAATGACTCCTGAACTTCAAGTAATTCAATTGATGTTGCAGATGCATTATTCTTTTCTGCCATTTCTAGTATTGTTGGAATATCAGGAAGTACATCAGAACGTTCGAACCCACTTTGTAGAATTACCTTTACAACTCCGTCCTCAATTCGGTCGACAGCACTTCCATAAGAGCCCCACATTCCGTCAACATCGCCGCGAATAATCGCTGTTTCAACCACACTCGAACTATCGTATCCATGTAACACTTCTTGATTTAGTTCAAGTGCTTCCCCAACAACAACCGCATCAACATACGTACTCCCTCCAAGTCCAGTAGCACCTAGCTTAATACTTCTTTCCGTTGTAAAAAGGTCATCAGCAGTATCAAAATCTCCATCAGGATTCACGGATAATACACGTAGGTCGTCTACCACTCTTCCAAGATAACCAAACTCTTCAACTTTGTATTCAGCACCTTCCATACCGGCTAACTGATTTGTGACCATTGCACTTCCATTCATATGCGCAATAGTTAGTCCATCTTTTGGAGAACGCCATAATTCGTTAACCCCTCTCATACCGCCAGCACCTGGTAAATTAGCAATCTCAATTCTAGCCCCAGTATATTTTTCTAGATAAGGAGTTAACATACGCGCATACTCATCATACCCTCCGCCCGGATCATAAGGGACGATAAACCTAATTCTTTTCCCTTCATAGAAAGCTGCTACATCTTCTCCTTCTTCAACTTCAACTGCTTCTGATTCTCCCTCCGAAGTATTTGAAGAATTAGAGGATCCCTCATTAGTAGTTTCTGATGTAGAACAGGCTGCTAAAAATAAAGAAATAGACATTACAATGGACATAAGCAGAAACCAATTTTTCCTTATTTTCATCAAAGTCTTTACACCCCTTATAATCAATTTTTAAACTTCACAAACAAAAGCAAAATTCTATTACTCCCTTCCCTCCTCCTTTCTTTCAAGTCGATAGACATAGCAGTTACAATGGTACTAAGCTATACCCTGTTTGCCCCTCTCATAAGAGAGGTGAAAAGAAGCACCTATTAAGTCAATTAGTAAGCGCTTCCATTTCTTGTTTATCAACTTGTTTGCTTAATTGAATTTTATATAATGAGTATTTAAAAAACGACCTCATCTATTAAATTGCCTAATTAATATTTTCGAACTATTTCAAATCTTCGGGTTAAAGAAGACCATTTTTTGTTAAATAATTACTTAAAACTAAAGAAATCATTTTATGTTTTATTTTTGATAAACGAATGATAAAAAGAACTGTATATACTAATACCATAAAATGAAAAAAAGAAACTCTGAAATTTACAGAGTTTCTTTTTTTCATTTTAATTTAGAGTAAGTAGTTCTACTATTTCTCTAGTTGATCGAACTCGACTCATTCTAGGAAAAATTCTTCTCATAAATTGATCGTGATTATCTTGTTCTTTTGAAGTACAGGCATCACTTGCAATAACTAAGTTGTAATCTCTGTCTCTTGCTGAATATGCTGTACTTGCAACACCTACATCTGTTGATCCTCCTGCGATAATGATGGTGTCTATTCCTCTTGTTTTTAAAAATAATTCAAGTGATGTTTGATAAAATGCGTTCCACCTATATTTAAACACCATATAGTCTTCTGGATCAGGCTTAATTTCTTCTATTACCTTTGCCCCCCAAGTCCCCCCAATAATTGGAGGGTTATCTCTTATCGCCTTATTCGTATCAATTTGCTGCAAACGATTATTCGTATCTCTTATCGTACTTGCAGAAGTTGCATAATCAAAGCGGTGATTAGCACAAGCATAGACGACCATCATGTCATTTACTCTTGCCATTTCTAAAAGATTAATAGCATTTTTAATAACTGGTATATATTTCGGTTTCGTATTTTTTTCATCTATTTTCACGTGACCATTTAACATATCAAAAAATAATAAAGCTGTACGCTTTGGATTTAGCTTTGCATCTGTCATCCTATCACCTTACCTATTGCTTTAGTTTAATCTCCTTCAATCCTTTTATCACTTCATTCACCTTCATTACATCTGCATACTTGTGATGAAGATCAAACAAATTAATTTTGTGAGACAATTCACTACGGTCAAAACAACACTCCTCAACGACAACCGTATGAAAACCATATGAATAAGCGTCTACCACTGATGCTCTTACACATCCACTCGTACTCTCTCCTACTACAATTAAAGAGTCAACTCCCATCTGTCGTAAGCGCGAAACTAGTGGCGTACCAAAAAAACAGCTAGCTCTTTCTTTAAAAATTATGACATCATCCTCTTGGGGTTTAACTTCTTCCTTAATTACAAATGAATCTTCTTTCACATTCCGCATTTTACGAAAAGTTGAGTTCACTTTAACTTGAGTTCGAGTGGAATAAATAACTGGTATTCCATGTTCTCTAACTTCTTGTATTAGCTCTTGAGTAGGTTTTAATGCATTCCAAGCATGAATCCCACAAGAACTTGGGTAATCTTCTACTAGCTCGTGTACAGGATAAGCGCCTCCTTCGTAAGCTAAATTATATAGATCAATAACAAGTAACGCTGGATTTTTCCCGACATATGTTTCTCTATGATAGGCTTTATAAATATTTAAGATTTCATTTGGAATAAGGTCTTTCCAACAATGGTCCTCAAACGCTGACGTACTCAAATTGATTCCTCCCTCTTTATTAGTCATTAATAATTAACCCATGAGTCATATTTACATCCATTTTTCGTATTAGATCATCCGTTCTTTCGTGAAGTGGAATAGACAATTTAGCCTCTTTTGCTAGAGTCATTACTGTATCCATATCTTTGTGCGGCCAAGTTAATCGATGACTCATCCAACGTTGTAAAGTTCCACTTGAGGAAGGACATTCTAATAAGACCTCCCTCATTTTTGCTGGATGAATTCCATACTCTTTAGATAATTGCAACGCTTCATAATTAGCAACTATAAAAGACCAATGAAGCATGTTGTTAACGGTTTTGGCTACTTGACCATTTCCAACTTCTCCAATATGAATCACTTTTTCACAATAGCATTGTAAAACTGGCTCGATGGTCTGTACAATCGATTGGTCCCCCCCAACTAATGACATCAACGTTCCATCAATGGCGCCAGCAAGGCCAAAAACCACAGGTGCGTCGACTACATGAACGCTTTTTTCCTTAGCCATTTTAGAAAGCTCTATACAAGTATTAGGATGTACTGTACTAGCAATAACAATAATATGATCTTTATTAGCCCCTTCTAATAGACCATCAACCACTTCTTTGACTTGGTCATCTGTATTCACCATAATGACAGAGCAATCCGTGACTTCGGCTAATTCTGCTGTACTTTTTGCTTTAGAAGCACCTATTCTCGCACACTTATCCATATTTTCTTCTTCAATGTCAAAAACTGTAACATCATACTCATTGTCTAAAAGATGGCGAACCATTTCGTGACCCATTCTTCCTACACCAATAAAACCAATTTGTTTCATTTATTAAGACTCCTTTTATTAATAATTTTGTTCCCGATTAAGACGGATACTTTTACTTAAAAATGTTATTTTTGGAATAACCATATTAACTAAAGCTTAAATCTCTCCTTGAATGGCTTTTGTAAATATATCTGCAATATGTTCTTCCATAATTGTTGCATCTTGAATAATTTGCAGTATTTCTTCTCCTGAAGCATAATCTAGCAACCTATTCTCACTAGCTGCTTTTTCCAAGAACTCTGGATCTTCCATCGTCTTTTTGAATACACCTTGGAGAAACTCGAGTCGATCTTGAGGGACTCCAGGAGAAGTAGCAAGCGGTCTACCTGTATCACTTAAAGCATTTAATACAGTCAAAATCTCATTAGCAAGCTCAGGATCTTCGGCATTATCTAAAAAGTCAAAGTAAGTAGGAACATCTGCTAATTCTGGAATATTGTCATTCGTACGTTGCAAGACAAACTGTCCATACCCACTATCTGCAAAATCTGCCCGACTATCAAATGATCCCCAGGTACCATCTAACTCTCCACGTAACATTGATTGCTCAATTTCTCCCGCTCCTTCAAAACCATGGACAATTTCCCAATTTAAATTCAGTGCTTCACTTACAATGACCGCATCGACATAAGTTGTTCCGCCAAGTCCAGTGGCTCCGATTAATACAGGTCTATCTCCATCTAGAGATTCTTCAAATGTTTGGAAGCTATTTTTTGAAAACATTAGGACGCGAGGGTCATTCACAATTCTTCCAAGATAGCTAAACTGATCAAGCTCATAGTCTGCCCCCTCAACATCGGCAATTTTATTCGTAACC
This sequence comes from Halalkalibacter sp. HAAS-P013, assembly GCF_056619925.1. Classification (NCBI taxonomy): domain Bacteria; kingdom Bacillati; phylum Bacillota; class Bacilli; order Caryophanales; family Bacillaceae; genus Halalkalibacter; species Halalkalibacter sp. HAAS-P013. The sequence continues at coordinate 74,752 of NZ_JBWQTU010000002.1, forward strand.
ATTGCTCCACCGTTCATAATTCCAATCGTTAACCCATCAGGTGGTGATATAAATAACTCGTTCACACCTCTCATTCCACCAGCTCCAGGAAGGTTGTGTACTTCAACTCTTGCTCCTGAATGCTTCTCTAAAAACGGTGCTAATAGTCTTGCGTATTCATCGTAGCCTCCCCCAGGAGTATACGGTATGATAAACTTTATCGTCTTACCGTCATAAAATTCTGCTGCGGCTTCACTTGAAGATTGTGTAGGCTCAACTCCTGTCCCTTCGACATTATCCTGTTCTTGTGTCCCACTGGTAGAACCGGAACTAGCATCAGAACAACCTACCAACAGCAAACCTACTGATACACAAAAAACCATAAGCATAGTTAATACCTTTGAGTTTTTTTTCATAAATTTACCTCCATTTAATTTATTAAATACTCAAACGGTCCCCCTTTCTAATAGATACGTTGTATCTCTAATAGAGTGATAACTAAAAAATGTTGTACCCTTGCCAAATTCGATAAATGATTCCTCGATATAACTCAATATTGAAGATTTGTTCAAATACAAGATAAATTGCTAATACTGTACAAATGGTTAGTAGGATTGAAGTTCGAAGTTTTTCTCTGGAAATGAAATAGAACAATGTGAATAGGAACAGAATCATCCCGAAATAGTGGCCAATTGTATAGATTAAAAGCGATAGAATAATCATCCATAAAATAATTGTGAACATCTTTACGTTTTTCCAGTTAAACAGTTCCGTAATAGATTGGAAAACATCTTTTAAGCTCACCACTCTAAATATTCGGACAGATTGAATGAGGATCAGGATTATCAATGGTGTTAAAACAATGTAAGGAGCAAGTGCTGCGGCCATACTATAACTTAACGCCTGTATCAAAGCGATAAAAGTTACAAGTCCAAGTACAGCAACAAACAGAATTTCCTTAGAGGCCATTGCTTTTGAAATAATATGAAGTGAATTTTCTGTTATAATTTTACCCTTGACACTATTAGATGAGCTTTCTTTCTCCATTTTCCTCTTATTACGATATACAGTGAAAAGAGTGTACGCCAAGAAAAGGAAAGTTATGGATATTAATGCTAGTGGTATAGGCTCAAGATAGAATTGATTACCTTTTAGTCGCAAAGCAAGATATAAATTTTTTTCAACAGCGTGTGCTAATACAAATCCAATTAATAAAGCTGCCCTTGAATAATTTAGTTCTTTCATAATAAATCCAATTAGACCAAAAACAAGGACTACGCCGATATCAAACCAAGAATAGTTTACAGTGAAGGCGCCTGTAAAAATGATCGCAGTTAAGATAGGGACAAGTAAGGATCCTCTTAGGAAAGTGACTCTTGCTAAAGGGTTTACCAAAAACATACCAACTATCGTTCCCACAAGATTAGCCAAAATAATAGTAAAGATCATTACGAAAACGATGTTTAAATTTGTGGTCAACATTGGAGTGCCAGTTTCAAGACCAAGTATAAAAAGACCGCCTAAAAAAATTGCCATAGATGAACTACCCGGAATTCCAAATGCCACTGTAGATGCTAGAGAACCACCTTCTACCGCATCATTGGCTGCTTCCGATCCGATAACTCCTTCAATGTTCCCCTTTCCAAAACTATCAGGATCGTTCGAAGTTTGTTTCGCGTGAGCATAAGCTAGAAACGCAGCAGGAGTACTACCCAATCCAGGTATAACACCTAATATAGACCCTATCCCACTACAACGTATTACAAGCCATTTTCTCTTTAATGTTTCTCCCATTCCTATAAATATTTGTTTCTGTGTTTCTTTCGCGGATAAAGGTTTTCTACCACTCGCTAGAGAACCGCCTTTCATCCATAGTTCAATGATCTCAGATAAAGCAAAAAGTCCTAAAATGACGGGAACTAAACTTAAACCATCTCGGAGAGACATAGAACCAAAAGTAAAACGGGCCACATTCGTAACACCATCTAAACCAACTAATGCAATTAGTAGACCAAGAAAAGCTGCAATAAAACTTCGAACTAAGTCTTCCTTACCTAACACAGCAATAAAAGTTAAAGCTAGAAAAGCCAGTGCAAAGATTTCTGGAGGACCAAATAATAAGACGATATGTTGAAGTAATGGGATCATCCCAGCAAGAACCAATGCCCCGAACACTGCACCTAAAAAACATGCAAGTAAAGCAGCACCTGACGCTTCACCAGCAAGACCTTTTTTAGTCAACGCAGGTCCATCTAGTAGTGTTGCTGCATTCTGCCCAGTACCAGGAGTACTAAACAAAATAGCTGTAAGTCCTCCTCCTTGAGTAACTGTCGTATGTGCTCCTAACAAAAAAGCAATGCCTGCAATAGGATCCATCGAGTACAAAAAAGGAATAAGCATAGCTAAAGCAAAATGTCCATTTAACCCCGGAATTACTCCCATTAGTAAACCTACAGTTGCCCCAATAATTAAATAAAGCAGGACGCCAGGTTCAAATATTTGCGAAAATGCAGTTAGTATTGCCTCAAAAAAACCCATATCAACTCTCCCTTATATTTTTTGAGTGAATAAACTGAAATTCAATCTACCTAAATTTTGATTTTCCCCCTTCCATAATGTAATTGAATGGACCATAAAACTATTTATCAATCTCGCTCGATAAAAACTAAGAATAAACTAATTACATACTAGAAATGTATAAAAAAAAATTCAAAAAATGATCATGTATATCTAATGACCAATTAAAAATTCCAAACAATCGTATACTTCAAATAAGAGATAGAATAGCAATAGACTCTTCTATAAACTGACAAAAAAACAAAAAAAATAGAGTCTATTAATCGACTCCCTTTTTTCTCGCTATTGTTGAATTAAATTTTATCAATGCTCCGTTCTGTTTGAGATAATATAAGGCTTATGATAGTATATGTAAAAATTATCGTGAACGTCTTTACTCACAAGCCTTTCACAAAAATGAATGTTATAGGCTTAACCTAGCCTCTCTCTTATCTTCCTCTAAGGTACTTTGAACCCAATAATAAAATTCATCAACAATTGAACGGTTTTGTCCTCTTTCAAACACACAATAAGCATCTCTTTTAATATGAAAATCCTTTATCTCCTTAAAAGTTACTTTATCTAAATCCTTCTTGCGTATACAATATTCGGGCAACATAGTCACACCCAAATTATATTTAACAAACTTTTTAGCTGTTATTTCACTATCCACGACCATTTTTGGTTTAAAGTCCCCTCCTAATTCTAAGACTTTACTTGAAAAGATCGACCAGAACCTTCTTCTATATGTGATAATGTTTTCATTTAAAATATCTTTTATATAAATGTCTTCTTGTTCCGTTAATGGGTGGTTAATAGGGAGTGTTAAATACACTTTTTCACTATACAAAAGCTTACTTTCTATTTGTTCAGTCTGTTTGATCGGGCCTCTCATAATCCCAAAATCTATTGCCCGATCAGAAAGCAACTGATATATTTTTGCTGATGAGGCACTTTGTACATTGTATTGAGACTGGCCCTTAGAATACTTCGGCTGCAATATTCTTGGAAATACATACGTGCTAAATGAAGGAATAACTGCAATTGAATAGCGATCTTTTGAGACAGGAATACTTGATAAATGATCTTTCACTTCTTGTAGAACATAGAGCATCTTACCAGCATACTTCATCACCATTTCACCACTTGGGGTAAGGGTCAATTGATTTCCATGTCGCTTAAGTAGCTCAGAGCCAATCATTTGTTCGAGAGCCTTTATTCTCATAGTAACAGTTGGTTGAGAAACATTTAGAACCTTTGCAGCTCTTCTGAAGTTCTGTTCACGAACAACCGTTATAAACGTTTGTAATTGCTGGATATCTAAATTCATGATATCAACCTTCCTCCACGATCTAAAAGAGTCTCTTTCGTTTCTTCCAAGGAAAATTCAATAAACTCATTATAAATAGGTGATAATTTTTCTTTAATATTAGTAATAAAGAATGTATTTCTTTTCCACTGTGGTGAATTAGCTAATTTAACCTCAACTAAACTGCCATCTTCTAACTCTTTTTCAATACAGCTGCTCGGAATAAAAGAATACCCATATTGGTTTAATAAAATTTCTTTGATTGTCTCAATATGAATTAGTTCCATCCCAATCCACGGATTAACACCTTGCTTTTTAATCCATTTTATTCTATTTTTCCAAATGGCTGTATGTCGTTGAAAAGCTAATAAAGGCTCTGTCATCAAATCTTCTAACTGTATTTGTTTACGTTCAGCCCACGGATGCTGCCCTGACACAACCATAATATCAATATCCGAAAACCAATGTTGATAGTTTATTGACTCATAGAAGTCGCTGCTTTGAATAATTCCTAAGTCTACCTCATCATTAAGAATACGTTCTCTAACTTCGTAGCCTTTACAAGAGTAAATGTCCATCTCTAAATCAGGATATTTTTGCTTAAAATTACTAATTAATTTTGGAAGAATAAACGTTGAAATTAATGGTGTCGCAGCTAATCTGAATTTTTTACTAGTGTATTGAGACGTTGAAATTTCATTATCAAGATCTAAACCCATTGTCATAAATTGTTTTGCATAGGTTAAAAAGACTTTTCCTGCTGGAGATAAAGTTAATGTCCTTCCCTTCAAAACAAATAGAGGCTCACCAAGTTCTTTCTCTATTTTTTTGATACGACCAGTTAACGAAGAAGGATTTAAATATAATCGGTTTGCAGCTTCTGTCAAACTTCCTGCTTCTGCCATAACGATAAAAGATTTGATAGAATCTAAATCCAATCGAAACACCCTCCTTTACGTTTAATTGCCTTATTTAATCTAATTTTATGAATAGATCCAGATGCTGAAAATAACAGCTTCGTTCCTTAATTAGAACGAAGCTGTTATACTGGTGATTAATAATTATTTGTTAACGCTTTCTTTTTTAGCAGCTTCAATATATTCTTTTACCTTCTCTGCAGTTAGCTTAACACTTGGGTCATACTCAGGAGCATCTTCTATTTGTTCAAGGTCGTTCAATCCTGAATTCTTGTAAATTCGATTAATGGCTGAGATCATACGTACTGGCTTATCAGGGTTAGCATTAAAATGCTGATGAATTGTGTTTGGTGGAATGTAGATCAAATCTCCTGCTTCCCACTCAAATTTCTTAACTTCATCCTGTGGAACAAATTCATATTGATCGACAATTTTTACATCACAATCTTGATGCAAGTCATATCCTTTCCCTTCTAGCACATACAAACACTCTTCTGCTAAATGACGATGCTTACCTGATTTGCTGTTAGGCGGAATAATTTGCATATAGGCATCAACGGTTTCCATTCTTGTATTCATTTGCTCATTAAGTAAATGTTTAAGAAGACCTTGACGAGACATTTCCCATGGCATTTCTTCAGATTTAACCACTTTCTTGCGCTGAGCATCTCGTGCAGGCTTAGTAGTCGCATCATCTAATAAATCTTGATAATATTTTTCCGATAAGTCACCTTGTCTCCACACATTTGATTCATCAAAAGCCATTAATTATCATCTCCCTATTAATAAATTTATTATTCCTCGTGCTCTCTTGCTTGGAAACCTACTCCTTCAGGTGTTGGCTCTGTCGGTCTTGGTTCAACTTGCTGTTGGAAGAGCATATTCATGAACATATACATAGGTTTCGTTTTGATAACCAATGCTCTAGCTGGTTTCGTTTTGCTAGCATTGAAATGTTGATGTACACAGTTATTGTGAACAATCGCTACATCGCCAGCTTCCCAATCATATTTAATTTCATCATGAATTTCGTAACCTTTTCCATCAAGGATATAGAAAGCTGCTTCATTAACATGACCATGCTTTTGTGATTTACCACCTGGTCCATATTCTTCTAAATGAATATGGAATGTCTGTGTCATTTCATCAACAGGTTCCATATAATGTTTACTAAAAGTTTGTGGTCCATCATTAAACTTAATATCCTTGCCCTTTCTTACCCTTGGCACTGAACGTAATCTGTCTAATTCCTCTTGGAGATTATATTTCCCTTGAATACCACGAACGAAAATACGGTCTTTTTTACTATGATAATGCGACTCATTACCCATTAATTACCAATCTCCCTTCTTACATTTACTATATATTTCTAAGGCAATTAAAATTTTGCCGTTAGATCTTCTTTTAATGCTACCCGCCAATCAATGTTTCCAGGAGGTAACAGTTTGTCGCACCCACGAACATTTCCATGAGTTTCAGGGTCTTGACCTCTAAGAGTTTTTTCACCTTTTTCTAGTTGTTTTGCTGCTTCAAGAAGGAGTTGACGAGCAGCAATAATCGCTGAATCAGCAGTTCCTAACTTTTCTAGTGATCTATCTGTAAATGGTAATTCTAAAGTTTCTTGTAAAGCAAAATCTTGGGTATTAATTCCTGTAATACCAGTAAATGTTTTATTGCGTTGTAAATCTCGATCTATTAAATAATCATTAGAAGGGTTACGTTTTAATTTATAGCCTGGTAATACGTCTTCTGGACCTCTTCCAAATTGGCTCTCATGTTCCATTACAAATTCCTCAGTGAATGGTACATCTGGAGACCCACTATAAATAAAGTTATAAACCCATGTATTTTCATCATCAATTGGAACCCAAATATGCCCTGCAATACTTGGAAACTCTTCCATTTCACCCGTTTTCCATTTCACCATGGCCCCTCTCATTTGCTGTGCGGGCATAATGAATTGGTAACCTCTTATATACACACCATCCTCTTTTAAATCACGGATACCTACATAAGTAAATCCAGATGGACCCTTTTCAACTTCTAGTTTTGGATTTTTCACTCTAGTTCTCAGTGCATTTTTATCATGAATGTTTTCATTATGTGCAAAGGATGAATGTGATGTATCAATACCACCCTCGAGACCTTGAACCCAGTTACAGCTTTCAAATGTTTTTGAAACATGAACAAAACTATCAGGTGCTCTTAACCATTCGTAGTTAGGTTTAGGAGGCATGTCTTCTTCAGGTCCCATATAGGTCCAGACAACTCCAGCAGCTTCCCAAGTAGGATAAGACTTAATTTTCACTTTATTTTTAAAATTACTTTCATCTGGTTCGTTAGGCATATCTACGCAATTTCCTTCAGCATCGAATTTCCAACCATGATATACACAACGGAGCCCACATTCTTCGTTTCTCCCCCAGAATAATTCAACTCGACGATGTGGACAATATCGATCAATCAAAGCTACTTTTCCATTCGAATCTCGAAAGGCTACTAGCTTCTCACCTAGTAATTGCACACGTACAGGATCGCAATCTGGCTCTGGAACTTCTTCTGACAATAAAGCTGGAAACCAATATCTTCTCCATACCTCTCCCATTGGTGTCCCTTCACCAACACGACATAATCTTTCATTTACTTCTGCTTTTAATACCATTACAACCACTCCCCTAGTTTGTTTAAAAGTTTAATCATTCTATTATTAATTATAAATGGCACTATTAGGGTGAGAAATCGTTAGTTCCGTTATATAGAAACTTATTTTTCGGAAGATTTCGATTTTTAATTAGAAAGCTATATTAACACTATATAAATCGTAACAAACGATTCCAATCGTTCCCATTCCTAAGTTTTAATCAACTGATAAAATTATTCGTAGCGAATATTAATATTTTTAATTTGTGTATAACTTATTAATTCATCAAGAGAGTGCTCTCTGCCGATCCCACTATTTTTGTATCCACCAAACGGAGCCCCTTTGAAGCGTTTGCCCCCATGTCCGTTTACCCAAACGTAGCCAGCTTCAACTCGCTCAGACACTCTTAATGCACGTGAAAGATCATTTGTCCAAATATTAGCGCAAAGTCCGTATTCAACGTCATTTACTTCATACAACATCTTCTCTTCATCATTCCATGAAAGAACACTCATAACAGGTCCGAAAATCTCTTCTTGTTCGATCTTCATTCCATGTTTCACTTCAGAAAAAACAGTTGGTTCAATAAAGTTTCCATCTTCTAACTCTGTATCTAGTGGATGCCGCCCGCCAATTATTAGTTCGGCGCCTTCTTCTTTTGCAGATTCTATATAGGACATAACACGGTTATAATGTTCTTTTGAAATGACTGGTCCCATATCAATCATTGGATTGGTTGGCATTCCACATTTTATTTTTTTCACTAAGCTTATAACTTCTTTCAAAAATTCATCTTTTTGGGTCTCATGCACAAATACTCTTGAATTTGATCCGCAAGATTGGCCCTGAGACCTAGAAAAATTCATTCCAGCAACAGCTGCAGCTGCAGCCTTCTTTACATCAGCATCAGGATAAATAATTAACGGGTTCTTTCCACCTAACTCTAACGAAACCGTTTTGATTCCTGCATCCTGTATAATTCGTCTTCCGGTTTCGACTCCTCCTGTAAAAGCAATTCGATAAACATGAGGATGCCTTACGAGTGCTGAACCACAATTCGGACCATCACCAGTTACAATATTTAAAACCCCAGGCGGTAAACATTCCTCTGCAATCTTCCCTAATAAAAGAGCACTTAATGGTGTTTGTTCCGCTGGTTTTAGTACAACTGTATTTCCAGCAACAAGTGGCGCTGCTATCTTTCCTGCTGCAAATGATATTGGATGATTGAATGGTAAGATCCTACCTACCACCCCGAAAGCTTCCAATCTTGTATAGTTTAGTCCCTCACCTGGAGTCTGGATCGTCTGTCCCTTAATTTCCATTCCTAATCCCGAGAAAAAGTCTAGTAATCCTGCTCCTTTTTTGGCATCTGCGACCATAGCTTCATATGGATTTCCACTATCAAGAGCATCTAGCATACCAAACGTCTCAGCCCAATTGCGGATTTTGTCAGCAAACCTTCTTAAAATTACACCTCTTTCATCGATATGAAGTTTATTCCAACTAGGAAATGCATCCTTTGCTGCTTCGACAGCTTTAGAGACATCTTCTGTATTACCTTCTGGCACTTCAGCTAATGGTTGGTTCGTGGAAGGGTCATATGAAACAAAACGCTTACCAGAAGTACTGTCTACCCATTTCCCACCAATAAACATCTTCCAACCATCTGTTTTTTCTTGAGCAAAATTCAATAAATCAGATGCTTGTTCAAAAGGTAAATTCATTACTACCTCCCCCAATAAGAAAGCACTTACATTTTTTTGTACCCTACTATAATTTAAAAGACTACTAGATATTATTGAAGTCTCTACTTTATGACCATGGGGAAACAGTTACAAGTAATGGGTTCGGTTCTCCTTCTCCACCAGCAGTTTTTAAAGCTTGATCGGTTTCAGCTAATGGGAAATTATGAGAGTTCATTATTCGAATTGGAAACTTACCAGACGCAATACAATCGATTGCCATCTCGACTGATTGATAACTATGGCCTCTAACTCCTTTTATTGTTAAAGTCTTTTTAATCACCTCATCAATATTCCAATCTGGTATCAATTGATATTTATAAGCTCCGAGTATAATACAACCACCTTTTTTAGCAACATCAATCGATGAAGTGACAGGGCCTGCTCCTCCAGAGGTCACATCAAGTACAACATCTACCATGTTCCCATTTGTTATGTCTTTCACTCGTTCAACTATGTCCTCGCTACTAATATTTATAATGTGATCGACACCTAATTGTTTTGCTAGTTCCAATCTTTTAATACTAGTATTTCTTCCAGTTACAATTACTTCTGCTCCAGCATACTTTGCAGCTAAAGCACAAGCTAGTCCTTGCTGACCCGGTCCTTGAATTAATACTACTTGTTTTGGGCCAACTTTCCCCTCAATGCACATCCATTCGAATCCATTTGATAAGGGCAATGCAAATGATGCTTCAACTGGATTAATATCATTTGAGATTTTATGGAGTACTGCATTTGGGTGTAAATAAATATATTGAGCAAACCCTCCGTACAAGGCAGGTTTTGTATCTAAAGAAGTTGCGCCATAGCGAATTCCACTTTTTCTAGGATCGGTTTCTTCGCAAGCACGAAATGATCCCGTTCTGCAATGCTTACACTGGCCGCAAGGAATATACTCTTCCATTACAACCCGGTCTCCGGGAACAACTCCCCATTTCTTAGCTGCCTTTTCACCAATCTCCTCAACTTCTCCAACAATATGATGCCCAAGAATTCTTGGTGATTGTTTTTTTCTGTAATAGTCTACATCTGTCCCACAAACACCTACTACTTCTACTTTTAACAGCCCTTCATCTTCTCCAATCTCAGGTAAATCAAACTTACGAATTTCAGTTTCTCTCACGTTTACCGCAACCGCTGCGACTGCCTTTTTAGACATGAGTTAACCTCCTTTCAAATCAACAACATAATAAATTTTCTATTTTTAGGATAATTGAAATTAATTTTTTATAAAATTCTCCGTTCTTTCATATGGTACATAAATTTAAGGAACATCCTCATTCTTTTCCTTTTGCGTTCGTCGTGTTAGCATGGTGCCAATTAAGAGACATCCACCTGTTGCCCAAAATATTGGTGATATTCCGGCAAAAGAACCAATCATTCCAAAAAGAATTGGAGCAATAAATTGTGCTCCTCTATTAATTGTGATTCGCATCCCTAAAACCTCACCTTGACGACCTTCTGGGCTGTTATTAATAGCATATACAAGACTTAATGGCTGTCCGAGTCCGAGTCCAGCACCTAAAAAAACAGCTAAAATAATAAGTGGTATAGGGTCTTGATACAATGGAACAAGGGCGTAGCTTAACCCACTAACAACCATAGTCGTAAATAGAATATGATTTCTTCCAAATTTGTGCACTAGATGATGTTGAATGATCCGAACAACCATAGAAGCTCCCGCTAAAATGGAAAGAATAATCCCTATAAAGCTAGCACTAACCCCCACACCACTTGCATAAATGGGGAAATATGCAGTAAACAATTCTTTTGAATACAAGACCATTCCACCGATTAACAGCGCATTTCGCAACTTAGTATTCATTAACAACTTAAAAGAAGACTCACTTGTATTATTTAAGGATTGTTTAAAATTAGGAAATTGCTCTTTTCTCAACAGTAAAATTAGGAACCAACCAATACTAACAAGACAAACGATAGTTACAAAAGTAGCTTTCACACCTAATAAGTCATACGTAAACCCTGCAATTAATGGGCCAACTAGCGATCCTGCAGAACCTACAAAAGTTAATGTAGCAATTAACTTATCTCTCGACCCACTTAAATTCCCAACAGTTTTTTGAATAGAGACAACAATAAATATTTGCGAAAAACCAAGTAACATTTGGGTAATAAATATACTCGGAATACTTACATTGAATACAGGGATGGAGACAGCCAATAGCGTAAGACTCGAACCTATAAACATCATCGTTTTTGCACCGAAGCGGTCTAACCACTTACCGACATATAACGCTGTCAGCATGGGTGTGAATGCATAAACAGATACAAGGGCTCCAATTGTTAAAGCAGAGGCTCCCTGTGAATTTGCATACAAAGACACAACTGGCTTTAATGCAAATAAAGAAGTATGAAATAGGAAATGGATAACTAGAAGAATGATATACACGGTTATCCCCCTCCGTAATTAGTTGAGGTTACTCTTAAATAGAAAATAATTTCTTGAAATATGAATTGTTGTCAGAAATCCCAGTCCATGGTACACAGTAAATTAACTCTTGTTTGATATTCTTAAATTAACTCCACCTAAATTTATAATATCTTGATTACAAAAAACTCTATAAAACGTACACTTAATTACAAACTATTTTTTCGGGTATTAATAGCTTACTTTCTATTGAGCGGAACACGGTCCTTTGTAAGCAGAAGTTCTAATCTAAAAAAAGGACATTCTCCAAAAGAGAATGCCGACCATGTATAGTTCAACCTTTCAAGTTTCCTATGTGTGATTCAAACCATATTTATATACGATTATTTTTAAATAATTCTTCCTTTACTTCATGCACATGCATAACGTCAGCATATTTGTGGTGCATATCAAATAGATTGACTTTGTGTGAAAGCATGCTCCTATCAAAACAACACTCTTCAACAACGACTGGATGAAAGCCATTTGAATATGCATCAACTACAGTAGCCCGTACACATCCACTTGTACTTTCTCCAAAAATAATTATTGTATTTATACCTTTGCTTCTTAAATAATCAGCTAGTTCTGTCCCAAAAAAGCAGCTCGCTCTTTCTTTTTCAATGACTAAATCCTGCTTACTAGGCGTAAACTCTGTTTTAATTTCATATGAATGACCACTTTCATTATTCCTTCTTCTAAACGTTGAATTGTTGCCAGTCCCTGTTTTCTTCGTTGAGTAAATGATTGGTAATTCTAATGAACGTGCTGTTTCAATTAATTCCACAGTCGGTTTAATGGCACTCCAAGCATGTATACCACATGAGCTTGGGTATTCTTTATATAAATCTATTACAGGTTTAGGACCCCCATCATATACTAGGTTATATAAGTCTACCGCTAATAGTGCTACCTTAGAGCCAACATAAGTCTCACTTTCATATGATTTATATATTTGAAAAATATCTTCATGCATTATATCTCTCCAACAACGGTTTTCGAATTCTGAAATTTCCGCCATTTGTTCTCTCCTTTCAATTATAATTCACCTTCAATTGCATTAATTATGATTTGTTTTACTTCTTCATCCTCAATTTTTGTTGCAGCAATAGCGATCTCTAGCATTTCTTCACCAGATGCATATAAAAGATCTCGATCAGATTGCTCGGCTTCAGCAATGAATCTTTCATCAGCCATAACTTTATCAAAGACTTCTTGAAGAAATTCAAGGCGCTCCTTTGGAACATCAGGTGGTACGGCTACCGGCCTTCCAACTGAATTTAACGAATTCCACACTTCGATAATGGCTGAAGCTCGCTCTAGGTTATCTGCGTTCGCTAACACTTCAGACACCGTTGGTACATCTAGTAACTCTTCACTACGCTCATTTCCACTTTGTAATAAAGGGATCGTAATTCCTTCATCAATAGAAACTTTACGACTTCCATACGATCCCCAAGTACCTTCAACCTCTCCTCTTAAAATAGCTGGCTCAACTACACTATCGTACCCATGCAATACTTCAGTGTTTAATCCTAATGCTTCACTAATAACTACCGCATCAACATAAGTACTTCCACCCAATCCCGTTGCACCTAACTTAATGGGACCCTCTGTATCTAATATGTCTTCAAAGGTTTGATATGGGCCATCTGCTACCATAGTCAATACGCGAGTGTCTGCTACAATACGGCCTAAATAGCCAAATTCACTTAAGTCGTATCTAGCACCACCAATCTCTGCTATTTGATTAGTCACCATCGCACTCCCATTCATTATTCCGATCGTTAATCCATCCGAAGGTGCCCCGTAAAGTTCATTAACCCCTCTCATTCCACCAGCACCCGGTAAATTATTAACAACAACGTTTGCTCCTGTGTACTCTTCAATATATGGAGCCATCATTCTAGCATACATGTCATAACCAGCCCCAGGGTCATACGGAACGATAAAAGAGATTCTTTTCCCTTCATAGAATGACTTCACATCCTCATTTTGGTCTTCTTTAGGTAATTTGTTTTGTTCCGCAACTCTCTCCGTCACTTCTTCAGTTGTCTTCTCTGTTGAACATCCAATGATCATTAGACTAAACAACATCACAAAACCGATTAATAACAAATTACTTCTCGACATTATTTATCCCCCTAAAAGTTTTGAGTGCCAGTACATCAACCCTCCTTTTTAGACCCTCTTATTTAACCTTATTAAGATAATTGAAATAAAACTTTCGAAACTTTTTATCAAAACGTTTTATATATAAATAATTAATAATCTAATTATTATTTCTTTTGCATACATAAAAAGCTTACTCCGATTAAGAGAGTAAACTTTAAATAAATATCTTTTATCATTCTTCATCTTCACTATTATCAATAAACGTAACTGATAATTCTGAATACGTTATACCTTTTTGCGCCTCGACAATTTGATGTAAGTCAACCAGTCTTTTTTTCTTCCCTCTTACTACAAGGACTTCCAAACATTCTGCATGCGTGAGATGGATATGCATTGTTGATATAATTTCTTCATGATAATCATGTTGTAGATTCATTATTTTAGATACTAAATTATTTTGGTGATGATCATAGATAATGACGATTGTTCCTGCTACAACTTTATATAGATCTGATTGTTCACTCTCTAACACAACTCTTCTTGCTAAATCCCTTAAAGCCTCTGAGCGATTGCTATACCCTTTCTTTGTTAAGTACTTATCAAATTTTTCCACTAAATCTTTTGGCATCGCAACACCAAAACGAGATAAATTATTATTACTCATTCCACCATTTCCTCCTGTAGAACTGTATATCAAACGATCTAGTTCAAAATCTATGACTTTAATATCAATTAGTATACTCTTTGGGGGCTTTTGTAGATGTTATAATTGCATTTCCATGTGAACGATCTCTGTTTCTGAGTTTTCGTCTAAAACAATAGAAAATCCTTTTGACTTCCAAAATGGAAAACCTCCGGGTAAAAATTTATGAGTGTGCAAATATAAGGTTTCATATAGAGCCTCTGTTTGACAAAATCTCACAGCTTCTTGAAACAGTGACGTACCAATACCATATCTCCGATAGGTTTTAGCAATGTAGCATTTACTTATTTCACACGTCTTATTTAAATCATAGCGATTGTGTAAAGCTTTTATCCGATTATCGTAACGGTGTACAGAAATTGTTCCGATTACTTGACCAGCTTGATTAAAACCCGCGACAAAGAAAGCGTCTTTTTGGTTGAGATATACCTCTTCCATGTTTAACAATTGTTTTTTCGAAGCTTCCCCTAATTGAAACGGATACACTTCATGAAAAACTTTTAGAACAAAATCTATTACTTGTGGAACCTCTTCTTTTTTCACTTCTCTGATAAGCACTCTTTCTTCTGTTAACATATCTATCACTCCTCAAATGGTTTATGACTAGACTAGCGATAATAACCCTTTTGAAACTGGGTGTATTAACTCTTCCATCTGATCTAATTCACATAACTCGTCGATGATTTCACCTTGATCCATCACTACAAATTTATCTGACACATATTTAGCTGCATCAAGATCGTGAGAAATAAATAAATATGAGAGACGAAACTGCTCTTTTAAATCAAGTAATAAATCTAACACCTGCACTTGAGCAAAAATATCTAAACTACTAACTACTTCATCAAGAACAATTAATTCTGGTTTAAGAGCAATTGCTCTAGCAATATTTACTCTTTGTAATTGCCCTCCGCTAAACTGGTGAGGATATTTAGTAGCATCGGAAGGTCTTAGCCCTACTGCTTCTAAAAGCTCCTCTACTTTTTCAGTTAGCTGAGATGAAGAAGCCATTTTATAATTAATTAAAGGTTCAGCAATACTTTTAGCAATTGTCATTTTGGGACTAAGAGCATTAAACGGATCTTGGAATACCATTTGAAAATGACATCTTAGTTTTTTCAGTTCTTTTTTCTTTAGCTGGTGTATCTTTTCACCTTTAAATATAACCTGACCTCGATCTGGCTTTTCAAGACCCATAATAATTCGTGCTAACGTACTCTTTCCAGAACCACTTTTTCCAATTAGACTTGTACATGTTGCTTGATCCAATGTAAGTGAAACATTTTTAAGAACATCTATTTGTTTAGATTTCTCCCAAATGAAACTGTTAGATTGATAGCTTTTTGAAATGTCTTTCAATTCAAGGATACTCATTTTATCCCTCTCTTCAGACGCATACTTGCATTTATTAGTGCTTTAGTATACACATGCGATGGTTGATGAAAAACTTTGAGTAACTGGCCTCTTTCAACAATTCTCCCCTCATACATAACAGCAACTTCATCTGCTAATTTTGAAATAACATCGAGATCATGAGAAACAAGTAAAATGCTCGTATTACTCTCGCGTTTAATTTTCTCAAGTTGTTCCAAAATTTGATCTTGTGTAACCTTATCAAGTGCTGTTGTTGGCTCATCTGCTATGATAACTGCGGGACGCAATAATAGTGCTATAGCAATTAATACACGTTGAAGCATGCCTCCACTTAATTGGTATGGAAATTGCTTTATCAAATGAAGTGGAGATGAGAAATCCATTTTTTCTAAATAATACATTGCCATTTCTTTCGCTTCTTTACGTGTCACTTTTTTATGAGTTCTTACTGTTTCAATCATGTGTTCTCCAATTGTAAACACAGGGTTAAAAGAAGACATTGGATTTTGAGTAATCATGGCAATCTCACTACCACGTATTTTTCTTGCTTTCTTATTTGATAAGTTTAGAATTTCCTTCCCCATCAATTGAATACTTCCAGTCGCATGAATGCCATCTTGTAATAAGTTCAAAATCGAATGACAAGTAAGTGTTTTCCCCGATCCACTTCCACCTACAAGGCCAAATACTTTCCCAGGGGATAAAGAAAAATTCACTTGATGAACGACTTGAAGCGCTGTTTCTAATCTTGGATTTGGAATATAAATATTTAAACTGTTTACGGAAAGCACTGTTTCATTTGACATCGCAAGCAACTCCTAACTTCTATGTTCCATTTTGTCTCTCAAGGCATCTCCAAATAGGTTAAATGCCATTACGACAAGAAAGATCATAAGACCTGGATAGACCATCATTGATGGATGACTTCTCAAAAATTGTCTACTATCATTAAGCATCGCACCCCATTCTGCCGTAGGTGGCTGAATACCTAAACCTAGAAATGAAAATCCTGCAATGTGTAATAGAATCGTACCCATATCAAGTGATGCTAAGACAATCATTTGAGGCAGTATACCTGGCAATATATGTCGAATAATTATTTTTGAATTAGATGTTCCTGACATTTTAGCCGCCTTAATAAATAATTGCTCTTTATAGCTCAAAACCATCCCTCTAATTATTCGTGCATAACTAACCCACTGGATTAGAATCATAGCAATAATAAGGTTAAACAATCCTGGTCCAATAATCCCGACAAATGCTAGGATTAAGATTAACCCTGGAAAAGCTAGAATAATATCGCAAAACCGCATAAAAACATAATCGACTTTTCCACCCTGATACCCAGAAAACGTGCCGATGATAATACTAATTAACATCGTTACCACAACAACGAGAACTGTACTTCCTAATGAATAACGTGCACCATAAATTAATCGTGAGAGGATGCACCTCCCCTGATGATCTGTTCCTAATAGAAACTCTTTAGATGGACCTAAAAGTCGCAGCTCTATACGTGCTAAGTTAGGATCATGCGGTGCAAGGAAAGGTGCAAATATAGCTACAGTTGCTATCAATACAATAATTGACCCACTTAAGAACAATAGCTTATGGTGAAAAACAACTCTTCTAATCATTTCAATCATTTGTGTGATCCCCTTTCCACCTAATTCGAGGATCTAGATAAGCATATATAATGTCTACTAATAAATTCACGAGTACAAAAATAATCGTCAATAGCAATACGATAAATTGAATGACAGGATAATCTCGATTTAGAATAGCCGACACGAAGTATCTACCAATTCCCGGCCAAGAAAAGACACTTTCCACGATGACAGTCCCGGCTAGCATATGACCTACACTCATACCTAATGCAGTTATAAATGGTAGAGCGGCTAGTTTTAACACATGTTTTCCAATGACAATCTTTTCTTTCAACCCCCGACTTCTTGCATATAAAATAAAAGGTTGTTTCATTTGCTCTAACATGCTAGACCTTAATAGCCGAGTAAACGTAAAGGTATATACAAAACACAGAGTAACCGTGGGTAACACAAAGTGTGCTAGTGTTCCCCTCGAACCAGTAGGGAACATTCCTAATTTATAGGAAAAGAAATAAATAAGGAGAAAACCAAGCCAAAAGGACGGCATTGATGCCCCTAAATAGGCAAACAGTCGACTAATTTGATCAAAAACACCATCTTTATATATAGCTGAGAATACTCCTACTGGAACACTGATTATAACGGTTACAACAAATGCTGCTAAAGTTAACTGTACCGTGGGAAGTAAATAATAAATGGTTTCTTCAAAAACTGGGTTACCTGATACAAATGAAGTACCAAAGTCGAATTGAAAAGCATTCCCCAACCAAGTGAAGTATTGTACAAGCAAAGGTTGATTTAAACCTAATTCATGACGAATATATTCGATTGCTTCGTCTGTCGGTGGAATTTGCGACAGACGAAGATAAGCCTCAGCTGGGTCGCCTGGTACTAAATGAATGAGCAAAAATGTAATAAATGATGTACCAAATAGTATAGGGATAAGGCTAAGTAGCCTCTTCAAGATAAATCCTAGCATTATTCAACATCAATCGTTTCCAACGGTAGAACATAGTTCATATGTGGAAATTCAACCCCACTTACATAATCATGATAGACAGCAATATTTGTACTATAAGAAATTGGTAAATAGACTGCTTGTTCATGTAATGTACCCAAAATATATTCATACTTTTCTTGCCTAACTTTTTCATCTGAACTTATCAAAACTTCACTAATCTCTTGATCAATTTCTGCTTTCATAGGTAATCCAAATTGAGCTTGGTAGTCAGCATGTGCAGGAACTCTCATCGAAGAGGCAAACGTATGCGGTTCGTATGGGGCTCCCCATGTATTGTTAAAAATAAGGTGGAAATCTCCATCTTTTTGTCTTTGTTGATAAGATTGAGCCTCTTCGCCAACGAGCTTAAGTGAGATACCAGCTTGACGTAGATCTCCTTGTAATGTCTCTGCAATTGCTTTTTGCAAATTATCTGTGGCACTAAAAGCTAGCTCTAATTCTAAAATTTCTCCATCCTTTTCTCTGAATGTCTCTCCTTCAGCTAATTCCCAGCCTGCTTCATTTAACAGTCGGTCTGCTTGTTCAAGATTATAATCGTAAGGAGTTAATCCAAGGTCGCTGTATGGAACATTTGATGCAAACAAGGTATCAGCTTTTTCATCTGTTCCATAAAACAAACGATCAATAAGAGCTTGTTTGTTAAAGCTATGCTGAATAGCTTGACGTACTTTCAGTTCCTTTGTAGGACCGTTATTTGAATTAACTGCTAGCGTTCTAGTAGAAAGAGGTCCTGAAATTCCTGTTTCATACTGGTTTGATTCCTTTAGAAAATTAAATGAGTCTAGACTAATCAAACCAGTACCAAAAATAAGGTCGATTTCTTTATTTTCAAACGCTAGTACTCTCGCCTCTCCGTCTGGAATGACTCGAATCATTACTTCTTGAACATTAGGAAGTTCGCCCCAGTAATTTTCGTTAGCTTTAAATAGTGCATACTCATCTCTTTTATATTCTTGCAGTACCCAAGGGCCTGTACCAATTGGCTCTTTAATGCCCTCAACTGTATTTCCGTCATCCGGAAACCCGTTATCACCTAGAAATCGAAACGGCCTTATAAGCGTTAAATCTTGAAGTAAAGGATAATATGCATTTGTTAAAGTAATTTTAAAAGTAGTGTCATCAATTACACTTGTTTCTTCAATTTGATTTACAACTTCGATCCAGTCATGCCTGTCAGCATTATTTAATACAGCATCAAAGTTCTTTTTTACATTCTCTGCACTTAACTTGGAGCCGTCAGAATATGTAACATTTCCCCTTAAATAAAACGTATATTCTTTCCCATCTTCAGAAATTTCCCAGTCTTGCGCTAACCAAGGTTCTATTGTTCCGTTTTCACCGTACTTCACGAGTGGTTCATATACCATATTTTGAGCAAACATTTCATTTGGAGAATACATATGAGGGTTTAAGGGACCAATATCCTTATCCCATGATAGCGTTAACATTTTTTTATTTTCTGAAGTTTCCCCTTGAATTTGCTTAGAATCTGTTACGGTCTTTTCATTACATGCAGCTAAAATGGTACCTGTGACTAAGACTAATATTATAAATATAAAATTATAAACTTGCTTCACTTTACCCAGCTCCTCATGAATAATCTTAATCGTCTTTAAAATATTAATGACCTGCTTTCTCGCCAATTACAATATACCGTCGGTAAGGTTCTATAAAAGAAAGCCTATACTTTAACGGAAAACTTTTCGAATCGACTTTTAGGAGTTGCTCCATCGAAGCGGTACTAATATTAGAAAGACCGGCTGCTTCCATTAATGACATCACCTTACCTTCATCAGCTCCTTCAAAAGGGAGTTTCTCATTGTTAATCCTAGTTTTATATCTTTTTCTCCAATTAATTGTATATCGTTTTTCACTAATCATAACTAAGTAGTTTCCAAGTAATTGCTTATACTTTCGTCTCATGTCCATATTGTGGTTCGTCCAATCACCATCGAAAATTATTAGTTTTCCCCCTGGCCTTAGAACACGTACCCATTCTCTTAGTGCAACGCCAGGATGTGGTAAGGTCCAGAGCAAATGCCTGTTAACGACCACATCAAATGAATGATCTTCAAAGTCTAGCTTCTCTGCATCTCCATGAAGGAATCGGCAGTTCAAATCAATAGCAGTTGCTTTCCTTTGAGCAATTTTTAGCATTTCAGTTGATAAATCAACTCCTGTACAGTTATGTCCCATTTCGGCTAGTAACAGTGCTAAAAAACCTGGGCCTGTTCCAACATCTAAAATATCTAAGGAAGATTTATTATCAATTATTTTATCTAGCGTCTCTTTCCACACTGATTTTTGCTCTTCTGATCTTAAATGATATTCACTTCTTTGCGTATATTGTTCTGCTCTTTTATTCCAATCTTGCATGACACCTTGCTTTTCATTTCTCACTCAAATCACCGCCTGTAATATTTTAAAAAACTTTGATAAATCAAATTATTTATAATATTTGTTTTATTTGTTTTAATCATAAGATCGTAACACCAATTTGTAAATAAATAACACGTTATTTCTCTTTTGGGCGTTTTAATTGCTTGATTAATAATTTCATTCATTTCTAAAAGAGTTGTCTATATTAGAATCACTTGTTGCATTCCTGAAAAAATACCACAGCTGTTTTAGCTGTGGTAGCTTTATCAGTTTTCTATTGTTAGAGTAAAAATCGCTATAAATCAAATTACTTCTATTAAATCACATACTCTTCTTGAGTAGATTTAACAAATAGATCTTCTACGTTTAACTTATTTTTTATAAGTCCTTGTTCATACGAATATGTTACAAATGCATCTAATGTCGCTTTATTATTTTCTAATCCATAAGGCCAGAAATCCTCGCCCATAATTTCTTTTGTCCTTTCAATCTCAGAAACCAACCAAGGCAATGTCACCTTCAATGCAGCAGTTTGGTTGAACCCTTCATAGACTTTTTGCTTCGATTTTACAAATGCTTGATAAAGGTTAGCCGCAACCCATGGATTTTTCTCCAATATTTCATTTTTAATCGCTACTACATGCATAATAGGAAAGATACCCGTCTTTCGAAAATACTGCTCTTCCTCAGAAACAAAATCTGTGAAAAGTCGGGTTACATTCGGTGACCCATTTAAAAAACAAGAAGGTGCTCTAGGAGCGATAAATGCATCAATTTCACCAGACTCGAGCATTTCATTCAATGTTTGATCCTCATTAATTGGTTGAATATTAATTTCTGGTGGAAGATTTAACTTTATTTTCTCAATTCGTCCTGCTTTTTCCTGACCGCCTGTATACCAGAAGACACTTGATGGGGAGACCCCATACTCATGGTGAAGAATTCCTCTAATCCAAACACATGCCGATAACTGATATTCAGG
Organism: Halalkalibacter sp. HAAS-P013; assembly: GCF_056619925.1. Lineage (NCBI taxonomy): Bacteria > Bacillati > Bacillota > Bacilli > Caryophanales > Bacillaceae > Halalkalibacter > Halalkalibacter sp. HAAS-P013. The sequence goes on from NZ_JBWQTU010000002.1 coordinate 96,511, forward strand.
AATTCCTATCCTCTTTCCTATTAAATCAGCTGGTTCTTTAATTCCTGCATGTTTATTAATATAGATCCCTGAATGTCTAAAAGATCTGGACATAAATACTGGGATCGCGGAAAAGTTAGGAAAGCCTCGATCACGTGCAATTAAATAGGAAGAAAAAGATAGTTCAGCAACATCAAATTCCTGATGCCTCATCATTCTCCAGAAGGTTTCTTCAACTGGCATATTGAGCCAATTTAGCTCAATTCCTTCGGGCTTTACCGTGCCATCTGTTAACGCACTAATTCGATCATAGTCCCAGCAACCAAAAGAGAGTTGCAATTTACTCATTTCATCTCCTCCAAACAAATAAATATCTTTCAAACTACTCTTACAATAAATTTTATTAATTGATTTACAAAGGTTTTGTTCTCATATATAGAACACTTTTTATAGACTCATCTGTTCTTTTTTGTTCCCTTGTTGTTCTTCTTCCTTTAAGCGTGTAAAATACGCACCAACTAAGAGAATACCTCCACTCACTAAAAATATAGAAGATAGGCCCGCAAGACTTCCTATTCCACCAAAGAGAAAAGGAGCAATAAATTGAGAACCACGGTTAAACATAAGTCTCATTCCTAACACTTCCCCCTGCCGATTAGTAGGGCTAACATTTAAAGCAAAAACAAGGCTAAGTGGCTGCCCTAATCCAAGACCTCCTCCTAGTAAGATGGCAATGGCAATTAATAATAACGGAATGTCTGTGAATGGTAATGTCGTATAGGCAACTCCACTAATAAGAAGAGTAGTTGTAAGAATAATACTTCTACCAAACTTTCTTACTAATTGAAATTGTAATAAGCGAATAACCATCGCCATCGCTGCCATAAAAGATAGCGTAATCCCAATCTGACTTGCATTCATACCAATTCCCTGGGCATAAATAGGGAAATAGGCCACAAACACATCTTTTGAAAATAATACTAAACCACTTACTATAAGCGCTTTTCGTAAATTAATATTATCTTTTAATAACACCCACGAAGGACTTTGTTTATTAGGAGTTTTACTTGTTATCCCCCATGCTTTCTTTTTTGTGAAAAAAGTAAATCCAAGGGAAACTAATACTAAAGCAGCAGCTAAAAAATAAGTATATTGAAACCCGAAATATTCATAACTAAATCCAGAAATAAGAGGTCCTAATAATTCTCCTAGTGAACCAGCTAGGCTAAATGTAGCAATTAGTTTGTCTCTATTACCAGGCAAATTTCCAACTGTTTTTTGAAGCGACACTAAAACAAATAAATGAGATAATCCAAAAAGAAATTGAGAGATAAACAACGTTACAATATTAGGGATTATACCTGGTATACATAGTGCCAATAACATTCCAAATGCACCAATACTTGATATTTTTTTTGCTCCATAACGGTCTAACCATTTTCCGATTGAAACTGCCAATAACATTGGGATTAACGCAAAACTAGAAACTAGAATACCAATTGTAATTATAGAGATTCCAAGTGAATCAGCATATAGTGATACAATCGGCCTTGTTCCATGCAGGGCTATACTATACAATGCTTGGATAACTAGAATAAAATAAAACAATTTCATAACTGTTTATTTCCTCTCTTTAGGTAATTAATTTTGTCATTATCAAATCACTAAGTCTTTTATCACAAACACACACCGACAAAAAATTCAAAATCCTATAATTAAACAATTGAAAATCTCCTAAAGAAATGTTACGTTATATGTATATTTTTTTGAAAGCCTTTACATATATTAACTATTATTAAGTGGAGGTTTAGGAAATGAAAGAGAATAAAGAAGTATTATCATCAGTTCACAATGCGATACGTATTCTTAAAGAGTTCTCGCCAGACAATAGAGAGCTAGGAATCACACAGCTTAGTAACAAGTTAAACCTTGCTAAGAGTACTGTTTTCCGCTTAATTAACACTTTATGTGAAGCAAATTTGGTTCAAAAAAACCCAAAGACCCAAAAATATAAATTAGGTATTGGAGCTTTTGAGCTTGGTTTTCTTTTTTATCACACAGTCGAAATACGCCATGCTGCAACCCCTATCATTGAGAGACTAGTAGAATCGACACGAAAAGTTGCTAGGTTAGGTGTGTACGATCGTGGTGGTGTTGTTTACCTTTCAAAAAAAATTCCTCGAGATGATTATGGAACGATTTCAGAAACAGGAAATAGGGTTCCATGTTATTGTACAGCTGTCGGAAAGATGCTTTTAGCCTATCAAGGTGATGAAGAAATTGATCGTGTTTTAGATAGACCTCGTAAAAAATATACAACAAATACCATTACAGAAAAACATGAGTTGATAACTGAACTAGAAGTAATAAGGCAACGTGGTTACGCAATGACTAATGAAGAATTGCGATTAGGTATTTGTTCAGTTGCTGTGCCGGTATTTGATGATTTTGATCAACTGATTGCTTCATTAAGTGTAACTGGATTGAAAAATCAGTTTTTATCCGGACAATTACCATACTTAATAAAAGAGCTTAAACATCATAGTGCGTTAATTACTGAAAATTTAATTATGGAATAATTTAGTATTTTGGAATTATTTGATTTATATTTTAATTCTAATACCTTCAAAGCTACGTTTTCATTCATGCTTTCCTGTATATAGAATCCTTTTATTAAATTTAATTACATACACACTTATCACTAGGATTGCCCTTTTTAAGAAGGGAAGCATGAAATGAATCAGAAACATTCAAAACTTCTTCTAACTGCAGAGTTTTTTGTACTCAATAATCCGCAATTCCCCCCTCTTTATTAATTAATGATAATTACAATAAAAAAAGCTGCCACTTAAAGTGGCTAACTTTAAGTAACAGCAACTTACAATATTTATTATTGTATTTTTAACATCCAATATAGGGATTAACAATTGTAAGGTGTTAAAACACAACCTACTCCAACTCCAACAGCAAATCTCCTGTCTGTATCGCTTCCCCATTACTCACATGAACTTCTTTCACGACACCGTCAAATGGAGCTTGCACTGTGGTTTCCATCTTCATTGCTTCTGTAATCATAAGGTGATCACCTTTTTTCACTTGATCCCCCTTAACAACTAATGCTTTTAAAACCGTACCAGGCATTGAAGCACCAATATGACTTTGGTTTCCTTTGTCAGCTTTTACTTTGGCTGTGACGATGGATTTTACATTTTGATCTTTAATTACCACTTCACGAGGTTGACCATTTAGTTCAAAATAGACTATCCGATTGCCATCGCTTTGCGGTTTAGAAATCGAAACGAGTTTCACAATTAATGTTTTTCCTTTTTCAATTTCTACCTCAATTTCTTCACCTAATCTTAGTCCATAAAAGAAAGTAGGCGTATCTAGCACCGATACATCTCCAAATTGCTTACGGAATTGTTCAAATTCTAAAAACACCTTCGGATAAAGGGTATATGAAAGCAAATCATGACTTGTTACTTGTCTTTCTAATTTATGAAAGAGTGTTTCCTTCATTTCTTGGAAATCAACTGATTCCATCGTTTCCCCTGGTCGTCCTTCAAGCGGTTGTTTTCCTTTTAAAATGATGGTTTGCAGCTCTTTTGGGAACCCTTGATATGGTTTGCCGAGCTGCCCTTGGAAAAATTCAACAACTGAATCCGGAAAATCTAATTGCTGTCCTCGCTCAAAAATATCTTGTTCTGTCAGGTCATTTTGTACCATGTATAGTGCCATATCACCAACTACTTTTGATGACGGCGTTACCTTTACAACATCACCGAACATATCGTTAACAGATCGATACATCTTCTTTACTTCATTCCAGCGATCTGTTAAGCCAACTGCTTTCGCCTGTTGCTGAAGGTTGCTATATTGTCCACCAGGCATTTCATGTTCGTATACTTCTGTATGAGGAGCATTCATGCCACTTTCAAATCCAGCATAATACTTACGAGTTGCATCCCAGAACTCAGCTAATTGTTCAAATGCTTGAATATCGACATTTGGTTGTCTCTTAGACCCGCTCAGCGCATAATACAAACTGTTTGCACTCGGCTGAGACGTTAGCCCTGCCATTGAACTAACTGCGACATCAACAATATCTACTCCTGCTTCAATTGCTCGTGCATATGTGAATAAACCGTTTCCACTAGTATCATGTGTATGCAAATGAATTGGAATTGTAATGCTGTCCTTTAACTCGGTAATTAACTGATAAGCCGCCTCAGGTTTTAACAAACCTGCCATATCTTTAATCCCAAGTATGTGAGCGCCTGCCTGCTCTAATTCTTTAGCTAATGTTTTGTAATAGGTTAAATCGTATTTCGTGCGGCTTGAATCCAAAATATCACCTGTATAGCACATTGATGCTTCAGCAACTTTTCCATTATCGCGAACAGAATCAATTGCCAGCCTCATTCCTTCTACCCAGTTTAAGCTGTCGAAAATTCGAAAGACATCAATCCCTGCTTCAGCAGACTTCTTAACAAATTGTTCAATAACATTATCCGGATAGTTCGTATATCCGACCGCGTTGGATGCACGTAGTAACATTTGAAATAAGACATTCGGTGATTGCTTGCGTAATGTCAACAAACGCTCCCATGGATCCTCATGTAGAAAACGCATCGTTACATCGTACGTTGCTCCACCCCACATTTCCATTGAAAAAAGATTAGGCAGTAGTCTAGCTGTCGGTTCTGCAATTTTCTTTAAGTCATGTGTCCGAATTCTAGTTGCAAGCAAGGATTGGTGGGCATCCCGGAATGTTGTATCAGTTAATAAAACCTCATTTTGTTCCTTTACCCACTTCGCTAGTCCTTCTGGTCCATGCTGATCCAAAATTTGTTTCGTTCCATTTGGAATCGGATCTATATACATTACTTTAGGAACAGGGGGTTTTTCAAAAATTGGTTTTTTGATCTGTTCCAACCCAGGGTACCCATTAACAATGGTTTCACCAATAAACGAAAGCATCTTCGTTCCTCGGTCTTTCCGCTTTGGAAATACAAACAACTCTGGAGATTGATCAATAAACGATGTATTGTATTCTCCCGATAAAAACTTCGGATGTTGAACGACGTTTTCTAAAAAAGCAATATTCGTTTTAATCCCACGAATTCGAAACTCACGTAAATTACGTAACATTTTCGATGCAGCTCCGTCAAATGTAAGCGCCCATGTCGATACTTTTACAAGTAATGAATCATAGTAAGGGGTAATAACTGACCCTTGAAATCCATTTCCGGCATCCAATCGAACTCCAAATCCACCACCGGAACGATACGCATTAATTCGTCCGGTATCCGGCAAGAAACCGTTACTTGGATCTTCTGTCGTTACTCGAGATTGAATTGCAAATCCATTACAAACAATGTTTTTTTGACTTGGAATTCCTAGTTTAGGTCCATGTAACTGTTCTCCGTCAGCAATCATGATTTGTGATTGAACAATGTCAATGCCCGTCACCATTTCGGTAATCGTATGCTCTACTTGGACACGCGGATTCACTTCAATGAAGTAGAATTTCCCGTCATCTGTAGCTAAGAATTCAACTGTACCTGCATTAACATACTTTATGTTTTCAGCCAACTGTACAGCAGCATCACAAATCTGTTGACGAACGTCTTCACTTAAAGAAACACTCGGAGCTATCTCAACGACTTTTTGATGGCGTCGTTGAACAGAACAATCTCGTTCATATAAATGAACAATATTTCCATGTTTATCAGCCAATATTTGCACTTCAATATGCTTCGGATTCTCAATAAATTTCTCAACATACACTTCATCATTACCAAATGCAGATTTGGCTTCAGATTTGGCACGATCATAAGATTCACGCAGTTCACTAGCAGAGCGAACGATACGCATCCCTCGCCCACCACCACCAAGTGAAGCTTTAATGATAAACGGGAATCCATGCTTACCTGCAAACGCTTCAACTTCCGCCACATTCTCAACTGGTCCATCACTACCTGGAATAACAGGCAGTCCAGCTTTCAACGCTTGTTCTCTTGCCTGAACTTTATCGCCAAACATATCTAGGTGTTCCAGTTCTGGGCCAATAAATATAATTCCTTCTTCAAAACACCGCTTCGCGAAATCAATATTTTCTGACAAAAACCCATATCCAGGATGGATCGCATCAACCTCGTTCCGTTTTGCTAGTTCGATAATTCCTTCAATATCCAAATACGCTTCAATTGGCTTTTTTCCTTCACCAACAAGGTACGCCTCATCGGCTTTATAACGGTGAAATGCTCCTGAATCTTCATTCGAATAAATCGCAACTGTTCGGATGTTTAATTCGGTACACGCACGGAAAATTCGGATAGCAATTTCCCCACGATTCGCTACTAATATCTTTTTAATGTTCATAAATGTTCCTCTTCTCTTTATTGTTCTTTCGTCCATAATTATTAAAAAAACCTCAATAAATCGTTCAAGAGGTACAAGATTACAAATGAAAATAATAGACTTGAATCATTACTTTCACAAAGTACGAAATATTCCTGTAATCAGACTAACTAGTTTGTTTTAGAATACCTACCTCTACCTTAAAATATCAAGAACTAGTTCGGCTAATACATGAAAAGACATTCTAACAACTAGAATGCCTTCTCACAAATACGACGCTGTGCTACTTACTCCCTTGTAATGTTTTCTCAGGCTCAAATGTCATAATCGCATTTCCACTTCCAGATGACTGGGCATAAGTATGGAATGATGGTTTATAGCTATCTTCTAATGTTCCAAGTAACATAGCTAAGTGACGTCCCCCTCCTTCAACGCCAGCAACATTTGCGTATTGAGGAAGCATTTCCTTAGCTAAATCCCAGTTTCGATTCAAAATATAATCGATAAATTGTTTATCTAAAGCCTGTTCTGAAACAGTCGGCATATGATGACGGCCACGTACTAAATTATGAGCAAGGGCACCACTATAAACAAAGACGTATTTTTTATCGCTATTGTTTAACACTTCACCAATCGCTTGCCCCCATTTATACGTTTCTTCCAAACCAGCTGCCATTGTAATTGACAAGTTAACAACAGGAATATCTGCATTTGGGACAAGGTAGCGTAAAGGTACAACTGTTCCATAATCCCATACATACGTTGGATCATTCACCGCGATAACAGGAAGACGTGCATGTTTTCCAGCTAAAACAAGCTCCTCTCCCAGTGCTTGGTCTCCAGGATAATCATAGGCAACATCCGAAATAATATCCGGACATTCAAATGCAGTTAAAATTCCTTTATGTCTTGGCGACACATCTACATAATGATGAAACGTTGATTGCCAGTGACAAGAAATTAAAATAACCGCATCTGGTTTGATCTCTTCGATTTGCTTAGAGATTTCATCCATCTTTGCCACGATATCTTGTTGAAAGTCAGGAACATTTTCACGATGACAAATACTAGGAACATGAGCAGCTAAAATACCTAATTCAATCGTCATTTTTCATTCCCCCTATAAAAATTAAAATCTCCCCAAATAAACAGCTTGAATCAGTTCATCTCTACTTAGAAGCGTTACGTTTCTCTACTGACTCACCAGCAATTCCCCAATGAGATTTTGGTACTTCTGTAACCAAAACTCGAACACTCTCTTTTGGAACCTCTAATGTTGAGGAGATCGTCTCAGTAATATCAGCAATTACCTTCTCGATTTTCTCCTTCGGTCGCCCTTCCATCATGTTAACGTTTACAATAGGCATAATACTTTCCCACCTTTTTAATTTTATCAAGACGCTACTGTTACATCTTGAAATCCTATCGGGCTTTATGAATGATTACTTTTTATACTAGTTTACGAGTAATAGAAAAAGGGAGGATCGCCCTTTTACCCTCAATAGTGCGAACATGGTGCGATGGCTCCGCTCGCCGTACGCCTTTTGAGAAGACCGCTCACAAAGGCTTTAAAACATTGCAGCGGCTTCGCTCTTTGCTGAGAGTAATACAAAAGGGAAAACCTGCCCTTTTACCCTCAATTGTGCGAACATGGTTGCGATGGCTCCGCTCGCCGTGCGCTTTTTGAGAAGATCGCTCACAAAGGCTTTAAAACATTGCAGCGGCTTCGCTCTTTGCTGAGAGTAATACAAAAGGGAAAACCTGCCCTTTTACCCTCAATTGTGCGAACATGGTTGCGATGGCTCCGCTCGCCGTGCGCTTTTTGAGAAGATCGCTCAAAAAGCTTAAAACACTACGGCGGCTTCGCTCATCGCTTCGAGTAATAGAAAAAGGGAAGATCGCCCTTTTTCTATTACTCTCCAACCGTGAAGCTTACTTCGCCAAAACCGTCTAGTTTGCCTGTGACAAAGTCACCGTATGATAGGTGATGAGCTCCTGTGATTCCACCTGTTAGAATAACTTGACCTGCTTTTAGCTTTTCTCCTTTACGGTGAAGCATGTTCGCAAGCATTGCTACGGAGTTTGCAGGGTGACCTAATACAGCTGCACCAGCACCTAGGTCTTTGATATCACCATTGATAGATAGAACCGTTCCAATTAGTTCTAGATCCAGCTCTTCCGGTTTACGCACTTTGCTTCCAAAAACGACTTGAGAAGTTGATGCGTTATCAGCAACCACATCTGGTAATGTAAAGTTAAAGTTTTCATAGCGGCTGTCAATGATTTCGAGTGCTGGGCAAACATAGTCTGTCGCAGCCAAAACTTGAGCACCCGATACACCGGGACCTTCAATATCTTTTCCTAGGATAAAAGCTACTTCCGCTTCTACTTTTGGATGAATAAAATCAGCTAATGAAATTTCCCCACCATCTTGGACAATCATATTATCAAAAACATATCCGTAAATCGGTTCCTCTACATTCATTTGTTTCATTTTCGCGCGACTTGTTAAGCCCATTTTTGGACCAACGATGTTATGACCTTGTTCAAGCTTTAGTTTCACTAACTCTTCTTGAATAGTATATGCTTCTTCTACCGTTAAGTTAGGAACTTTATCTGAAGTAATACGAACAACTTCTTTTCTTTGTAATTCAGCATCTAGTAAAAACTTTGCAATTTCTTTATTCGACATGTTACTCATAATATCCCCCCACTACACTTTCAAACTGTTTTGTTTATTTGCAATTTCAGCTGCTACATCGATAATCATATCTTCTTGTCCGCCGACCACTTTTCTCTTTCCTAATTCAATTAAAATATCACGGGAGTCAACTTTAAATTGTTTCGCTGCTCTTTGGGAGTGAAGCAAAAAGCTTGAGTACACCCCAGCATAGCCCATGACAAGACTATCTCTCGTAATCTCTTGTGGTTGAGTTAAAATTGGCGCAACAATGTTTTCAGCCAAATCCATCATTTTATATAAATCTACTCCACTATTTAATCCCATTCTCTCAAGTACAGCTACTAATACTTCTGTTTGTGTATTACCAGCACCTGCTCCTAAGCAACGTACACTACCATCAATTCTTGTTGCTCCTTCTTCAATCGCAGCTAATGTATTCGCCATCGCAAGAGACAAATTGTTATGTGCATGGAATCCTATATTAATCGTTAAGCTTTGACGAAGCGCTCGAATTCGCTCACGTACTTCGTTTGGAAGTAACGCTCCCGCTGAGTCTACAACGTAAACTGTATCTGCCCCGTAGCTTTCCATTAACTTCGCTTGTTCAACAAGCTTGTCGACAGGAGCCATGTGTGACATCATCAGGAAACCGACCGTTTCCATTCCTAGCTCTTTTGCTAGATTAATATGCTGCGGAGATACATCCGCTTCAGTAACATGTGTAGCAATACGTGCCATTTTAGCACCAAGCTCGGCTGCTTGTTTCAACTCATTCATCGTTCCAATTCCTGGAATCAAAAGAACAGCCACTTTTGTTTGGTCACAAACAGACACAGCAGCTTCTATTAATTTCATTTCATCTGTTAAAGAACGCCCGTATTGCTCTGATGATCCAGCTAAACCATCACCATGAGCTACTTCAATGTATGGAACACCTGCATCATTTAATGCACGAGCCACTTCTGTTACTTGTTCGACTGTATATTGATGACCAATTGCATGACTTCCATCACGCAAGGCAACTTCTGTAAGTAAAATATCTCGATTATCGCTCATTTTATCCATCCCTTTCTATGGCAAGTTCAATTTTAGATGATTGCAGAGTTTAGCTTGTTTTTTGCAAGTTCTTCTGCGACCTTCACTGATGCAGCTGTCATAATGTCTAAGTTTCCAGAATAAGAAGGTAAGTAATCACCTGCTCCTTCTACTTCTATGAAAATCGTGACACGGTTTCCATCAAAGATAGGTTCTGTTCTCAAACGGTATCCAGGTACATACGATTGAACGCTCTCAGCCATATCTTGGATTGACTTAGTAATTGCGGCTTCATCCATTTTCCCAGGTTCCACAACAGCATAAACAGTGTCTCTCATTAAAATAGGAGGCTCAGCTGGGTTTAGAATAATGATTGCCTTCCCTTTTTTCGCTCCACCAATTTCTTCAATTCCACGCTTTGTTGTTTGCGTGAACTCATCAATATTTGCTCTCGTACCAGGGCCCGCACTCTTACTTGAAATCGTTGCGACAATTTCTGAATACTCAACCGGTGCTACTCGGTTCACTGCATGAACCATCGGAATCGTCGCCTGACCACCACATGTAATTAAATTGATATTTGGTACATCTAGATTTGAATCTAGATTTACAGGTGGCACAACAAATGGTCCTCTTGCTGCAGGAGTTAAATCAAGAACTTGTTTGCCTGCTTCTTTTAACAATTTCGCATGACGGACATGAGCTTTTGCTGATGTCGCATCAAAGAAAATATCTGCTAATTCACTATTATTTTCCAAAAATTCTTCAAGACCATTAGTGAACGTTTGATAGCCTCTTTCTTTTGCACGCTTTACTCCATCAGAATGTGGGTCAATCCCAATAAGTGACGTCAATTCTAGCGTCTTGGATCTTTCAATCTTCAACATTAAATCTGTACCGATATTACCTGTTCCTATAATCGCTACTTTAATTTTATCCATGTGAATCTCCTTCCGAATATTATTTATGATGAAAAACGAACTGAAACCTCACCAAGATGAGCAATTTTTGCAGTAAATACATCTCCAGGCTCTGCATCAACTGCTGCTGAAAGAGCGCCTGATAAAATGACTTCTCCTGCTTTCAACGTAATATCAAACTCGCTTAATTTGTTTGCTAGCCATGCAACGCAGTTAGCTGGATGCCCCATTACCGCTGCCCCTACTCCAGTGTTGACAATCTCACCATTCTTCAATAGGACCATTCCAACTTGAGAAAGATCGACTTTATCGACACTTACTGGTTTACCACCTAATACGTAATGACTGCTTGATGCGTTATCAGCAATCGTATCTGGCAATTTAATTTTCCAGTCTTTTACTCGGCTATCAACAATCTCTAATGACGGCAATAAATAATCGGTTGCTTGAATCACATCTAATGCTGTTACATTAGGTCCTTTTAAATCTTTCTTAAGTACAAAGGCAACTTCTCCTTCTACTTTTGGTTGCATGACTTCGTTATAAGAAAGCTCTGTTCCATTTTCAACAACCATTCCATCTAGTAAATGTCCATAATCCGGTTCATCAACACCTAATAATTTTTGCATCGCAACAGATGTTAGGCCGATTTTTTTTCCAACAATCGTCTGTCCTTGTGCAACCTTCTGATTAATAATTTCTAATTGAACAGCATATGCATCTTGAACTGTAAACGAAGGGCTTTGGTCTGTTAATGCAACCGTACCCACTCGGTCTTTTTCTGCTTGTAAGAGCTGATTTGCAAACGATTCTGGTGTGCTCATCGTTTTCCCTCCTTATATATATATATGAAAAAAGGGGATGGAGCTCTGGAGTATGCTCCTTTGCTCCACTCCTTATTAAATTAAAGCTTAATGCAAATATTTTTTAGTTCACTGTAGAATTCAAAGCTGTGCATTCCGCCTTCACGTCCAATTCCACTTTGCTTCAATCCTCCGAACGGAGTCCGCAAGTCACGTAAGAACCACGTGTTAACCCAGATAATTCCCGCTTCTACTTCGTTTGCTACTCGGTGAGCACGACGAAGGTCATTCGTCCAAATGGAAGCACTTAATCCATAGTGAGAGTCATTTACTTGAGCAATCACTTCATCTTCTAGATCAAATGGAATGACTGTAACAACTGGTCCGAAGATTTCTTCGCGAACACAACGCGCATTGCGATCAAGATCAGTAATGATTGTCGGCTCAATATAGTACCCTTTTTCAAAGCCTTCTGGACGGCCACCACCTGTGCGGATTGTGCCCCCTTCTTCTCTAGCTAGTTCAAGGTAACCAAGTACACGCTCGTAGTGCTCTTTCCCGATCATTGCACCAATCTTTGTTTTCTCATCAAATGGATCTCCAACAACTAACTCCTTCGTTTTTGCAACGAACTTTTCAACGAACTCATCATAAGCTGCACGCTCAACATAAATTCGTGATCCGCACAAACAAACTTCCCCTTGATTGATAAAACTTGATTTAATGGTTGTTTCTAATACTTCATCTAGATCAGAATCAGCAAAGATGATGTTCGGGTTCTTTCCACCTAACTCATAGGAAAGTTTCTTAAGCGAATTGGCAGCTGCTTTCATAATCGCTGTTCCTGTTGATGTTTCACCTGTGAATGTAATGGCATCTACATCTGGGTGCTCTGTAAGTGCTGCACCGGCTGAGTCAGGACCAAATCCGTGCACGACATTCACAACGCCGTCTGGTACTCCTGCTTCTTTACAAATCTCAGCGAGTACCGTTGCTGTCATTGGCGTCCATTCAGCAGGCTTCATAACCGCTGTATTTCCAGCTGCTAAACAAGGTGCTAACTTCCAAGTCAAGAGAAGCATTGGTAGATTCCAAGGGTTGATTAACCCAACAACTCCCACTGGTTTACGTACAGCATAGTTAATCGCTACATCATCGTGCTGATACGCTTCTGTTCCCATTGTTGTCATATAATCAGCAAAGAAGTGGAAATTGTATGCAGCTCTTGGAATATCAATTGTGCTTGATAACCAGATCGGCTTACCTGTATCTAGTGATTCTAATCGAGCAAGCTCATCTTTTCTTTCTAAAATTAAATCACCAATTTTCCGTAAAATTTTAGAGCGCTCTACAAGAGGCATCGTCTTCCAGCGACCGTTTAGTGCTCTTTTGGCCGCTGCTACAGCTAAGTCAATTTCCTCCTTGCCACCTTCAGCAACTGAACCAAGTACCTCTTCATTAGCTGGATTCGTGTTAATGAATATTTTATTATTTTCAGAATCCCTGTATTGCCCATTAATAAAATGTCTACAATCAATCCCTGTCGCAGTAGTAACCGTTTTCATTATAAATTCCCCCATTCTGAAAATTGAAATTGTAATCTGTTCTTACGTATAGAATAATCAATATTTGTACCTCATAAAAGACCATTGTTCCTCTATGAGCAACAATTAAAAACTTTTTTAAATAATTTTTTGATTATTCATTTTTCTCAATTATTATGATATAGTGAATTCAACTTCTATAAAAGAACATTGTTCCTCTATACACAACAGAATAGGAGGTTTTTTATGTGCCAACCGAAAAGAAAAAGGATTACACATTATCATCAGTGAAAAATGCACTCCGTATTTTAAGAAGGTTTTCTATGGAAGAGTCAGAGTTAAAGATTACTGATCTAGCGAAAGACCTAGATTTAGGAAAAAGTACAGTAAGTCGGTTAATGTCTACACTGGCTAGTGAAGGATTCGTAGAAAAGAACCCGGAAAACCAGCGGTATCGTCTAGGATTATCGATCCTTTCTCTTGCAAGTGTGTGTACATCAAACTTTGAAATTCATAAGGAAGCGATGCCTGTTTTGCATCAGTTAGTTGAAAAAACTGGTGAAACGGCCCACTTAGCTATCCTTGATGGACTAGATGTTATTTACCTACACAAGGTAGAGAGCAAACACCATGTCAGAGCATTTACGCATATTGGTAAAAGAAACCCGGCTTATGCAACTAGTTCAGGTAAAGTCCTGCTCGCTTATAACGAGGAGCACTATGTTGAAAGAACTATTGCTAGGGGCTTTGAACACTTCACAGACAATACCATTACAGACCGAGATCAATTATATCAAGCCCTTAAAGAAATTCGCACAAAAGGCTATGCCTTAAGTATTGAAGAAATCTTTGAAGGTGTTGTATCAATTGCCTCCCCTGTGAGAGATTATACAGGTCAGGTTATTGCATCCGTCAACATCGTTGGCCCAATGCAAAGACTTACAGAACGCTCCATTCCGATCCATACAAAAAAAGTAATTGAAGCAGGTAAACAAATTTCAGCAAGGTTAGGGTACCGAGCATTCTAGTATAACTAAACTGAACCTAGACTATAAAATCTGTTTAATTGTCAGGTGAACTGAAAGCGATTCCAATTAACTCATAATTAAAAAGGAGCTGACAGATATGCATGATTTTCATACTCATTTTATCCCTAAAGAAGTAATGACATGGATTAATGACAACAAAGAACAAGTAAACGCTAGTTGGATTAAAAAAAGCCCCGACAAAGAAGATTTTCTTTCAATCAATAACAAATGGGCGTTTGAGTTAAAAAAAGAATTCATAGATGCCAACATGTTTCTAACTGAAAAGGAAAGAGTTGGTGTAACACATGCCATCGTTTCACCGATTCCCCAACTATTTTTATATGACTTCCCTTCTGAGATTACAAGTGAACTAGCAACGGTTTACAACCAATCTCTAGCTAAGTGGAGCCACTCAAACAGCCAGCAACTCTCTGCCTTAGGAACAGTATCGCTAAATCAGCCTGAACTAGCTGCTCGTGATTTACGAGATGCAATGGATGCAGGGTTAAAAGGAGTGATTATTGGACCAGGACTCGATGGCAAGTTACTATCAGACCCTTCTTTCATTCCATTCTGGGAAGAAGCAAATAAACAAAAAGCCATCGTCTTCATTCATCCTTTGTTATGTGAAGACCCACGTTTAAAGCAGAGAATGATGCCAAATTTGATTGGTGTGCCTTGGGAGACAACAGTCTCGGCTACTGATATTCTACTAAGCGGTATGCTAGATACGTATAATGAAGCAAGAATTCTATTAGCACACGGAGGCGGATTTCTCCCTTATCAAATTGGCAGAATGAACAAAGGGAATGAGATGTGGCCACTTGTTTCAAAGGCCTTACAAAAAGAACCGACCGAATACTTAAAAGATTTTTGGTATGACACGGTCTTATGGAATCAAAACACATTAGAATTCTTAGCTAAATCTGTAGGTGAAGAACGTATTGTTCCTGGTTCTGATTATCCATTCGACCTCTGTGCATGGCCTCCTTCTATTGATTTTTCAAAAGGTTCTCATTCTCTATTACAAGGAAAATAATATGGTTAGTAGGGGTTTCTAAAAAGGTCTGTTTTTGACCTTTTTAGAAACCCCCGAAGCAATGAGCGAAGTCGCTACATCTTTTAAAAGCCTTGAGAGGAGTGGGTTTCTCCTCTCAAGGCGCGTAGCGAACGGAGCCATTGCCTCCTCTGTTCCGGATTTTTTTGGACAGCCTCTTAGACATTTTATACTTGTAATGCCTTTGCACTTTCCCATTCTAAAGGCAAGCCAACATAGTTTTCAGATAAGCTTGTTAACGCAGCACGGGAGGAAGTTACATAGTCTAACTCACTAATTTGAATCCCTCTCTCAAATGACGTATGACTAAAATCACGATGAAGCATCGTTGTCATCCACCAAGAGAACCTTTGTGCTTTCCAAATGCGACGTAAAGCGATCTCTGAATAACTTTCTAGCAGATCATTTCTCCCTGATTTAAAGAACATTTCAATTCCCTTGCTAAGAACTTGAACATCAGACATCGCCAAATTCAAGCCTTTTGCTCCAGTAGGTGGTACAATATGTGCTGCATCTCCCGCAATAAATAATCGACCGTGCTGCATAGGTTCACACACAAAACTTCGCATAGATACAATATTTTTTTGAATAATTGGTCCGTCTGGTAACGTCCATCCATCTGTTTCCACTCGTGCTTTTAGTTCAGTCCATATACGGTCATCTGACCAATTTGCAATATCGTCATTCGGATCTACTTGAATATAATGACGTTGAATTTCAGGTGTTCGCTGACTAATAAGTGCAAACCCTCTTTCATGATTAGAATAGATTAATTCCGGGTTTGCAATTGGGGTTTCTGCAAGAATTCCTAGCCAACCAAAAGGATAAATTTTTTGATTTTCCGTACGGTTTGGAATCATTTTACGACTTGGTCCATGGAAACCATCACAACCAGCTATGAAATCACAGACAAGTTCTTCCTCTCCTCCATCGTGTTTAAAACGGATCTTTGGTGCGTTTGTCTCAATATCATGAAGAGTTACATCACTAACGCTAAAGTAAATCTTGCCACCTGCGCCTAATCGTTCCGCTACCAAATCCTTAATTACTTCATGCTGCGGGTACACCATAACACTCTTTCCTTCAGTAAGTTCATGCATATTGACTCGATGTCTAATTCCATTATACTGAAGCTCAATTCCATGATGTGTATGACCTTCACGCATCATCCGCTCTCCTACCCCAGTAGCATTCAAAAGGTCAACCGTTCCTTGCTCAAGCACACCTGCACGAATGGTACCTTCTATGTCCTCCCTTGAACGGTTTTCTAGAATAACAGACTCAATACCTCCAAGGTGTAATAGATGTGAAAGCATTAGACCAGCTGGACCAGCACCAATGATACCTACTTGTGTTCTCATGAAAATACCCCTTTCGTTTTTACAAATAATTATTGAAAACGCTTACCACCCTCAATTAAAATAATAATATGGGAATGTTTAGAATAAAAGACTCTATTTCTTTTATACGAAACATTTAACTTTTTTAGGAGGATTTACTGTATGGAAATGCAAGGAGTTCTAAAATCAGTGTCAAACGGGCTTGCCATTCTACATTTATTCACAATTAAAAAGTCTACCTGGGGAGTCACAGAGATAGCAAATGTTCTCGGCTTAAACAAAAGTACAGTCAGTCGACTTGTAAAAGAGTTAGTAGTGGAAGGTTTCTTGGAAAAAACAGGATCTAAGTACCAGCTAGGTATTTCTGTCCTATGCTTAAGTGGCGTTATTACAACTCATTTAGAAATTTATCGTGAAGCAAAATCTCCTTTACAAGCACTCGTAACTAAAGTAGAAGAAACGGCACATGTTGCAATCCTAGAAGAATCCAACATTACGTACCTACATAAAGTAGAATGTCAGCACCCTGTTCAATTGTTATCTTATATTGGGAAAAACAATCCAGCAACGTGTACTAGTTCAGGAAAACTATTATTAGCTTTTCAGTCTGATACTATTGTGAAAAATGTTATAAATGGTGGCCTTCCTAAATGCGGGCCTACTAGTGTTGTCGATCAAGATTTATTGTTGCATGATTTACAAGTGATCCGTCAGCAAGGTTATTCGATTTGTGTAAATGAATTACATGATGGAGTTGTAAGCATTGCTGCACCTGTCAGAGACTATACTGGGGAAGTCATTGCAGCAGTAAGCATCGTTGGGCCTACTTCGCGTATGAAAGAAGACTCCTTTTCTCTATATGTAGATGAGGTTATCAAAGCAGGTCAGGACATTTCAGCAAAACTAGGGTTCGTTGATTAACCAAGAATCTGTACTTTTGAAAGGAGACCAAAATGAGATATCCAGCCATTAGCAATGAATCTTTTTCTTCCATGCGAAATGCTCTCAGACTATTAAACTTGTTTACAATTGAAGAACCAGAATTAACGTTAAGTGAGATTGCAGAGAAATTACAGATTGCCCATAGTACAGCTCACCGACTCACACTAACGCTCATCCACTCAAATCTTATTGTAAAAGAACCTAATACCAAAACATATCGTCCCGCGTCATCTATTTTATCAATGGGCAATACTTTTTTAAGCAAATACAAATTATGCCAAGTCTCCATACCTATATTAGAAGATTTAACAAAGAAAACAGGAGAAACAGCGCACATTTCGATTTTAAAAGGGACAAAAGTTGTTTACCTTTATAAAGTTGATAGTTCTCATCCTGTTCATCTTCTATCTCATGCAGGCAGACAAAATCCAATACACTGCACAAGTTCTGGACAGGTAATTCTAGCTTACCAGCCAGAAAATAAAATTCAAGAAGTGATCCAAGCAGGCTTGCCGGAATATACCCCTCAAACAATTACTTCATCGAGAGTATTTTTACAAGCTCTATCTAAGATTCATCAGCAAGGATTTGCGATTAGTAAAGAGGAAATGCACATAGGAGTTTCGTCCATAGCAGCACCAATCTATCATAAAGGACACGTTGTAGCATCTGTTAGCATTGCTGGTCCAACTACAAGAATTAACCAGTTAAAAATTGATTCTATGATTAAATTAGTTAAATTAGCAGCAACAAAGATTACGGAGAGTTCCAATGAAGTTTTGAAGTAAATTCTTAACTCAACGGTCTAGTTTATAAGGTTTACTAGTACTATAATTAAAAAATCCTAGTAAGTATTTCAAAACATTGGGAGCTTCCTACTCAGAAAGAGGTGTACATGAGTAAACGTTCAATTTTTACCTTTCAAGGCCTAGTATTTCTTATTGGCTTAATGCTTGTAGCATTTAATTTACGATCTTCTATAACAGCTGTTGGACCTTTAATCAGTATAATCCGAATAGATACGAATCTCTCAAACAGTGTGATAGGGTTGCTTACAACACTACCTTTACTTGCCTTCGGTGTCTTTTCCATACTTGCACCTAAAATAGGCCGAAAGTGGGGAAATGAAACAACGGTCTTTATTGCTTTATTAATCCTCACGATGGGAATTCTCTTCCGTTCAACGGGGATGGTGTTTGCGTTATTTTCTGGAACAGCTATGCTTGGATTAGGGATTGCGATTTGTAACGTATTAATTCCTGGGATCGTTAAAGGTAGGTTCCCTGAAAAAATGGGTCTTATGACTGGAATTTATACGACGTCTATGGCTTTAATGGCGGCGTTCGCTTCTGGTGTGAGTATTCCTCTTGCTCAAGGGGTT
Source organism: Halalkalibacter sp. HAAS-P013 (assembly GCF_056619925.1). Classification (NCBI taxonomy): domain Bacteria; kingdom Bacillati; phylum Bacillota; class Bacilli; order Caryophanales; family Bacillaceae; genus Halalkalibacter; species Halalkalibacter sp. HAAS-P013. Next base: position 115,586 of record NZ_JBWQTU010000002.1, read on the forward strand.
AACCTTGGCTGGGAGAAATCCTTAGCTGTTTGGGCTATCTTAGCAGGAGTCGCCGTTCTTGCTTGGAGTCCCCAGCTTCAAAAACAAAAGAGTCCGGCTCAAGTTTCACAGTCTCCAAACAGTTCCATTTGGGCTTCCAAACTTGCATGGCAAGTAACGTTTTTTATGGGATTTCAATCTTGTATTTTTTACTGTATTATCGCTTGGATTCCTGAAATTCTCGTGAGTCGTGGCATCGATATTCCAACTGCCGGTTGGTTATTAACATTAACCCAAATCGTCGGACTTCCTGCAACTTTACTCGTGCCTATTCTAGCAGGGCGTTTGTCGAATCAAAAAGGGATTGTTTTAGGTATCGCACTCCTATATACGGTTGGCTTTCTCGGAATCTACATTGGCGGTTCTTTAGGTTTGATGTCTGTTTATATGATGTGTTTAGGGGTTGCACAAGGAGCTGGTATTAGTCTTTCATTAAGTTTATTTGGCTTACGTTCTCAAAACGCATATGATGCAGCAAATCTATCAGGAATGGCACAATCAGCTGGTTATTTACTTGCAGCATTAGGACCATTTCTAATGGGAATCTTCTTTGACATCTTCCATTCGTGGTCCCCTGCATTTCTGTTATTTTTTGCAATGATTATTGCGATGGGAATCTTTGGCGTACAAGCAGGACGCGATCAAGTTCTTTTCCAATCGGAACCAGAGAAGTTGAGAGCATAAAAGAAAGGGTCTGTTCTTTCCCTCATAGGAAGAACAGACCCTTTACCTTTTATTAAAACGCAAACTGACGATACTTAGTCTGCACCGATACCCACTTTGTTGTCGTAAACTCATCTACAACCCACGGATTTCCAAAACGACCTAACCCACTTGCTTTGTTTCCTCCAAACGGAATATGCGGCGCGTCATTGACCGTTTGGTCGTTAATATGAGTCATTCCTGCTTCGACTTGCAGGGCAAGCTCTTCTCCACGCTCCAAATCACTTGTGAAGATCGCAGAACTTAATCCATGCTCGGTATCATTCGCAAATTCGATCGCTTGTTCATCTGATTCCGCTTTAATAATCGTCGCAATTGGGGCAAATAATTCACTTTGCGCTAGTTGACTGGAATTATCAACATTCGTAAATACAAATGGCGTTAGCACATTGCCAATACGTTCCCCTTCTAAGGCAACGGTAGCGCCCTCGCGTTTTGCTTCCTCAATGAAGTTCAGTGCCTTCTCCATTTGTCTATCATTTACTAGAGGTCCAATGACCGTTTTTGGATCACTCGTATCTCCGTACGGGAGTGCTGCCGCTTTTTCTACAAATTTTTGAACGAATTCATCATGCTTATCTTGATGAACGATAATCCGGTTAATGATCATACAAATTTGTCCTTGGTGAATGAACTTCCCAAAAATCGCCGCTTCCACTGCACGATCGACATCGGCATCGGATAAAACGATCATTGGACTATTCCCACCAAGTTCAAGCGCAACCCGCTTTAAGTTTCGACCGGCAATCTCCCCAATATGACGACCTACTGCTGTCGAACCCGTGAAGCTTACCAATTGATAATTTGGATTCGTCAACATGTCATCGCCAATTTCTTCGACATCTGTTTGAATCACATTTAAGACACCTTTAGGAAGGCCTGCTTCTTCAAATGCTTTCGCTAAAATCGCACCACCACTTAATCCAACCTGGATATCTGGCTTATGAACAACGCTGTTTCCTAACGCAATCGCAGGAGCGATCGTTCTCATTGATAGATTCATAGGGAAGTTAAACGGCGAGATAGACGCAATCACCCCTAATGGTACACGGTGAATGTGATTTAATTTTCCTTCCACATGCCCAGGTACTTCTCGTACTTGGTTCACCTCGTCGGCATATTTAATCGCTTCTTCTAAAAATTCAAGTGTTAAATGTAATTCGACGTTAGCTTTTAACACACTTCCGCCTGTTTCACGGCCAATGACATTTACAATTTCATCACGGTTGGCCTTCAAGTAGTCAGAAGCCTTATGTAAGACTTCTCTGCGCTTGTCCACTGTGCTTTTCGCCCATTGTTTTTGCGCAGCTTTAGCAATTTCAAATGCTTCTTCTACTTGCTTAGATGTAGCTAATTTAATAGAAGTGATTAGAGAGCCATCGTAAGGATTTGTAATATCATACGAACGTTCACTGCCTCCATCTACCCACTCACCATTAATGAAACTCTTGTTTAACTGTTCATAGTTTTGCATTCATAACACTCCTCTTTGCTAATATTTTTGGTTGTAAATTATAACCTAGATGTATTAACCTCCGCCTCGCATGAAATTAGGCAAGGTCATAACAATTTCAGGGAAAATAACTAGTAAAATTGTGAATAGAATCATAGTCAGTAGCATTGGTGTAACCCCTCTAAATATCGTTTGTATCGGGATATCTTTTGCAACCCCATTTATGACATAAACACTTATTCCAAGAGGCGGAGTGATAACCCCCATGTTGAACACCATAACCATAATAATCCCAAACCAAATTCCATCAAATCCAAGTTGAATAATAAGTGGATAAACAATTGGAAGTGTTAGTACTAGGATTGCTATTCCTTCCAAAAACAAGCCTAATAAGAAATAGATAATTAGGATGATAGCCACAATGACAAATGGTGATACATCTAAACCGATCACCATCGATGTGACCGCAGTAGGAACTCGACTCATTGCCAAAAACTGACCAAATAAAGTAGCTCCAATTAAAATAATAAAAATCATCGATGTTAAACGGATCGTCTCCTCTAATGAAGCGAAAAACCCTTTCCATCCTAATCGTTTCGTCAAAACAGAAAACAACAATGCACCTAGTGCCCCTACTCCCCCTGCTTCAGTCGGTGTAAAAAAACCAAAATAAATCCCACCAATACTGAGCAAGAAGATTAAACCAAATGGCCAAATTTTGCTTAGTGATTTCATTCGATCTTGAAACGATGACGGACTTTGTTGATTAGGCGCAAGTGATGGCTTTCTTCTCACTTGAATATATACAGTTAACATAAAGAGAAACGCTAGTAAGATACCTGGAACAAGACCAGCGATTAACAACGCCCCTACAGGTTCCATGGTTAATACCCCGTACAGAATTAAAATGACACTTGGAGGAATCAACACGCCTAGAGTTCCACCTGCAGCCACACAAGAAGAAGATAAACCAGGATGATATTTGTAAACTTTCATTTCTGGTAAAGCAACCTTTGCTAACGTTGCTGTCGTAGCATTGACCGATCCCGAAATGGAAGAAAAGATCGCAGATGCACCAATCGTTGCCATTCCAATACCTCCGCGAACGTGTCCAACCCAGTGATCAACAGCTTTAAACAAGTCTTTTGCTAATCCACTATAAGAAAGAAACATCCCCATTAAAATAAACATTGGCATAACACTTAAGCTATATTTACTTGCTGTTCCAAAGGCACTCATTCCTAGCTGTGCCAAGGCAACATTTGTACCCGATAAATACATATATCCCGTAAAGCCAACTAATAGGAGAGCAATCCCAACTTGAACACGAAGTAATATTAGAACAAATAAAGCTATAATCCCTAAAATCCCTACTACTTCAGGACTCATTTGGATGCACCACCTTTCGTATCGCTTTAAAGAAATCAACGAGTACTGTTAAGGCATAAAACAAAATTCCTACAGCACATACAAGAACAAAAATACTAACAGGTAGCTTCAAATCTCCTGTGACACTATTTGAAACTTGGTTGGCATACAAAACCGTTTGCCTAGCCATTAATCCTAATAAAATCATCATGATTAAATACGTAATCACATCAAACACGGCCTGAGCTCTAACTGGCAATTTATCAATAAGAACGCCTACTGAAATATGACCCTTTTTCTGTTGTGTGTACCCTAAGCTAAGAAAAACAATTAACGCTAGCCATAAATAGGTTAACTCATACGTGCCTGTAACAGGGCGCCATAAAAAGCGTCCTGTTACATCACTAAACGTTAAAACCATCATTAAAAATAAAAGGGTTGCCGAAACTTTAGATGAAATGTTATTTAAAAACCCTACAAACTTCTCGAAATTCGTTAAGAATCTCATAAACATATGCTATTCTCCTAGATCGCGTAGGCGAACGGCTTCCTCATAGATTTCTGTTCCCGGCAAACCCTCTGCATCTATTTCATTCACCCATTTTTCATATAGGTGTTCTAATGGAGTTTGCCAACTAGAGAGTTCTCCTTCAGGAATTTCATAAATTTCAATCCCTGCTTGATTAGCAGATTCCCATCCACCATCAGCATCTACGTTATAGAGCTCTGCAGCTTTGTTCGCCATATTTTCTCCAATAATTTCTTCTATCATAGCTTGATCTTCATCTGAAATCTTTGACCAAGTAGCTGGGTTGATGACAACAAAGATACTACTTGTATAGAAATTCCCTTTCGTAATATAGTTCGTTACATCAGCAAGTTGGAAGTTAGTAATAACCGAAGCTGGAGCGAGTGCACCATCAACTACTCCTCTTTGCATCGCTTCATATACATCTCCCATTGGCATCGAAACTGGGATGGCCCCATATGACTCTAATATTCCATTAGCTGATGGAGATGGTGTTCGTATTCTCAAACCTTGTAGATCTTCAGGAGAATGAATGGGTTTATCTACTGTTAAAATTTGTGCTGGATCATTTTTAAACAACCACCCTACCTTTGTTCCTTCATGCTCCTCTGCGATATTAGGGAACGCTTCATGAAGTCCCCAGAAGATTCTAGTCGCATCTGTTGCATTTTCCCCCATAAATGGCAACTCTGTTACGCCTGTAAGAGGAAATCTTCCTGGAGTATAGCCATGTAGAGACATCGACATATCCGCTACCCCATTAACAACTAGATCATACTGCGCGTTTGCTTCTCCTAAGGCATTGGCTGGATACAATGTTCCTGTCACTCTACCATCCGTTGCCTCTTCCATTTCTGCAATAAATGGTTCAATTAACTCTGTATGCTGCGGGTGAGGTCCTGGCATAAAAGTAGAGATGGTTAAGTTTACTACCTCACCTGATGGAGCAGAACTTTCTGATTCTCCACTTGCTTCCTCGCTTCCTGTTGACTCTGCTCCTCCACAAGCTGCTAATCCAAGAAGCATTGTACTCATAACCCCAGACGATAGAAAACGCTTCCATTTTTGTTGTTTTTTCATGGTTACACCCCTTTAGAAAAATAAATACAATATATTAATTGGTGGAGTATCCTCCACCTTTTTTACGCAACATTTTATTTACCTGTAATACGAACATCTACAACAGCTGATCTACCACCTTTAACCACTTCATAAGCTTTCCGTAAAGCTTCCTTTAGCTCCTTTGGATCTTCTACAGTTTGAGCATAAGCGCCGCCAGCCGCTTCTGCAACATTCGCTAAATCAGAAGATGGTCCAAATTTCGTATAGAACTCATCTGTTTGTTTTGCCAATCCTTCTGGATGAACCCCTAAAGCAGAGAATTTCGGAGCGTTCCATTGCTCATTATTATAGATAACCGTTAAGAATGGAGCATCATACTTTCTAGACATCCAATGAACAGGTGTTGGATTACTAAAGACGAAACACCCGTCCCCACATAAACTAACAACCACTTTATCTGGTGAAGCTAACTTGGCACCAACAGCTGCTCCTCCATTCCAGCCGAGAGAACCACCACCCATTGTAAAATACGTACCTGGTTTCGACCTTGGTAAATGTTTATTCACAGTTGAAAAGTTCGTTATCGTCTCACTCATGACAATCGTATCGTCTTCAATAACTTCCCTAATGCATGATGTTAATAATTCAGGAGTAATTCTCCCTTCCTGACTTGGCTCTTCAAGTAAAGACAATTCCAATTGCTGCTCATGATGAAATTTAGATATTTTCTTAAAACGCTTTGCAATTTTATCCTTGTTTAATTCTACTTGATTCAATAAGGCATTTAGTTGCTGTAATACAACATGTGTGTCAGCTTTAAAGAAACTCTCAGATGGAATGTACCAAAGTGGTGTTTTTTCTTTTAAAGGATCAGTATCTACATAATAAATCTTGCAATCTTCTGCAGGCTTATTGTGTAGAGGGATCCACGGAACATCACTGTCTAGTACAAGAACTAAATCTGCTTTAGCTAACTGTTCATGCTGAACCGGTTCGTTCCACCTATACCCCACATGCAATGGATGATCTGAAGGAAAGTTAAAATAACTCGGAACTGATTCTAAAACTGGGATTGCTAGCCTTTCTGACAAGGTAATTAACTCTTCTACACTTTCATGATTACGCCCTAAGTAAGACGTTACAATTAAAGGATTTTCCGCTTTTATTAATGCATCTACTATCTCTTCAATTTTTTGTGGTGGAATTGCAGATGGTGATAATGGTCCCCATTTTGTCAGGTCAAGTGATACTTCTTCTACTTTTTCTTCCAATACTTCACGTGCGGCTATTAAATACGCTGGTCCTTTTGGATCACTTTGTGCCACTTGCATTGCTCTATGAAGCAATTGTTTTACATTTTTTCCTGTTCGAATTTCATTTGTATATTTTGCATACTCTCTTACTATTCCAGGCTGATCATACACATCTTGAATCCAATGGATGAACTCATTACGACTTCCTAGCATTTCACCATCTTGGGTAGAAGGTGAAGTGCCTGCAAAGATTAATACAGGGATTCTTCCTTTCGCAGTGTTATGTACAGCCCCTCCAAGATTTTGGGTACCACAATCAACATGAACAATGACAACTTGTGGCTTGCCAGTTATTTGTGCATACCCATGCGCTGCACTTAGTGCTACCATTTCATGTTGACAGATAATAACTTCCGGCATCTCCCTGCCTTCTTTTTGAAACCGTGCAAAGCTCTCAAGAAGAGCCGGATGGTCGCTCCCTAAATTAGCAAATATATATGAAACACCTAACTCTTGAAAAGCTTCTAACATTTGGTCTGCAGTCGTGTACATCCTTTTCTCAACAGAAACATTGCTTTTCGCATCTTGTAACTTCACTAATTATTCCCCCCAACAATTAAAAACAAATTTTATACCACATTAAATTCACTAATAAATAAAACGTTTTCATTTCCGGAAATAAATAAATGAAATGTTCTATTTATTTCTAATAGTTGCTTTTTTTATAGTGTAGCACATGATATAGTATATGAATAATATTAATAAAGTCTGTTTTACATACTTTTTTAATATGAATAAGGGGGGAGTATTTAATGGATATCCGTCAACTTCGATACTTCATTACTGTTGTACAAGAAGGACAAATTACACTTGCAGCAAAAAAATTAAACATGGCACAACCACCCTTAAGCCAGCAATTGAAAAATATGGAGATAGAAATCGGAGCAAAGCTTCTCTCTAGAAATGGTAGAAAGCTTGAATTAACAGAAGCTGGACTTCTTCTCTATCAAAAAGGACTTAATTTACTTGAAAATTTTGATGAGACCCTCACTGCTGTCAAAGAAACAGGTGAAGGCTTAAGTGGTACACTATCAATAGGTTGTGTCATGTCATGTATACACTACCTACCTAATCGAGTACGTTTTTTTAATGAAAGCTACCCTAATGTTAAACTAAAAATTTTAGCGGGGGATCCTTATCGATTAACTGATTACATTAATGAGAGAAGCATTGAAGCTGCTATTGTGCGCTCCCCGCTAAATACAGAAAATTATAATACGATTGAATTAGACGTTGACCCATTTGTTTTCATTGCACCAGCAAATTGGAGTCAACTGCCCTCACACTCTAAAATATCGATGAAAGACATTTCCCTTCTTCCCTTAATTGCTTTACATAGAGTTAATGGAGTTGGCGTATACGAGGTTGTCCTAGAAGAATTTAAAAGGCATGGTTTAGAACCCAATTATGTATGCGAATCTCCTGACGCCACCATTCTATTATCTATGGTTAAAGCAGGAATAGGCGGGGTTATGTTACCTAAATCGGTGTTGTTTAATTTCACTAGCGAAAACCTTAGAGTGTTTGAAATAAACGATAGTGCTGCCGAAACGACCACATCGATCATTTGGCAAAAAGAAAGATATTTATCTAAAGCAGCAAGGCGTTTCATTGAATTATATAAGGACGAATATCCATCTCCCCCACGTTAGGACAGAAAGAGAGAGTGCTTTTTAGGAACACCTACAAGCACTCTACGTTTTTCATTCTTTCTTTAAAAGAGTGGCGTTTTTTCAAATGCAACAATTGTTAATTATTTGAGATAAATATTCTACAAGAACATACTCATATTCATTGTTGTAATGACTGCTTGATCTGGAATAATCGTACGTGAACACACTTTACACTCACCACCTACGTTTCTAACTACATCGTTTCTTTGACCAAACATTTCTTCTAGGTCTGTAGTTGAGCCACGGCTTCGTTTATATAGAAAATAGCTACGTACTTTATACTCACCTTCATGATCCCCTGCTTCTACAACAACATTTGTGATAAAGTGGCGTTGTCTTGTAGCTGGATTTTCAACCCAGGCTGATTTCGTATAAAGTCTATTTACCCTTGTTCTTAGGGAAGCTTTTGTTTCTTCGTAAAAAGCTGAATCGACTGAGATATTATCAATATTTACCCCTTCTACCGTTTCACGTAAAGGCATTTTATATTTAATGTCGTCTGTTAATAGTTCCAGCCATTCCTTATACATGCGGTTGTCCAGAAAATAAGCTTCTTGATAAAGAAGATTCGTAATTTGGTCTTTTACTTCTAGTGATACGTGAGCTTTTACTTCATTACTCATTTCGTTTCCTCCTTTACAGAAGTCTCTGCAGTAAGTAAATCTAGCCAATGCTCATGCATTCTTCTTGCTAATGCGTCACAATATGTTGTCGGATACGCTACACCTGGTCCAGGGAAAGACTCATCTTGCTTTACGTGACTAAATCCCATTAAATAATTACTTAAATTATTATAATTTAGCTCTTTATCACGCATCATGGACGCACCACTTACTTCTACAATTCTTGCCCATGTTTCCGTATCATCTTGTTCCAACGTTCCAGTTGGACCAAACGAACCAAGATAGCCTCTGTATGCATCCGCTTTGTATTCTTCAGGAGCAGCCTTATCAATCATGAACCAACACCAAACCTCGACTTTATCAGGGCCAAGCGGTCTCCAAACGCGGAAATTTAAGTAATTATGCAAATGCCCTTCTGTTCCATGTACTGGGCTCACAAATGAAAGGTTTGGATACACACCTCCAACAAAGACAGTCACTCTTTCTAAAATGTCTGCTTGTTCAGGTGATAAATTACGTTGGAACATTGGCCACATTTCTTTTGGCATACCTTGGAATTCAGTTCTAGAACGACCTGTTTTTGATGTAATAACATTAATGCCATGTGCATTTTTCATCACGACTTGGTGTCCATAACCAGCGTAAAGTGGATCCTCTGGGCTAATTCCCATTTCAACCGTCGATCTGTGCGTTGTTTGAACGTGATAAGGATCTGCAGCAAAGTTTTCCGCAGTTGATTTCCAGTTTGCTTTTGCTACCCAGCGTTGCGGGAGGCCAATTACTTCCATTCCCCCATCACTTCGACCTAGCATCATATCAAAATACCATTTCATCTCTCCTAAATAATCTTCTAATGATTCTGCTTCTGGATCAAGACAGCCAAAAATCATTCCTTGATAACTTTCAAGTCTAGGAACTTTCCGAAGCCCCCATTCGTCTTTACACATTTCTTCGCCATATACTTTATTCCCAGCAACAATCCCAATTAATTTTCCATCTAGATTGTAGCTCCAACCATGATACGGACAGGAGAACGTTTTCTTTTTACCGCGGTCCGCTGTACATAATTGTGTCCCACGATGAGTACAGGAATTTAAATAAGCTTTAATTTCACCTTTGCTATCTTTTACAAGTAAAATTGGATCATTGACCATCCATCTAGTTACGTAGCTTCCTGATTCCTTTAATTCTGTTTCATGAGCTAAAAATTGCCATGTCTTACTAAAGACTTTCTCTTTTTCTAGTTCATAAATATCAGGGTCTGTAATAACCCATTGTGGTAACAAGCCTTCGTCCATTTTCTCCTTTAACTGCTGAATAAGTTTCTCATCTAGTTCTCTTTTTATCATTGAAACTTCCTCCTTATAAAAGGTTATTTTAATTAAGCGCTTTCAATTCACATTATGAACTAATGATTTCTATAATGAATTTATAGGTCAAATATACCCAAGAAATAGAAATGTGTCAATATAAAATGAATTTTCTATTAATTACTGTTGCATAACAAAAACCCCTTTGGTTAGTCCAAGGGGTACTGAATGATCAAACTTTTGTTCAATCCTATTTCATATTGTATTAGATTTTATTTGCCCCATTTTAAGAGAAATGGTTGATGCTACACTCTTAATGGTGAATATTAATTCCTCTCTCCTATCCCCTTCTATTTTATAGCTAGGGCCAGAAATGCCAACAGCTGCAATTACTTGATTTCTATCGTTAAAAATGGGTGCTGAGATAGCCGTATAACCTATAAATGTTTCATCAACGTCAATGAAATATCCTTTTGCTCTAATTTCCCCAAGTCGTTCAATAAATTTTGTCTTATCTGTCAAAGTCTTTGGCGTCCTTGATTCAAGTGGGTATTCTTCTAGAAGCTGTTCAACAAAACTCGCCTCCATATGTGCTAACAAAACAATTCCAAATGCTCCATTATGAAGGACACGCCTTCTTCCTACAAAGTTATTAGGCTGCAGACCATCTTCACTATCATACCTAACTAAATATTGAATGGTATCAGATTGAGGTTGGGCAAGAATCACTGAATGGCCTGTGTCTTCATGAAGCTTTACTAAATAAGGGTCTGCTTCTATCCGAATATCTAAGTTTTCAAGTACAACACCACTATATTCAAGCAAACCCGTGCCAAGTCGATAGCGGTTCGTCGTTTGGTTGTATTGCACTAGATAATTGCGCTCTAACGTCCAAAGTAGTCGATATGTCGTTGTTTTCGCTAGCTTCGTCTTGCTCATGATTTCTTCTATCGTTAGCTCAGACTTTTCGTAACTGAAACAATTTAAAATATGAATAGCACGCTCTACTGATTGAATTGGCTCTAAATTAAGTTCTCTCATTTTTAATCTCCAGTTTCTCTGTTCATTATTATTTTTATTTAAACACCTACCGAACAATATTTCAAATTTCAAAAAACCTCCTTACTATAGAGAGGACTGAGAAAGGTCGTTTTTCCTTTTCCATACTCACTATATAATAAGAAGGTTTTTTTGAGTCGTCAGGACCTGGATATATCTGGTAATAAAGTTACAATTTCAGGGAAAATGATTAGTAAAATAGTAAATGCAACCATGACAAGAACCATTGGTGTTACACCTCGGAATATTTTTGTGATTGGTACATCTTTTACAACACCACTTATTATATACACACTTAGTCCAAGTGGTGGAGTTAGTACACCAATGTTAAGAACCATTACCATAATAATTCCAAACCAAAGTCCATCAAAACCAAGTTGCGTAATCATTGGATAAACAATTGGAAGTGTTAAAACCATAATTGCAATCCCTTCCATGAACATACCCAAGATTAAATAAACTAGTAAGATTAACAGTAAAATTACATAGGGTGATACGTCAGCTGATCCTACCATCGATGTTAATTTCATAGGAATCTGACTAAGAGCTAAAAAGCGCCCAAAAATACTTGCACCAATTAAGATTAAGAAAATCATTACAGATAAGCGAATGGTATCATCTAAAGAAGATTTTAACTTCTCCCATGTTAATTTTTTTGTGAAAAGGGTGACTAAAAACGCTCCAATCGCCCCAATTCCACCTGCTTCCGTTGGAGTAAATACGCCAAAATAGATCCCACCAATACTGACCATAAAAATGATTAAAAACGGCCATACCGTTGAAAGTGAACGCAATTTCTCATTGAAAGATGAAGATTCTAAAGACCTCGGAGCCAACTCTGGCTTTAAGCGCACTTGAATATTAATTGTAATCATAAAAATTATTGCTAATAATAGACCAGGAACAATCCCACCAATTAATAAAGGACCGATTGGAACTTGAGTAAGTGCCCCATACAAGATCAAAATAACGCTAGGAGGAATTAGTATTCCTAATGTTCCACCAGCAGCAACAGCTGCCGTTGACATCGACGGTAAATACTTATATTTATTCATTTCAGGTATCGCAATTCTTGCCATTGTTGCCGTTGTTGCATTCGTTGAACCCGAAATAGCGGCGAAAATGGAACTTGCTCCAATAGTTGCAATGGCCAAACCGCCTCTAGTATGACCTAACCATTTATCAACAGCTTTGAAAAGATCTTGACCCAAACCCGTATTTGACATAAACATTCCCATCAAAATGAATAAGGGAATTACACTTAAGCTATAAGCGTTTGCCGTTCCAAATGCAGCCGTACCCAACTGTGCCAACCCAACGCTCCAATCCGTTAGCAAAGACACCCCTAGAAACCCTACTAGAAATAATGAAAGTCCTACGGATACATTCAAAAGAATAAGAACTAATAATAAAGCTATACCTAACATACCAATCATTTCAGGACTCATTCTTTTGCACCACCTTACCAATAGATTGCCAGATATTGAGTACGATTGTTAGAGCATAAAACAAAACCCCAATAGCAGCTAAAATAGCAAAGAACTTCATTGGAATCCCTAAATCTCCACTTGTCTGTGCTCCAAATCTTTGAGCATAGGCAAATAACTGCCATGATGTTGTACCTAGTAAAGCAAGCATAATAATAGACGTAACAACATTAATTGATTCACGAATTTTCACAGGTAATTTGCTAGTTAAGAAATCAATGGAAATGTGCTCTTTCTTTAATTGAGTCCTTCCCAAACTTAAGAAAATAACAATGACCATTGCCAAACCAGTTAATTCATACGTACCTGTTATTGGTTTGTAAAAGAAATACCGTCCAATAACATCTCCCGTAGTAAGAAACATCATTAGAAAGAGGACGAGCATCGACACTCGATGTGTAGCATTATTAAGAGAATGAACAAATTTCTCAAATTTCGTCGTTTGTTCTTGCAAAGAGGATTGGTTGGGACCCTCAGATCCCAACATTTCCTTTTGAACTTCCTTTGCGTTCGAGCTCATAAAATCACCTCAGTAGGAATAGCTTGCTATTAATTTTCTTCCATTAAACGTAAAGCTTCATCTAAGATCGCTTGACCGTCAATTCCTTTAGATTCCATGTTTGCAAGCCACTCATCTGTTACTACTTGCGCAGCTTCTTTGAATCTATCAAGTTCTGCATCGTCTAACTCCAAGAATTCAATACCTTCTTCCTCTGCCTTAGCTCTTGCTTTTTCTTCTTGAGTATCAAACGCTTCTCCTGCCGTACGAGCCATCGGTTCACCCATTAATTCTTCAATAATCGTTTGGTCATCAGAAGGTATACGGTCCCAACTATTCTTATTCATCGCTGTGTAGAATAAACCAGTACTAAAGTTACCAATCGTTACATAATCAACAACATCAAATAAATTGAAATCTGCTAAAGCTGCAACCGGTAAAATCCCTCCGTCAATAACACCACGTTGCATAGAATCATAAATTTCTGGAGCAGGCATAGATACAGGAGTTGCCCCCCATGATTCGATCATCTTACCTCCCTCAACTGATGGAGTTCTTAATCTAAGACCACGTAAATCTTCTAAACTAGTTACTTGTTTACCAGAAGTTACAATTGCGTAAGGATCTGCTGCATGAACCCACATTAATTTTACATCATCATATTCTGCTTGAATTTCAGGAAATTGATCATATAGTTTTTGAGCAATGACACTTAACTTTGCTCCATCTCCATCCGCTAAGAACGGTAACAACATAACTGAGTGTACTTCAAATTTACCTGCATTGTATCCTTGTAACCCCCAACCGGAATCCATAATACCGGTTACGATATTGTCATATGTTTCAGCTGGAGAACCTAATGCTCCACCAGGGTAAATTTGAAAATTAATACGTCCGTCTGTTGCTGCTGCTACTTCTTCACCAAATGGTCTCATTGCCATTGAATCTTGAACATGCTCAGTCGAGTTCATATGTCCCATACTAAATGTAATCGATTCACCGGACTGACTAGTTTCTGAATCTGAACTACCTTCATCATTGGTTGAGTCAGTTGAACTATTACTAGAACCACATGCTGAAAGCAATAGCAAGAATGCGATCATTAAACTAAAAAAAGAGAATCTCTTTGTAAACCTTTTCATAAAAATCTACCCCCAAATTAGTTTTAATAAGATACAATTAAGCAAGCCCCTATTTTAACCGCTTACATAAATAACTTTATAAATTCCCTCCTTTCTTAAAATAAATCTACTATATATTTTTAATTACTTAATAAAATATTTGTTATTTACTTGTTGTTAATTTCATTGTAAAGCCCTTTCAAAAACAGAACAACTAGTCTGTTCTTTTATGAGCAACGAATTTATTTTTTTTTTGAAATAAAGGAACTATTTTATAATATCAAATAATTTCCTGCAATACTTCTTTGTTCTACTAATTAATTCCTCTATGTACTATCGTTTGTCGTAATTTGTTAAATATGAATAACCCCTAAGCTGATTGACTTAAGGGTTACTAGTTTAGGAATTACATAAATTGCATCATCATCTTATTAAACTGTTCTTCATCTAACTGCAAGTTTTCATGTGCAAGTGGTTTTTCTGAATAACCAGTAAGCATTTCTTGATACGAAGGTTGTTGTTTGTTTTGATAGATTAAACCTGTAACAAGACCGTTATGTTCCATTAATGTTTGCATTGCCTGCATCCGATTTTCTTCATTATAGTCTGGAACATCTGCTAATTTTGTAATATTCGTCTTAAACCAATCGTACGTATTAACTTTATTAAACGTGACACAAGGACTAAATACATTAATAAGTGAGAATCCTTTGTGTTCTATTCCCTTCTCAATTAATGCTGTCAACTCCTTTAAGTCACTTGAGAAACTTTGTGCTACAAATGTTGCACCAGCTGTTAATGCCATTTCCATCACATTTAATGAAGATTCTACAGATCCCGTTGGAGTACTTTTTGTTTTAAAACCCACATCACTTCGTGGTGACGTTTGCCCTTTTGTTAATCCGTAAATTTGGTTATCCATGACGATATAGGTGATGTCAATGTTTCGCCTCATTGCATGAACCGTATGTCCCATACCAATTGCAAATCCATCTCCATCGCCACCCGAGGCGATCACAGTCAAATCTTTATTTGCCATCTTTACTCCTTGAGCGATTGGCAGAGCACGCCCATGAATTCCATGCAAACCATAAGAATTAATATAACCTGATATACGACCAGAACAGCCTATACCTGATACAACAGCAAGATTATCTGGTTCAACTCCAACATTTGCAGCAGCACGCTGTATTGCAGCTTGAACAGAAAAATCTCCACATCCAGGGCACCAGTTCGGCTTCACTTTATTACGAAAGTCTTTAAATGTAGCCATTTTATGCCAACTCCTTACTTTTTTGAATAAGTGTAGAACATAATTTATGAATCTCCGTTGGCAAAAATGGGTTTCCATCATACTTAAGAACACTTTCGATGTTATTACCACCAACATTCATTTTTATAATATTTGCTAACTGTGCTGTCGCATTATTCTCCACAACTACGACTTTTTTTGCATTAGCCATAACCGACTTTAATGAATCAACTGGAAATGGATGCAGCAGGCGGATTTGAGCGTGATTGACTTTAATTCCGTCTGCTTCAAGTCTAGGCATCGCTTCTTCAATGGTCCCTCGTGTCGAATTCACCCCAACAATTAATAAATCAGCTTCCTCATGATCTGCATGAACGTGAACAGGATCATTAAAGCGATTACATATATCAGAAAGCTTTCTCATTCGTTTATCCATTTGCTTCTTTCTGTTTACGGGACTTTCTGATGGTTTACCTGTTTCATCATGTTCCACCCCGGTTACGTGATGAATTCCATTTTTCATTCCTGGGATCACACGACTAGAAACACCAGTTTCGGTTACTTCATAACGTTTATAATAAGCACTGTCGACCCGTTCAGGTAATTCAGCATTTATATCTAGCGTTCCACGTCTAATTTCAACCTTTGAAAAATCTAGTGGTTCAACTGTTTGTTTTCCAAGTGAAAGAGCTAAATCAGTCACTATAATGACAGGACATTGATATTCTTCCGCTAAATTAAACGCTTCAACGGTGTCATAAAAAGCTTCCTCTACTGTACTTGGTGCCATAACAATTTTAGGAATGTCTCCATGAGTACTATAAATCATAGCCATAAGATCAGATTGCTCTTGTTTTGTAGGCAATCCCGTACTAGGTCCTCCGCGCTGTGTATCAATGACAACAAGAGGAGTTTCAGTCATACCTGATAAGCCAATTGCTTCAGCCATTAATGACAAACCAGGGCCTGCAGATGCTGTGAATGAACGAACACCTGCATAATTTGCTCCAATTGCCATCGTACATGCAGCAATCTCATCCTCAGTTTGGATAACTGTTCCGCCAAGTTCAGGAAGCTTTTCAATCATATACTCCATAATTTCCGATGCTGGTGTAATTGGGTATGCAGCCATGAACCGACTCCCAGCTGCTACAGCTCCCATTCCAATTGCATCATTTCCAATCATAAACATTCTCTGTTTTCCATCTGCTTGAGCTAATGTAAGACCAGAGTTCTCAATATTAGGATCATTTTTTAAATAGTCGGCTCCTGCGTAAATTGCTTTCATATTATTCTCTACAATTTTTTCTCCTTTCTTCATAAAGATATCCTCTACAACAACTCTGAACGTTTCAGGAGAAAGATTTAAAATAGTACTCGTTGCCCCTACTGCTACCATGTTTTTCATTAAAGAAGTTCCTAACTCAGATGCTATTTCTGTAAAAGGTACAATACACAAGTTTGCCTTGCATCCATCAGGTATAGTTGGATTGAACTTAGCATCAGCTAAAATCAAACCATCTTCTCGTAATTCATGAAAATTTACATCAATTGTTTCTTGATCAAAAGCGACGAGAATGTTTAGATCATCTGAAATCGAATTAAGTGGTTTTGTACTAACTCGAATTTTATTATTTGTATGACCACCTTTGATTCGCGAAGAGAAATGACGGTATCCATACAAATAGTACCCAAGGCGATTTAGGGCTGTTGCAAAAATCTCACCTGTACTTTCAATTCCCTCTCCTTGCTGCCCTCCTACTTTCCATGACAATTGGTCTCTCATATGATTCACTCCTTTTAGAGATCTCTCACTCTCAATATAAAACGGTTTCAAAACTTACGGTATTCTATTTCCCTATTCAAACTTTACTGGGTCGCCATCAAATGGTTCATCTGCTATTTTAATAGACTCTGTTGGACAACCATCATGAGAATCTTCCATGTCTTCCAGTAAATCTTCAGGTACTTCGGTTGTGCCTTGATTATTATCTAATAAAACAAATGCAATTCCTTCATCGTCATAGTCATAAATGTCAGGCGCTGCAGCACCGCACGCTCCACATGCAATGCAAGTATCTTTGTCTACAATCGTGTATTTTGCCATTATTAGCCTCTCCCTTACTAAAAGATGATAGGTTTTTAATTATTTATTTGTACCCATCATAAAGTAGCATTAGTTACTATACAAGACCATCGTTCTTTTATATGTAACAAACACTAATTATTCTAATTATTCTAATATTTAATTTGAGAAGTCTTATTTCTTATAGTTCCAGAAGATATGTCGGTGTATAGTAGATATAAAAAAGCTCAATGTAAATCTTTAAGTACTTGTACTTATAAATAGGAGGGACTCATCATATTCCAACACCTGTAAATGATATGCTTTTTACTATGATACGAGTGTTAGAAGAATCATATTAACTTTACTACCTTGGAGCCACTTACTAATATTAAGCCGATCAGGTACAGGAACATCAAAAGAATTCTCCGTACATTCTTCTTCAAAATCATTGTATTTTTTGCATTTTGTTATCGGATGGGCAGGATCAACGAGCCACAATCTTGCCCTTCCATAAGAGGAATGCCGTCTTTCCTAGTTAGAAGTATGTAATACATAAAATAAAAAATCCTTCCTACACTTACTCCGTAGTGCGGAAAGATTTTAACTACATAGGTATAACCTTACTAACCAACCGTTGCTTCTAAAGCAATTTTGATTTACCTGCGTTCTATCCACCTTTGGCCACACAGGTTTCAGGAAAGTTATCGGGGGTGCTAAAACGATATTGGCGGGATCACAACATCGTTATCCTCAGGTTCAGGTTCAGCATTGTTATTAGCAGTCTCTCCAAATAATAAAATAAAAAATAAAATAACCACTATAACTGTAGTATAATTCTCCTCTAAAATTGTAAAATCCATAAACTCACTCCCTTGTTTTCCGTTTTATTACTTCCATAACATCTGATAGCGTTAAATCAGGATGACTATCTATAAAAGCAGCTAGATCATGTACATTTTTATTTGGATTTTCTTGAATATTAATTCTTCCCCTTAACCCAACATAGTAGGTCCCGTCATGCTCTAAAACCACATTATGGAAGCTTAACTTTTTCTTCAATATTAAAGCCATAATCAATAGTTCCCGTTCTCTTCCGTTTAAGCCATTGAAAGGATTATTCAGCATGATATAACCTTCCTTTCCTATCACCATACTATATGTCAATTAAGATAGAAGGGTGTTAAATAAATAACTACCTATTCCAAGAATGGGTGTTTCAGACATTCATGACTGGCCTTTAACTTATCCTATAAGTTATAAACATTCACAAAATTTAGAAGGAATAAGAATCGCATAAGATTATGCTATTGAAGTTGTTAAAAAAGACGATTATCACCATTTCGCACACTCACTAATGACAGCCAGTGCCATAGAGATGAAATAATTGTCAAATTAACCATGTTATCATCATATACTTACATAAATATTCAACGAATGAGGGTGATCGCACTGAAGATAATAATCGCTAAAAAGGGAGAAAGATTACGAAACCTGGCCCGTTATCATAACATTGATTTGAATAAACTTATCGTCCATAATCCACATCTCCCTCATCCAGATAAAGATATTTCCGGCCAAAAAGTAAAAATCCCCTCACCTCCGAAACCTATAACGTTCAAGAAAAACCGTCAAATGACAAATGACAATGAAGAAATTGTTCCAACTTATGAAGATTGCCCTCCTAGTCCAGAAATAGATTTTTCAGATCACTGGTTCCCTCTGACTTCTTTAGAAGAGATGGAACAAACAAACTACGATGTTATTATCGTTGGAAGCGGGGCAGGTGGAGGAGCTACACTTTGGAGATTAAGTGAACAGTGGCGAAATCAAGGGAAACGAATTGCTGTTTTAGAGAAAGGTGATTTACTCGTACCGACTCATGTAGCTAATTTACCAACGGCTAAAACTGCAGGAAGATTTCTGCGAAACCCCGCATTCAACATTAGACGAGAAAAGGAATGGCCTGAATTTCCAGGAGCCAAACAACTTTTCGGTTTAGGAGGCCAAACACTGCTTTGGGGAGGCATGAGTCCCCGTTTTCATCGTAGTGATTTTATAGGATGGCCGCTAACACTTGATGATCTCATAGAATACTACAACATTGCTGAACAAGTCATGAAGGTCACCACAGCATACACGAATGGTTCTAACCTTCAAGAAACTCTCTTAAAAAGATTGAGGGAGAGCGGTTATCATGATGCAACAAACATTCCTCGAACGTTTGACTTAAACGCTAGCTATTATGGACAAATACATTCAAATGTCTTTTTTAGTTCCCTCGAATTTATGGCTTGGGCACTTAACTGGAATGGGGTTGATTTTGCTGTTAAAGCAAATGTGGTGAAGCTTTTACATGAACATAACAAAGTAACTGGAGTGCAGGTGATGACCCCGGAGCGAAAATCATATACAATTCACGGTAAAATCGTGGTGGTTTCTGCTAGTACGTTTGAAACGCCTCGCCTACTGCTTCATTCTGGTATCCCCGGAGATGCAATCGGTAGATATTTAATTAGCCATTCTTTTATTTCTTCTTCTACTCTTGTCTTACGTGAGGAATTTGAAGAGGTATTAGGGCTCGCGAATATTCTGCTTCCTAGTACTGATAAGCGGCCATACCAAATAGCAGTTACAGGACCTCATCCTTATGAATTTTATGCCTATGAAACGAAGCCCTTGATGAAAGAACTAGAGGTTAGCCTTTTGGGGTTCGGAATTGTTGAGCCTAACCGTGATAACCGTGTCGTCCTTGATGAGGCTAACTTGGATTGGTATGGAGTTCCAAAACTGAATGTTCATTTTTCTTACAGCGAGCAAGATCTAGCCATTATTCAACAGCTGTCGGATGATCTGTTTAAAGTTATTGATAGTATGCAATTAAATATCGAAACGAATCCATGTCTGCTTCCTCCGGGGACCGATTTTCATGCTGCGGGCACTTGCCGGATGGGAGATGATCCAGCTACATCTGTTACAAATGAGTTTGGTCAAGTTCACGGTATATCAAATCTATTTGTAGCTGATAACAGTATCTTACCTTTTATGGGAGGGGCGAATCCTACACTAACGACCGTAGCCGTAGCTATGCGAACTGCTGATTATATTATAAAAAATGAGAATGTATAAAAAATTTGTATTAGAATAGATGATTGTACCTAAAGATTCTACAAAAGAATGAAAATAGGATGACAAAGTAAGGGCTTTTGTCATCCTATTTAAATTTTAATCTATATCTTCAAGAGGCTCTGCATGCCCAAAAGTTGGTGTTGATCCATGCGGTGATGCAGCCCACTTCACTGCATTCGCAATTACTCTTATAATCTCTTTATTGTGATAAGTTGGGTATCTTTCATCTCCGGGCTGAAAGTAAAAGACTTTTCCTTGCCTGCGATGATAGGCACAGCCGCTGCGAAACACCTCTCCCCCCTCGAACCAGCTAATAAATATTAGTTGTTCAGGAGCGGGAATATCAAAAAATTCTCCGTACATTTCTTCTTCTTCAAGCTCAATGTATTCCCCAATACCCTCTGCTATCGGATGAGCTGGATCAACGACCCATAACCTTGACGTTTCATCTGCTATTCTCCATTTTAGGTTACAGGTTGTGCCCATTAACTTAATAAATATTTTAGAAAAATGTCCTGAATGTAACACGATCAACCCCATACCATTAAGTACTCTTTGATACACACGCTCGACAATTTCATCAGCTACTTCTTCGTGAGCTACGTGTCCCCACCAGATGAGTACATCCGTTTGATCCAATACTGCTTCCGTCAAACCGTGCTCTGGTTGCTCAAGTGTAGCTGTTCGAATGTTGAATCCGTATGGCTCCAAGCCTTGAGCAATCGTCCGATGCATTCCTTCAGGGTAAATTTCTGCTACCTCTGGGGTGGTCTGTTCATGAATAAATTCATTCCAAATCGTCACATTGATCTCTTTCATTTCGAACGTTTTTGATCCAATAGTTATTTTGATCATATCGTCCTCCTCAATTATCAGTTACATGTTCGGCTCACTTTCTCCCAAATTTCACTCCATATCTAAATATATGAACTTGCCGTCAAAAAAATCATGATTGTTTACAAAATTTAAAAGTAATAACCAGGATACCGATAGCACGTAATAAAAGAACCCAAACGCAATCTATATAGAATTATTAGCAGTAATTATCAAGTTCTAAAAGTAGACGCATATACTTACACAAAAGATGAAACAACGAGGTGATACATTGAAGATATTTACCGCAAAAATGGGTACAACACTGCGGAAGTTGGCTCATCAACATAACGTCGACATGAATCAACTTAGAGTTCATAACCCACATATTGCACATCCGGATGAAGACATTACTGGTCGAAAGGTCAAGATTCCCTCTTCCCCTAAACCCGTCACTTTAAAAACAAGCCGTCAAATAGTAAATGATGATGAGCAAATTGTACCAACATACGAAGATTGCCCTCCTGATCCAGTTGTAGAGTATTTAGATCAGTGGTTCCCACTCACTCCTTTAGAAGAAATGGAAAAGATCGAGTATGATGCAATCATTGTTGGAACTGGTGCAGGAGGAGGCGCCGCTCTTTGGAGATTGTGTGAACAATGGCGCGAACAAGGGAAACGAATTGCTGTCTTGGAAAAAGGTGGTTTACTTATCCCAACACATGTCGCTAATTTACCGACAGCTAGTGCCGCTGGAAAGTTTCTACAAAACCCGGCATTTAACATTCGTGAGCAATGGCCTGAATTCCCTGGAGCCAAGCAACTTTATGGCCTTGGAGGTCAAACGCTTCTTTGGGGAGCGGTTAGCCCCCGTTTTCATCCAAGTGATTTTAACGAATGGCCGATCAGCTATGATGACCTAATTGAATATTACAACATTGCTGAAGAAGTAATGAAGGTGACTACGGCGTTTGTAAAGGACTCTAATCTTCACCAAACGCTTTTACAAAGATTAAGAGATAGCGGCTACCATGATGCGAAAACTTTACCTCGTGCGTTTGATTTAGACGCTAGCTATTATGGACAAATTCGTTCCAATGTCTTATTTAGTTCTCTTGAGTTTATCGCTTGGGCCTTAAACTGGAATGGAGTTGATTTTGCCGTCAATGCCAATGTCGTCAAGATTCTACATGAAAGCGGCAAAGCAACAGGAGTTAACGTGATGACCCCTGATAAAAAATGTTATACACTACACGGGAAAAACGTGATCGTATCTGGGAGTACATTTGAATCCCCTCGCCTCTTGCTTCATTCTGACATACCTGGAGAAGCCATTGGTAGATATTTGATTAGTCATTCTTTTGTTCATGCTAATGGTTTTGTCTCACGAGAGGAATTTGGAGAAGTGTTAGGACTTGCAAACATTATGCTTCCAAGTACGGACTTACGACCATATCAACTATCTGTGCAAGGACCGTTTCCTTATGAATTTTATTCCTATAGAATAAAGCCATTAATGGAAGAACTAGAAATCGGTCTTTGGGGTTTTGGCATTGTTGAGCCAAGGCCGGATAATCGAGTCGTTCTTGATCCAACAGACTTAGATTCGTACGCGATTCCAAAACTAAATGTTCATTTCTCTTACAGCGAACAAGACTTGGTCATTATTCAACAAATGGTAGATGACATGGTTCAAGTGATGGATAGTATACAATTGGATAACATCACTCTCCCATGTCTTCATCCACCAGGATTTGATTATCATGCTGCGGGCACTTGCAGGATGGGGAATGATCCAGCTACATCGGTTACAAATGAATTCGGTCAAGTGCATGGCGTGTCTGGCTTGTTTGTTGCTGACAACAGCGTTCAGCCGTTTATGGGAGGAGCGAATCCAACGTTAACAACGATAGCAGTGGCCATGCGTACTGCTGATTATATTGTAGGAAAAGAGGAGGAATAACCGGCTGAAATTAGCGGGGAAACAATGGATAAATAGCTCACGAAAAAGTCTTTTCTTTTTTCTAGACAAAACGTCGTTATCGTATGATAAACGACGTTTTTTGTTATTTATTCAACGGTTAAAAACATCTCATATGAATAAAAATCCTTTTTCTAAAGAATGCTACTACTAAATATTGAATTAGAGGGTAATTTATGAAGAAATCTATTAACATTTCTCAAAGCTTATCGGAAAACCAAAAAAAAATCGAAGCAACTCTTTCCAATTGTCATGATTTACGTATTTATTCATGGCAGTATGGTCCAGAGCTTAAATATCGCGCTTTCTCTGTTTATCTTGAATCACTTGTTCAAAATAAACAAACAAATTACATGAAAGCGTCCATGCAAGATTTAGTCACACACGAAGTAGGTCCAGCAACTGACATGACTGTTGAAGATGTCATAAATTTTTTTGAACATAACGGTGTTTCTGACCAAAATGCGCTTCTAGTTGAAAATTTTGATAATGCTGTGACAAAAATTATGAGCGGACACATTGTAATCTTTTTTGACCAATGGGAAAAAGCATTAGCCTATAATGATTTAAGTGTTAATAAACGACAAGTAACTGAACCAGCGACTGAATCGGTCGTTAAAGGACCTCGCGAAAGTACAATTGAACAGTTAGATATAAATATTGGGTTATTACGCGTTCGCTTACAAAATCCTCGCTTTAAAATTGAGAAATTGAAAACAGGAGGAGAAACGCAAACCGAGATTGCATTTGGCTATCTTGAGGGAAAAGTAGATCAAGAAACACTAAGTGAGTTCAAAAGACGAATAAATTATGTCAAGGAATCGGAAATTTTAGAAACGGGGTACATTGAACAGCTGATCGAAGACTCTAAAGCTTCTCCTTTTCCACAATATCGTTATACAGAACGGCCAGATGTTGCTATTGCAGCCATATTACAAGGGAAAATTGTCGTTCTCGTTCAAGGAACGGGATCGATCTTAATTTGTCCAGGCCTTTTTACTGAGTTCTTTCAAGCAAGTGAAGATTATTATCAACGCACGATATTTTCATCTCTCGTACGTTTGATAAGAATCATATCTTTTTATATTGCGTTTACATTACCTAGTGTATATATTGCCTTAACTACGTTTCATAGTGAATTAATTCCAACCAATCTTTTAATGTCAATTATTGATACTCGTGAAGGCCTGCCATTACCTGCCTTTTTGGAAGCCGTTATCATGGTGTTTTTTTTCGAGCTGCTTCGAGAAGCTGGTATTCGCTTGCCACAGCCAATTGGATCAGCGATTAGCATCGTTGGAGCGTTGATTATTGGTGATGCTGCAATATCAGCCCATATTACCTCTCCGTTGATGGTCATTGTAGTAGCACTAACCGGAATTGCTTCTTTTGCAATTCCACAATATGACATTGCGATTGCCATTCGGATTCTCCAACTGCCAATGATGATCATGGCTGCTACTTTAGGTGGGTTTGGCATTATGATTTTTTTGCTGATCATCTTTTTACATTTAACAAATTTACGATCATTAGGGCAACCATATTTAAGTCCATTAGCTCCACTTAAGCCGAGGCAACTTCTAGATGTTTTCATGCGGAAACCACAGAAATGGATGGAATCCCCAAACCAAAATCCGAAAAGAAAGCTTGATTAACCATGAATGTTACAACTAATAAATTTTCCCTTATAAAAATAGTCATTACAGTAAGTTTTCTCATTTTTTTATCAGGATGTTGGAACAGTATGGAATTGACTGATCTAGCCTACGTGATGGGGCTAAGTATTGATCAAACGAATGAAGGAGAGATTGAATTAACAACACATATGTATTCACCTACACCAACGATCGGAGCTCAAGGTGGTGGTGTCACTACCGAGGGCAAGTACTTCTCAGTTAAAACGACAGACGACAGCGTCTTTGAAGCCATCCGCGATATTCCACTTCATGTTGGTCGCAAAGCTCAATGGAGCCATATGCGGGTTATCCTTATCGGAGAAGAGTTTGCTAGAGAACATGACATATCAGATGTTCTTGATTTTTTCTATCGTGACCATGAACCTCGCTTCAAAACGTATGTCGTTATTACACAAGGAAGAGCTAGTGAATATTGGGGTATTAAACCTTTTATTGAGAGAACAACAGCACAACAAATACGAATGATTCAAGAAAGTGGCACTGCCTTTTCAGGGAAAGCAAAAGAAACGAGAATGCTTGATTTAGCTTTGCAACTGAATTATCCGGTGAAAATAGCAACTATTCCCTATATCGAACGAAGTGATCAAACTCCAGTAAGCGTCGTAAATACTGGTTTGGCTATTCTCCCTAATGGAAAGATGATCGATCGTCTCTCAACGGCTGATGTTCATAATTTGCTGATTTTAACAGATGAATACCTTAGCGGTACGATCGAATATCCTTGTAAAGGTGAAGAATATAAACAGAAAAATAGAAAGGATTCTCTTGAAGTTACTCAACTAAAAACAAAGGTTGCTTCCAACTTCTCTGAAACCCCACCTACTATTCATTTTTCAACAAAGGTACAGGGGCATCTCGGAGAGTTACAATGCTGGACGATGGCAACTGATGAAGAGAGACAGGAGCTTCAAGTGCATATTGAAAACTCAATTAAAACTCAATTAAAAGCTTTTATTAAATACCTACAGGATGAAAAAATCGATGTAATCGGAATTGGAAATATCCTTTATAGAAAAGACCCGAAACAATGGAAACAGCATGAAGATAATTGGGAGCAAATCTTTTCTGAAATCAATTTCGAAATTGATGTTGAAGTCAACATTATTAGCACAGGTATGACAACTGGCGATGATCTAACGGAGGAATAATTATGCTTGAGAAAATCATCTTACTCGTTATTTTATACATGAGCGTACTTTTCTATGATGGAGCGGAATTAATTAGAAACAAGCAGATTCGCACCGTTTATGGAATAGCAATGGTACCTGTCTTGTATCATAGTGTTATTTACGTGTTTGATCTACCTTGGCCAAACCTTTATACATTTGTAGATTTCATCTTTCATGAACCAGGTCAACAAATTGTAAAATCACTAGAAGTCAATTTTATTATGTTTCTTGTGACCATTAGGGGGATGGGATGAGACAAATAGAGACGATAAGTTCTTGGCAGCTAGCGAGTCTATTTCTCGCTTATATGACCGGTTCTGCAATTATTAATATCCCAACCCCTATGGTTGAAGCTGCTGCAAATGGGGCGTGGCTATCCCTTTTAATGGCGAATGTTCTTGGAATGGTTTTATTAGCTTGTGTTTTCTACATCGAACAACAAGCTCCTGGACATTCCTTTCTCGATTATAGTGAAAAAGTCTTAGGAAAGTGGATTACCTTATGTATTGCCATACCACTCATCATTTTGCTTATTTTAATTATTGCTTTTATTATCATTGATATTGGAGGTTTTTTTGCAAATGCCTTAATGAGAGAAACACCTACCTATGTCTTCCATACTCTTATTTTGCTAGTGGCTGCTATGACGGCAAGAAGTGGAATTGAACCAATGGCGAGAATGTTCGTGTGGCTTTTAATCATCATGGTTGTTTTATCATTGGGTGTGTTAGCATTAGTTTTTCGTGAATATCGAGTCGAGCACCTTCTTCCGGTCATGCCGGATGGTATCATGCCCATTCTTCTTGGAAGCTACCGTGCTTTTAGCTTTCCCTATTCGGAGCTTATTCTTTTTTCTTTGTTGCTTCCCTTCCTGAACAAAGGAGACAGAAAGCCATTTAAAAAAATCATGTTTTTCACTTTAATCATACATGGGCTTTTGATGATTATTCCTATTGTTCTTGTCACAATGGCATATGGTCCAATTGCTGGAAAAGTCCAATATTCTATTTTTAACCTTTCTCGATTGGTTAATGTTAGAGATGCTATTGAACGAATTGAATCCGGAATCGGCCTCGCATTAATCGTCGGCTCCTATATGAAAACAAGCATTATGCTGTTTATTCTTAAAGAATTTTTATCCAAAGTTTTGAAATTACAGGATAAACAAATTATCATCTTTCCTATTTCCTTTCTCATTTTGTTACTTTCGCTGACGATCTTTGATCACGAAACAGAATTTGTTAATGCTGTATTTGTGACTTGGCCGTTATTTATGATTACGATTGTCGTTCTCCCTTTCCTATTTGTCACATTTGTAGCTCTTTTTAAAAGAAACGGACTCGATAAATCAGAATCCCAATAAGTTATGTGGGTAAATATAATTAAGAAGCTACTGAAAAGGACAACTTCTTTTCAGTAGCTTCTTGTTTTTTTATAGATTAAAAATGAGATTTCGTTTAATAAACATTTCACTTTGATATGAAAGTTGGCATGTCACTTGTTTTTAATTAAACTGCCTAAACATGATTAAATGTTTTAAATATAAAAGTTCACCTATGCGCCAAATTGCTTTTGTTTTTTTAATTTCTTTTTCAAAAAAGTTACAAGAGTTATTATAAGAATTGGGAATACGCCAACAATCGTTATTAATAAAGGCCATACCGTCCCTACGTTTTCTACAAACTCCAGTTCATGATTATATAAAGTGACAGAGAAAAGAAAAGTCAGAAGTGCAACTGGGAAAATTAAGATCCTGTCATCTTTAAGATTAAACAGTTGCGAAATGATGAAATTAATGACAAATAACACTATTGTTGCTTTCATATATGAACCGATAATCCAACTCATGGCAACAACTGCTTCAATTCTTGTTAAAACATCTTGTATATCAATTAAGGTAGCTATATAAAACAAAGCATACTTTATATCTACACCAGAAGGCCCTAACGCCATAATTGATACAAGAATAGCAACCAACAATAAAAATCCATTAAAGAACATAGCTATAAACATCTTTTTTTCTAACTTTCCTCCATTTTTCCTTTTAGCAAACGGGAGCAGGAATGCGAAAAGAATTACTTCTGCATAAGGAAAGCCCATGGCTAAATAAGTCCCGTGAAATACGGGTTTCCATCCATCCGGAAGCAATGGCATTAGATATTCAGGATGTAGCACTGGAATGATTAACAATACAAAAATAAAAAATACAGCTAATACAAAAAGAATAAGCATTGTAAACATTCTACCTATCACTTCGATTCCTTCATATACCGTTGCGGCAGCTACAATAATCATAAATAACTGAAAAACCTCAATCGGTGTCGTTCTCATCATTGTATTATGTAAAAAAAAACCGACATCAAGTACTATGTTGGAAAGCATTAAAAAGAGCATAAGAACAAAAGGAATCATAAAAAGAACCATGCCCCATTTTCCAAAAATATTACGAGAGTAATCAATAAGTATTTTTCCCTCGTATTGACGATTTAAAAAAAGAATACAACATAAAAGGAGAACACCCATCCCAAAGGCGACCAATAGAGATAGCCATGCGGCATTACCAGCACTAGCAATTAAGGGCGATGGAATGTTCACAATAGCCGATCCCAGCAAAAAGCTTAAAAAAATAAAAGCCATTTGTGTATCGCTGACTGTCTCTTGATCTTTCACTGTCATCCTCCTTTCACTCAATTGTTAAATATTCAACGATCTGTTCAGCCGGTTTCAAAAAAACAGCATGGATAAGGTCTTTCAAATTTGGCCAATTCGTGTCAAATATGTAATCTATACTTACAAATAAGGATATTACAATTAAGAATGAATAAATATATGTTACCTTCTTTTCACTTTCTTTCAATCTTGAATAGTCAAAAGAAAGCAACACCGTGTACAAAATCAATACAATAATAATTCTTTCAAACAATCTCCATGCCCCCTGCCCAAACTATTCACCCTTTTTTAGAAATGGCCTATAGTCTACGGTTCCCGAACCATCAATATCAACTGAAATACTAAAGTTAAATTGGGCCGCAGCAAACATTTCATCCCAATTATCCTTTACAGACTTCCATAGTTCTGGGTTATCTCTGTAAATTGTATTCCCTAATTCAATAGCGTCAACTTTTTCCTCCTGAAGTTTCGCTATTGTGTTCATCAAATTTTCTTCTATTTGCTCCTCTATATATCGAGCAAACTCATTTGCATCCTCGGCCGTTTCAAGTATTGTCTCACACACTAACTCTCTTAAAGTAACCTCAATTTGAAGTGCCGCATCCACAGTCACTTGATTGCCATTTATCCTAGGAGATATGTTAGAACTTGATAAAAACACCTCAATATTATCGAATCTATCTTCCTTGTTTCCCTCTTTACATGGCAGTTTCCAATTCGCTCTATCAAATTGTTCACGGAGGATTAACAGGCTTTGTGTCTCTTTTCCTGAAAGTTCACTGACCATTCTATCGTCTTTGATAATCGCAACTCCGATAATAGGAGCCGTTGTTATTTTGTTTTCACTTTTCGTTACATATGGGACAATTGCCGTACCGAGTTCACTTTTCAGTTGTAAACTTAAATCATGTATGGTTGTCTCTCTAGAATGTCCCGTAACTTCTCTGGAGAACCTTTGAATTTCACGAAGTTGTCTGCCAGAAGAATCTTCAAATAATGGGTCAAAATTTAAATAATCGCTCCCTTTTTCTTGCCCAATTAAAATATGGGTTGTGGAACGAGGTTCATGTTCGCGGTAAAAAAATCCAAGCAATTCACTAAGCGGTCTTGTTCTTGCAGTCTCTTCTCCGATAACAATCACCTGCATGTGACTCCAGTTTGCTCTTCTGCCGATATGATTCACAAGGTTGCGCGCCCCTTCAGAAATGGTTTGCGTATATATATGAAAACTGACCGGATCGCCGCTATCCCCCCCACCACCCTCTTCAGGTTTTGGTCGATAAAATTGAACGGTTAATTCGAGCTGATCTTCATGCTGATCGATCGCAGCTCCTAATACAAAAGCTCGTTCTATCAATTCACGTTGATCCCAACAACCTGATAAAACCAACAGAAAGACTGATAAAATAATGATAACAAGCTTTTTCAAAAAACCTTTCTCCTTTCCGATGTGAACGTTTAACTTTTAGGAAGACGATGCATATGCTGATTCCGAGGTGATTTTAATAGATTTTTTAACGGAACACGAATAAAAGCATCACCTAATCGTTTCGGTCTCAATGGGGCGAACGGTGCTAAATAAGGTACTCCCAAAGGCCGTAAAGAACACAGATGCAAAAGAATCAGCAGTAGTCCAATCATGACACCAAATCCTCCTAATGTAGCCGCTAATATCATAAGTGGGTACTGAAGAATTCGATAAGCAATACCAAGGTTATATTGGGGAATTGCAAATGATGAAATTCCTGTTAATGCAACAACGACCACCATGATCGGTGAAGCAATTCCAGCTTGAATAGCAGCTTCCCCAATGATAAGAGCTCCAACAATACTCACCGCTTGTCCGATCGGTTTTGGCATCCTGACGCCCGCTTCACGCATTAGTTCAAAAAAGAAAACCATAATAACAGCTTCAAGCAAAGCAGGAAACGGAATCCCTTCTCGTGTGTTTATAACTGCTAACAATAAAACAGTAGGAATCATTTCAGGATGAAACGTAGATAAAGCAATATAAATACTAGGTAACGTCAGAGCAATAATTACAGCCAAAAACCGCATTAATCGAATCATTGTAGTAATAATTGTTCGTTGATAGTAATCCTCAACAGATTGGAATAACTCCAAATATAAAGCCGGACAAATTAAAACAGAGCTTGTTCCATGTACCATCACGACAATTTTCCCGTCTAACAGAGCCGCAACTGTAACATCTGGCCGCTCAGTATAACGAAATTGAGGAAAAGGAGAGTACGTTGAATCCTCAATAAGCTCTTCAATATAGGATGTTTCTAATACGTCCTTATCTTTTATTTCCCCAATTCTTTTCTCAAATTCTTGTAACACTTCCGGGTCCACTGAACCTTCCAAATAACTATAGGCAATTTCTGTATTCGTTTCTTTTCCGACATGAAATGTGATTACTTTTAGTTTTCGTGACTGTAACCGTGAGCGGATTAGCCCAATATTTTTCTTAAGGTTTTCAACTGTTCCTTCATGAGGGCCTTGAACGACTCCCTCACTTGTCGGTTCTGACACCGCTCTACTTTCTACAGAAAGAGCATCAAAGCTCAGGGCCTTATTCCATTTATCAAAAAAAATAACAATATTCCCTGCTAAAATTTTTTTTGAAACTTGTTCAAAATCTTCAACCGTTCCAACTTCTTGAGCCGATACACCTTTTTGAAAGATAAAATCTTTTATTTTTTCAACAGTTATGTCAGTTCCCGGGCCAACTTCATGCATGACTAAATCTTGTAACAGTGCTTTTAAATAATTAAGCTTTTCATCTTGAATAAGTGTATTACAGTAAACTGTAAAGGCGGTATTGGTAAAACCGGGACCAAACCGATAATCTTGAATTTTAATATCAGAACTGTTTAAAAATATTTCTTCTACTTGCTTTTTATTTTCAAAAACATGTACAGATATCTTCTCTAAATATAGAGCTTTCTCTTCATTATTAGTTTGTTTAATTGCTTCTTTAGCAGTTCGTCCTTTTATTTTTTTTAAGCTAGCCTTTACCTGTCTCATTATTGAAGTACTCCCTCAACAGCGAATTAATTTCATTAAAGTACTTGATTATCTTGATACAGTGTTATTTCTAAGTAAACGTGTTTTTAGCATTATCCTATAATTGAAATATCATACAAAGATAACAATTAATTAACTGTCATCCACATCATGCCTAATTTTGATACAATACGTAAGTACGATAAATATAGACTAACTTGATCTATCACAACACATATAAGAGAAAACGATGAAAAAAGTAATTATTTTCAGTTTGACTGTTTTTGCTCTAGCCTCCATTGCATACACGATCAATGAAATTTCCAAATCTAGAAGCTTTCAGTTTTTTTGGTGGGCTTGTAGTGGATGTGGAGACAAGCGAAAAGGTGGTAGCTTTAACATTTGATGACGGACCTGGTATTATTACAGAACAAATCCTTGGCATTTTAAAGCAAGAAGATGTGAAAGGAACTTTCTTTTTAACTGTTATGAAAATCAAATGTTTGATGCGAAAACGTTACTTGCCCTATATACACTTCCTTATAATACCGATCTTAAATTAGTCATTGAGGATGGCGTAAATTCCAAATCATTACTAAAAGAAATGGAAGCTTTCCAAAAATAAATGCAAATACACTATGGAAAAACGGACATGATTTAAATCATGCCCGTTTTTTGATGAAAACAAATTATATAAAGATTCCTTGTCTCTGCGATAACTTTGACGTAATAATCCGACTTTCAATATGCAGTCACCCACCTTTTATAAAACAACAAAATCCCCACTAGGATTCTAAAACACTACTGAAAGGTTTGTACTTTCTTAAGTGACTTCGGCTCCTGTGGGGATTTTCAATATTAACATTTCAGTCTATTCTTGAGTTTGATATAGTTTTTTAGTTAACACTTACTTTCTCAAATTGCTCCTCTTTTTCTTTCATCTCATCATCATTGTTTGAGTATTTAACAAAGAACGAAGCAAGTAAGGCAATTAAAGAAAGAACGGCAACGACAATAAAGGCCACATTTGCCCCATGGATATCAGGATATGCGATGTCTGGTCGATTTTCAGCATTCATCGCTGTCGTTGTCATAACTGTTACAAGTATAGCAGTACCAACTGAAGCTGCAATCATTCTCATCGTATTATCCATCGCTGCTCCGTGTGGAATTAATCGTTTCGGTAGCTGGTTTAATGCGGCTGTTTGGATCGGCATCAACACCATTACAAGCCCTAACATCCGTACTGCATACATAATCGTAAGAAAGGCAAATGATGTCTCTGGACTTAAATTAATAAATGCGAACGAAGCTGCTGTCATAATCACTAATCCAACTATCACAAGAAAACGTGCCCCTATTTTATCAAAAATGCGTCCAATAATCGGTGACATGATCCCACTTACTAACGCTCCTGGCAATAGGGCAAGACCTGCTTCAAATGCCGTGAAATCTCTCATATTTTGCATATATAATGGTACTAATGTTTCTACTCCAATTAAGCCCATGAAAGCGACCATGCCGATAATTACTGCATAAGGGAAAATGGAAAACGTGAACACTCGAAACTCGAGCATTGGATGCTTTAATCTCAGCTGTCTTGTAATAAAAAGGACAAGTGCTACTCCTCCAACTACTAACGATATAATTGTAATCGGGTATGACCAGCCATAATTGCCTGCAGCCGTGAAACCATAGAGCAGTCCTCCAAACCCAAATGAAGAGAACATAATCGAAATAACATCGATTTTTGGCTTTGTCACTTCTGTCACATTTTTTAAGACAAATACCGCAATAATAATATCAATTAAAGCAATTGGCAAAATGATAAAAAACAATAGTCTCCACGAATAATTGGATGTAACCCATCCAGATAAAGCTGGCCCTATTGCTGGTGCAAAAGAAATAACAAGACCAATCAATCCCATTGCTGCTCCGCGTTTATTGATTGGA
The DNA here is from genome assembly GCF_056619925.1 of Halalkalibacter sp. HAAS-P013. Classification (NCBI taxonomy): domain Bacteria; kingdom Bacillati; phylum Bacillota; class Bacilli; order Caryophanales; family Bacillaceae; genus Halalkalibacter; species Halalkalibacter sp. HAAS-P013. The sequence continues at coordinate 149,583 of NZ_JBWQTU010000002.1, forward strand.
AAAATCATTAAGAATACTGTCGTCATTAAAGGAAGCATCACTCCTGCTCCGGCTGACTGAATCATTCTTCCAACTAATAACACTTCAAAGTTAGGAGCAATTCCAGCAATCAATGTTCCAAACGCAAAGATACTCATCGCTGAAATAAAGAGTTGCCTCGTTGTGAAACGTTCTAGTAAAAAGGCACTTACCGGAATCATAATCCCATTCACAAGCATAAATACAGTCGTAAGCCACTGGGCACTATTGGCCGTAACATTCATTTCCTTCATGATAGGCGGGATCGCCGTAATCATGAGAGTTTGATTTAAAATGGCAATAAAAGATCCTGCTAGTAACAATGCAACAATCGTTGACCTCTTATAACTCGGTACTCCCATTCTGTTCCCTCATCTCTAACTACAAATATAGTATTATTCAATCCTTATGCATATTCTTGTCGCAACAAGTACTTATACAGAGTACACGATTAAGACGTTTTATTCCATTGTTCAAACTTACTATTTTTGCAATTTTTATGTAAATCTCCAAACGGCTTCCCCCTCATATACATACAATAACGCAGAGAAGGTTTGTAATCGTGAGTATTCTTCAAAGAGTCATTCATTTTTTTCCATTGATCGTTGGAAAATATGCGATTTATGTGCTTAATAAGTAGTATTCCGAGTCAAAAATTAGACGTGAATGGGATTCGCTAACTATCAACCCTTCTGCAATTAAATCCCTCAAACACGCACTTAAAAAGGCAACCTATTGAAGCCAATAAGTCGGTTTCCTCACTGCCACCAACCGGCTAATGCACTGATATTTTCTGATGCGTATCCACAGCTTTTACTGCATTTCTGTTGTCAACTTTTCTTCTGTTTCTGTTTCTGAGTGAATTATGGTCGGTAAACGGCTTTATGTTTTGCTTTTTGGGCTTACCCCTCTTAATGAGAACATCTATTGGTTCGCAACCAATAAGCCACATACCGGTTCACGTTCTGATTATTGGTCGACTACTTTTACTGCACAAAAAAAGAAGAGGACGAAAAGAACGTCCCCTTGTGGTCTAACACAATCAATATATAGTCCTTATTTAACGGATGTTTGGCAAGACACACCACACACATTTACGAATCATAAAGATTGGTTTCAAACTTTTGATTCAAGGGTTTTCTCGTATTATAACGAGGTCTTGACACCTAACTCTTTTGACATTACGACTAATTATTGTCGTATTTTAAAACAGCTTTATATTGGCGCCCTTACCTATAAAAAAGCGAAGAAGTTCGGATAACTTTATCACCTCTTGTTTCGATAAAGGTACATCGTTAATGGAGCGAAAATAGCTGTAAGTAAAATAGACGCTAAAAGCACCCATCCAACTTGTTCAAAAGTAACGGTCCCATGCATCAATCCACGTACCGCTGTTACCAAAAGGGAGATTGGATTAACATCAACAAATGCTTCGAGCCATCTAGGTAATGTACTAGGATCAACAAATACGTTGCTAACAAATGTTAAAGGAAAGAGTACCATCATGCTCACACCCATTAGCGATTTCTCCGTACGAAGGATTAAACCAAGAGTGGTCCATATCCACGACAAACTAAATGAGAAAACAACTAATAATGCAACAGCTAATAGCACACCAACAGTGCCACCTTCTGGTCGAAACCCCATAATTAATCCAAGTACGATCATAATCGTTGAGGCAATGGTGTATCGAACCGCGTCCATAAGGAGTGCCCCAACTAATACGGCCGGGCGCCAAATTGGCAAAGAACGAAAACGATCAAAAATACCTTTTGTGATGTCATTGTTCAGCTCCATTCCTGTATACATCGTAATCGTAACAACAGTCATAGCTAATATACCTGGCAAGAGAAACTGAAGATAGTCTCCAGTGGAACCAGCAATCGCTCCACCAAACAAGTACGTGAACATTAAGAGAAACATAATCGGAAAAACAGTAACATCCAAAAGTTGTTCTGGAACATATTTCAACTTTAATAGAGCGCGCCAAGCAAAAGTAAATGTATTGGTGACGCCACTTGGTTTTTGCGGACGAGTCCGGCTCGTTAGTGCTACGCGCAATTTCTTATCAGCTTCACTATTGTCTGTCATGACTGCACCTCCTTACTAGTTTCCTCTTCCTCAGGAGTACGTCCTGTTAAAGTAAGAAAGACTTCATCTAGACTCGGCTGGCCTAATGAAAAATCACTAACTTTAATTCCAGCATTACTTAATTCATTCAGTGCATCAACCACCAGGTCTGTATTTGTTACTCTTGCTGTAAGAGCAAACGGATCAGACTCCAAATGAATGTTTGTCTCAAGAATGTTTGCTAATATTTTTTCTGCCTTTTCTCGTTTTTCTTCTAGTAAACGAACGTGCAGTGCACTTGTTCCTACGGATGCTTTCAGCTCTCCACTTGTTCCTTCTGCAATGATTTTCCCTTGGTCAATGACAGCAATCCGATCCGCCAATTGGTCTGCTTCTTCAAGATATTGTGTGGTTAAAAGGACGGTCGTGCCTGAGCTAACAAGAGCTCGCACGATTTCCCATACTTGGTTTCTGCTTCTGGGATCTAACCCAGTTGTCGGTTCGTCCAAAAATAATAGGTCTGGAGTTACGACGATACTTGCAGCGATGTCAATCCTACGTCTCATTCCACCAGAATATTTTTTCACCTGGCGCCCAGAGGCATCCAAAAGTCCAAACGCATCAAGAAGCTCCCTTGCCCTATCTTTGGCCGCGCGCCTCGAAAACCCCAATAACCGAGCAATAAAAATTAAATTTTCCATCCCCGATAAATCCTCGTCAATGGAAGCAAATTGACCGGTTAAACTTACTCTCATGCGGACAGCATCTGCTTCATCAACTAGGTCATGACCAAGTATTTTAGCACTACCTTCATCAGGTTTAAGTAAAGTTGCCAACATACGTATGGTAGTCGTTTTCCCCGCACCATTTGGACCTAAAAAGCCATATACCGTTCCAGCAGGAACCGCTAAATCAACTCCATCTACAGCACGATGTTGACCAAAACGTTTCACTAATCCGGTCGCTTCAATAGCAAGTTCTTTCTTATCCAAGCAAATCACCCTTTCTACATCGTAATTTTATATGCTCAATTTAACTGTATATGACTTTCCATTAAAAATCCTCAGTCTCTAGACCGAAGTACTCTACTTAAATAAAAAAGAACCTAAGCTCCAATTCAATTGGATAATAGGCTCCAAATTACAACAAGAATTTTTTGCTTTAGGAAAAGGTATGTTCAAACTTCAATCTTTTACCACCATCAAATTTCACATCAACTTCAATTTCTTCAATCTCTTTTTTGTCGATTTGTAAAGCGTTAAAGATTTGATTCATGAGTTCATCTTTTTCCACTTCCGGTACTAAACTAATTTGCTTCAGAAACGATTCAATCTTTGGCAGAGCTTCTTGTCCATACACCGTTACGCTGCTAGGAACGGCATACTTAGCTTCAATTTGATTCTTTTTCATTTCATACTCTACCTCATATTCTTGTCCACTTTTCATCTCAATTTCTAATTCAAACTCAATAATGGTTGGAGAAGCTTCTACTCTCCCTACCCCGAATCCAATAAAAATGAACATGGCAATTGCACAAATAGCAGTCAGTACCCTTAGTAACATTTTATATCCTCCATCCAATTTAGTCATGAATACTATGCCCATCAGCAGGAAATATACTCCAAATAAAAAACATCTCCCTAAGAAATATTGATAAAGGAGATGTTCGTATTTTGTTAAACCATTCTTCGCTCAAAAGTTGAATGTTTTGAATATCGTTTACGAGAGCGTTTATAATGTCTCTATGATGCTGTCATTTTTAGATTGCTGGAGAAAAAAAGCTTAAATTCCAATACGATGTATGGAAGAGATGCACAAAAGAATGCGTGCGTCTCTTCCTTTTTAATTCCTAACCTCCCGTAGTATAAGTTTCTCTTTTTTCCAGCTTCTTGATTTCTGCACTTAGTTTTGCAATGGATTCCTTCATATATTGTGAGGTTTCAATATAAATCGTCTTCAACTGAATTAACTGCGTGTACAAGTCTAAATGCATACTTTCTTGTTCATATTGTTGTGTTGATAGTGCATTCATTTGTTCGACTAACTCCTTTAGCCTGTCTTGTATTTGTTTTTGTTCTTTTTCATTGTCTTTAACTTTTTTCGTCAGCTCTTCATGATCTAGATTTTGTAGATTCATTTGTAGAACCAATTCATCGTGACTTTGCAATTGATCAGCTTGCTCTTTTTGCATTGTCTCATAATGAACTTCTTGCTTACGTAAGCGACTGCTATGATCAACGACCTCCGCCCGCAAATCACTTTTTTCTTGTTCAATGGTGTGTAACTGGTCTAATAAATTTGTTTTTGCCTCAGCAAGCTCCACTAATTTCTTTTCTAGTTTCTTTCTTTCTCCTTCATGTTCATCCATTCTTTGTTGTAGACGGCTCTGAATCTCCCCTTTCTCTTCTACAACTCTTTGTAAATTCTCGTGCATTGACAGCAGTTCTAAGTTCATTGTCTCTTGTTCATTCAATTGTTTAGCTAATCCTTCATGTACTTGTTTGCTCACCATCTCTTGCTCCCCCAATTGAATAGACAAGCTTTCATGTACTTGTTTGTTTTCCGCTTCTTGTTCATTTATTTGTTTCGTTAAGCTTTCATGTACTTCACTATGGGTCCCTAGTATATGTTCTAGCTCGCTAAATTGTGACCTAATACTCTCCATCACTTTATTAGAGTAAAAAACTTGCTGGTTAATTTTATCCGTCGGTCTTTGCAGAAAAACGTTAGGTATTATCCGTTCATTTAAGTAACTCAATTTTTTCCTCACTCCTTTTAACCATGTTATGGTTATTCTATGATGTACCATGTCGATAAGTGCCTATTTTTTCAAATCGAGTATTATTGAAGCTTTGGAAAATAGAGAAGCCACTATAGCATAGGATTAAATAGTAACGGTTAGATCGAGTTCACCATAAGTAATTGATGGGGTTGTCTTTATATTGCCGAAAGCAGCCATCATCCTACCTATGAACGACCTTTTCTCACTTCATAAATGCAAAAAAGAAGAGACGAAACCAGTACGATTTTCGTCTCAAAAATCTTATATCCTTATACTTTCTTCCTCTTTAACAAACCCGTTTTCTTACTCGACTACCCTAGATGGAACTATTTCTCTTCAACAGGTTCATATGATATTCTTCTTAGAACTATACGCAGGCGTACGAAAAATCCAATTGCAGCACACGTTAAACCTAATGTAATTCCAATCCAAAATCCAAATGGTCCTAGGTACGTATAGGATGCGAGAACATATCCTGATGGAATTCCAATCAGCCAATACGAAATAAATGCCGTAATAAAAGGAATTTTTACATCTTTGTACCCGCGCAATACTCCTTGTAAACTCGATTGAGCAGCGTCAGAAATCTGATAAACTATCGCGATAATAAAAAACTGTCCTGCTAGTTGAACTACTTGAGGATCTTGTGTATACAAATAGGCAATTTGCTCTCTGAAAAAATAGAGAAAAATGGCACCTACTGCTAAAATCCCAATTCCACCCCATACGCCAAGATGGCTATATTGTTTGGCTGATTGATACTTCTTCCCGCCAACAGAAAAACCGACAACAATCGTTAAAGCCATAGAAATGCTTAAAGGGATCATGAAGATAAGAGAGGTAAAGCTAAGCGCGATTTGATGTGCTGCAACCGTCACAGTGGTAAACATCATCCCAATCATTAGAGTTACAACGGCAAAAATACTCGCCTCAAAGAAAATGGATAGTCCTATAGGAATCCCAATCGCAAGTTGTTCTTTCCATGCTTTCCATGACGGAACAATCCACTTTATAAATAAACGATAATGTCTAACTACTTCTACCTTAAAGGTCATCCAAATACTGAAAAAGAAAATTATCCAGTAGGTGATTGCTGTAGCGTACCCAGCCCCAATACCACCTAGTGCTGGCAAACCTAATTTCCCAAATATGAATCCGTAATTTAACAGAACATTAAATGGGACTGCCAAGACAGTAATGATCATCGTTATGCGTGTAAATCCTTGTGCATCAAAGAAATTACGAAGAACATTTGCTGCGAACAATGGAATAATTCCTATTGATAACCCAACTAAGTAATGGAACGAAATGTGATAGACAGCAGAATCTAAATTCATAAGCATTAATACCGGATCAAGTAAGAAGATTCCACCAATAACTACTATAATGGCTAGAAAAACTGATAAATAGAGCGCCTGTATAACTGATTCTGAAATTTTGTCACGTCGCCCACTGCCCATATATTGTGCGACAATCGGAGTTACGGCTAGTAGAATTCCATTGATACCTGTAAAGATCGGCATCCATAAGCTTGAACCAATTGCGACACCCGCCAAATCATTTGTTCCTACCCGTCCTGACATCATCGTATCTACAAGGTTCATTGCATAAAAACTAATTTGTGTAACCATAATTGGCCATAGGATCGCAAAAAATAAAGTGACCTTTTCTTTCCAGGTCTTTGCATGGTACATATTTCTTCCCCCGTCATCTTCAACTAGTACAACAATTCATTAACAATAATATAGAACTTAACGCTAAATATCTATAAGTAGATAACCGATATTCAACCTGAACAAATAAAAAATAATTCTTCCAAAATCTTATTAATTTTCCAATTTATTTGATTTTTCCCTACAATGGACTATACTATATATGTAAGGGTTTACAAAAGTGGGTAAGAGGAGGAATTAATATGAAAACAACGAAAAACAGATGGCTAATTGCCTTATCAGCTATTGCCATCCACCTCTCAATTGGGGCAGCGTATGCTTACAGTGTTTATCAGAACCCAATTAGTTCGCAACTCGGTTGGGCTGGCTCACAGGTTGCTATCGCGTTTACCATTATGATGGCACTCGCCGGGACGTCTGCCGCCTTTTTCGGGAAATTTGTTGAACGAAGCGGTCCAAGAAAATCAGCGATTGTTGCTGCCGTTTTATTTGGGATTGGTCAAGCTGGTTCTGGAGTAGCCATTGCACTTGAATCACTTCCGCTATTTTTGCTTACTTATGGTTTCTTTAGTGGGTTAGGACTTGGTATAGGTTATATTTCTCCAGTTTCGACATTAATTAAATGGTTTCCAGACCGAAGAGGTTTAGCAACCGGCATGGCGGTTCTTGGATTTGGAACGGGGGCTCTCATTACAGCACCTGTTGCAGCGAGCTTAATTAATTCAATTGGGATCACATCAACTTTTTATCTCTTAGGTATTTGTTATTTTACTTTTATGGTCCTAGGTGCCTTATATATCGCTCCTCCTCCAGAAGGCTGGATGCCAGACTCAATGAAGAAGGACATGGCTTCTGGAAAGAAAATTATCAAAAAGGATTTAGCACAATTAACATCTAAAGAAGCGGTAAAAACAAAGCGGTTTTGGATGCTTTGGTCGATGATGCTTATTAATACAACAGCTGGGATTATGATAATTTCCGTCGCCTCCCCGATGGCGCAAGAAGTTGTTGGATTAAGTGCAGCAGCGGCAGCAACAATGGTTGGGATAATGGGGATTTTTAATGGTGGAGGAAGACTCGGCTGGGCTGCTGCTTCTGATTATATTGGTCGTCCAACTGTGTTTATTATTTTCTTCACGATCCAGATCGTTGCCTTTTTTACACTTCCATTTACAACAAATGCAATGTTATTTACAATCATGATTTTATTAGTTGTTAGTTGTTATGGTGGGGGATTCTCAAACCTTCCTGCTTTCATTGGGGACCTTTTCGGTACAAAACAACTAGGGTCCATTCACGGTTATTTATTAACAACTTGGTCATTAGGTGGGGTTTTTGGTCCAGTTCTCGTTACTCAAATTAGGGAAAGAACAGATAGTTATATTCCTGTCTTTTATGTTTTTGCTACTTTAATTCTTTTTGCTTTTGTCATTTCAATCTTGCTTCGTCTGGATATTAAGAAGAGTGAGAAGGAAGCTCAACAACATGAACATGCTGTTTCATAATAAACTTTTTACTTTACGCTACACAAACTGACTAGTCGGTAATATTCACAGTTTAAGAAAAGCTGTTTAACTCTTCGTTAAACAGCTTTTTGCTTATATTAACCTATACATTCATAAGCCATTTATATGAGTCAAACATTAAGGTAAATGAAATTTTGTTTTCATGCACAGTTCATTTAGTGTACTGTCTAATACCAGTTGATAGATTATGTTTTCAACTTCACTTTTCACTTCTTCTAGCATAGGTTGGGTCATATATACATCCTCTAACTGCTTAAAAGAGACGGTCTTGTCATTTACTAATTCTTTAAATTGATCTTTTGTATAGTCGCCATGCTTAATTGAAAGCATAAATTTTCTCCCAGCATCATCGTACTGTATCGCATCCTTAAAGTTAGTAAAATTATTCTTAGCGAATCTCTCAATGAAATCAAGAATTCTGTATGCATGCATCGCTGACTTTGAATCATAACCAAACTGTTTAACAAGATGTTTCGTATTGCTATTCCCCGTTTCGATGGTCTTTGACTTACTAACGTACATTCCACTGCACGCTTTATATAAATAAGGTAAGTTCATCTTTGCAATCTCATCTCTCATTAAAAATAGGCAAGTTATTTTCTTATTAATCCAATCCATATCGTTGATTGTATAATCAACGGAGAAAAGCACCTCCAAAAAATTAACGTTTGACTTCCACCAGAGACTTAAGACCTTCCTAATATCGTGGTATTCTTCGTCGACTTCTTCTCCTACTTTACTTGAAGTAGGTAGCTTACTATGGTACAAATCATCAAAAGATGGTATGACGAAAAACTTATAATCCTTGTCTGACTCGGGAGTTGACAGGTTATAATTTTCTGACCCAACTAATGCTTTTAATACAATGATTCTTTCCATAGAGGTCCCCTCTTCCTGCTTCTTGACTTCACGCACTAATTGTAATCTTTCATTGATCATAGCTTAAACCAGTATAGACAACTGACCTTCTTTTTATAGCTTTTCGTCAAGCTTTTTCACCTTTCATCTTTCTATTACAGAGCATAAGAAATTGATAAAACGACTTTTGTAGTCACATACTATATAACACGTTTTGGAGGTGAGTAATATGGGTAAGTGGAACAAGCAAGCAAGTCAAAACAATAACATTCAACCAGATCTAAGCTTTAAAAATGAAGAACTTGCCAATAAGAAAGTTCAATTGAATGTACAAGAGGAAATTGGAATGGAAGGAATTGGACAAGAAGAAAAAGATGTACGTCCACAAGGTGGTCAATAAAAAAGGCTACAGAGAAAGCCAGGAATCCTAAATCGTACATATGCTTGGATTCTTGGCTTTTTATAATAAATTACTTAGAGACTCTTATGTAAAAGGTTCAATACTTGACGCAATTCAGCCACGGCAACTTGTCCAGGTGCTGAGGCTTTTTTAGCAGCCCCAAATGTAAGAGCCGAACCAAATACCTCCCCAGCTAAACGACTAATCACTCCCTCCCCTGCCATCGACATCGTGATAATTGGTCGCGTCGCATATTGCTCTTTCATCGTATTTGTTGCATCAAGTAACGTTAGTACGTCTGCTGTATTCCTTGGCATAACAGCGATTTTAGGTATGTCTCCACTTAGCTCTTGAGCTTTTCGCAAGCGAGATACGATTTCTTCTTTTGGTGGTGTTTGATCAAAGTCATGATTCGATATGATCACATATACTCCATGTTGATGTGCTTTTTCAACAAGATTTTTTACATCATTTTCATTACTAAATAACTCAACATCAATAATATCAACTAATCCTGTTTTTACCACTTCTATGTTTAGCGATACGTAAAATTCTGAACTGATTTCCCTTTCTCCACCTTCTTTGGCGCTTCGGAACGTAAAAACAAGAGGCTTATTATTTAAGATAGTATGTATCTTGTTAAGTGCCTCCTTTACTTTATCAAGTTCTAAAACGTCTTCAAAGAAATCAACTCTCCATTCAACAATATCAACATCTAAATTGTTTAAATTAGCTGCTTCTTCAAGTAAATCGGATAAAGTTTTTCCTACCATTGGTACACAAATCTTCGGCATGCCTTCTCCGATTCTCACACCTTTAACCTTTACTATATTTTCCATATATAACTCTCCCTGCTTTTTTAAGTCAAACTTGTTTTGCATACTCTAAACTCTAGAATACTTTTTTGCTATTATACATGTTATCAATCAATTTTTAAATATTTCGATAAATACTCGTTGTCAGCCAAATATTTTATGAACCTTATATAAAAAATGAGACTGCTGAGTTGGAGGATAATCTCCGCTCTCAACAGCCACCTAGAGTCTAACTTTTTTTATTTAAATCTTGAATTGGAACCGTATCAGTTTCATCACGTTCAACAATATATTTAAGCTTGGCCATTTTATTATCCCAAAATTGTTCATAAAACGAAAGCCAGTGTTTTAATTCAAGAAGAGCTTCAGCTTGTAATTTATATCTCTTTTCTCTCCCTACCTTCTTGACACTTACAAGATTTGATTCCGAAAGAATTCGTAAATGTTTGGATACAGCCGTTCTACTCATTGGAAAATGATTACTAATTATGGTAACAGGCATTTCGTCATCTGCTAGTAATCGTAACATTTTACGACGAGTAGGATCAGCAATAGCTTGAAAGACATCGTACTTTGGAGCAGCAGGCATTATGCCTCAACTACTTTTCTTAGATCATCGTAAACGATTGAATCCCAACCATTATTCATTCGATTTCTAATTTCGGAATTCGATTGATCCGGACCTGGACCTGGAACAATTTCTTGAGGCTCTCCCCATCCCGAATGGATCAGGGTAAATTCAGTCTTATCTCCTAAATCTGTTAATTCAAAGGTAATAACCCAGCCATCTTCTCCCCATGTAAAGACTAAGCGGTTTGGCGGGTCTAGCTCGGTTACTTTACAAGCGGTCGGTCCAAAAGGGGACTGGATGGTAAATTCAGAGCCTAGTTCTTGTTTAAAATCATTCGGCATAAACCATGATTCAATTCCTTCTGCAGTAGCAACTGCCTGCCAGACTTTATCTATCTTTGCTTGAAAAACTGTATTTTTACGAATTTCCGGTGTGGTCAATTTCATTTTCATTCCTCCAAATATCAAATATGAAACCAATTGGTTTCGTATCTATATTACGAAATCAATTGGTTTCATGTCAATAGCTTATTTAATTTACTTTGTTTAAAAACCGTGCAAAAAATGCATCTGCCTTCATTGAAAACAAATGTATCAACATTATTATTTAATCAATCCTAATTTTTTCAATCCGTTATAGACACCTGAATTGGTCACTTCCGTTGTTTTATGTTTAGCATACGAAAATAACTCTAGATGGGCGTTTCCCATCGCAAATCCGTCTCCAACGGATGAGAGCATTTCTTTGTCGTTCATTCCATCACCAAAGGCAATCGCTTCTTCTTTGTTAATAGTAAGAACTTCCAGCACCTTCTGTACAGCAAAACCTTTATTCACTTGATCGCGAATGACATCATAAGCGTGCTCTTTGAATTCTCCAACATTTACAGGAGCTAAATGGACATTACCCACTTTTTCATACAAAGAAGACTCGTTTTCACCTAAATTAATTAGCGTCACCCCTAAAATATTATTCAAAAATTCCTGAGCATAGAGAACATTATTTCTCAAATGAAAATGACGAATAAATTCATCTAAAACGGGAGAATCACAGGAAGTAAGAACATTTTTCTCATTCGTATACATAATCGCCTCGTGTCCTTTTTCTTTTGCTATTTCTAAAAAAAATTGAATTGTGTTCGAATCCATTTTCTCTAACAAAATGTCAGAACCTTTATGTACAGCATAAGCACCATTATAGCCAATAAAAGAGTCGATGTTTAATTCTTCACCAATTTCTTTAATCTCATGTAATGGTCGTCCGGTCGCAAGAAATACTTCTAACCCTTTTTGCTGTACCTGACTTACTGCTTCTTTTGTCGATTGTTCAATTGAATCATCTGGTTTTAAGATTGTCCCATCAATATCTAGAAACAAAATTTTATGACTTGCCATGTGCTCTCTCCTTTATGTTTTCCTTATTATCAATATCGCTATCTCCTATTAATCATACAAAATATTACAGTTCATTGTAACTATGATTAAATGAAAAAGCCAGTTCCTCATTTGGAACTGGCTTTTTGTGTGAGTGTGGGTACGCCGCAATTGCCGCTACTAATCGAGTTTCAAACCACCACTTCTCGAAGTGGGTGTTTGCAGAAATAGTTCAGTCGTCCTCTACACATTGAAGGCTTGACATTCCTCTTTCGATTAAAACTCCCTAATTAAGTATACAGGTTGAAACTATTATTTGCGTACAATGCAGCTTCTACTAAGTATAATACACAAAAATGGCAACGCTTTCAATAATAAATTTCAAAAAGGGAAAACTTTCCTTTTAACCTCTCAAATATTTAAGAAGAAATCGATTAACAAGCTCATACTGTTCATGTTGAACTCAGTGAGTTGCATCATCTATTAAAATCAATCGTCCATCACTACACATGTTCATGCTTTCCTTAGCTAAATTTAATGAGAGAAAAGGGGCATTTTTACCCCAAATCATCCTCACCGGTATTACCACTTTTGAGTTAGGAATCATTTTCAAACTCCCAAGTCTAATTGCTCTGTACCAATGAAGCATTGCACTAAGTGCACCTGATTGGGACCAAGAAGCTTGATACTTCCGAATTTCCTCTTTCTTAAATGTATTAGGCTGGCACAAACAGATAAGGATATTTTTCATTAATTTATATCCATTTACAAGTAACGCTTCTTCAGGAATCAAAGGAAGTTGAAAAAACAATATATATAAACTTTTCACTAACTGCGTAGGACAACGAAATATCATTTTTCCAAAAACTGCGGGGTGAGGCATGTTGATTGGGATAAGAGTATCAACATAACTAGGCCTAGTTGATGCTAAATGCCAAGCTACCGCCCCTCCCCAATCATGTCCAACTAGACTGGCTTTTTCCCTTTTAAAATACTTAATGAGTCCAATAATATCATCACGCAATAAATCGAGTGTATACTGACTAATTTCATGTGGTTTATCACTTAAATTATAGCCTCGTTGGTCAGGAATGACGATACGGTACCCAGCTTTTACTAGAGGGGTTATTTGATTTTTCCAACCATACCAAAACTCAGGAAATCCATGTAAAAGAATCACAAGAGGACCATCACTTGGTCCTGCTACAGCTGTATGTAAAGTTACTCCGTTCGTATTTATATAATGAAACGATACATTTTCCATTCATATTTCCTCCTGCTTCCTAGCTTTCTCTACATGAGTTATTCTCATACTGATGAAGAGTAGGGGAGGTTTTCTTAAAGGAAACTCGTGCATTATATGTTATTCAGCTCACGTAGCGTCTCTACCACATGATCTACAAATTCGGGAACGTCCGCCATATGTTCCTCATTAATCTTATGGTCGAACATCAGCTTAGTAGAATTCAGATACTTCTTCTCATCTTTTCCGTAAACAAAGCTAACCGTTTGTTCTGGTGATAATACTGGGTCCCATATTGATAACAGGATATCTTGAATTTGCTTACATTGAACATTAATATCTTCAATTCCGAGAGTAAAATGAATAAGCAAATTACAGCCCGGGCTTTCAGCAGGAATTTCCAAAATTTCATCAGCTAAATCTTTTAAAGAAGCTTGCAGCTCAATTTCAGCAATTGCCTTCTGCTGATTAGCTAATTGGAACTTAAGAGCGAATGTTCTAGACATAATTGACATGTCTAATTGATCTTTACGATTTGTTACTTGTACAACACGATCAATCGTATCAAGGTCATACACGTAATTTTCTATCCCTACTTTTAAATTTTCAAATATTGTCGGATCAAACATTGTTGCATACCTCTCATTCTTTCAAGTTTCGTACTCCCCTTCTACCTTGATTACAAAATAAAGCAGCATTGTTTTACGGTCCAAATCAAACATGTTTTCTTAGTTGTTCCTTTGTTGGCCAATCTTGTACACCCAATATTCCCCCTTACTCAACAAACTAATCAAAAGATTATATACCGTAAATTGAGTGGAAGAAATCAACAACAAATAATCTGTAAATGTGATGAACATCACTTTAGAAAATATGAAATTCAATTATGCTTTAACTAAGAAAAAAACATTATTAGCATAATAATAAGGAGCGTGATTCGTGATGGTGGGAAACTATAAGACAATTCTTGTTGCTGTGGATGGGTCGAGGGAAGCAAAACGTGCTTTAGAGAAAGCAATTGATTTATCGAAAAAAAATGGAGCAAAACTCGTAATCTCTTATGTAATTGATAATCGCACAACAGGCACGATTGAACACTATGACCGCACCTATGCAGAGCAAGCAGAGGGTTACGGTGTCGACCTCCTTGAAGGATATAAAACCATTGCGCTAGAAGCTGGCGTAGAAGAGGTGACTACAGACCTTGGCTATGGCTCACCTAAAGTCCGGATACCAAAAGAAGTAGCCGAGAAATATCATGTTGATCTAATCATTGCTGGTGCAACTGGGGTAAATGCGGTAGAAAGATTCCTTATTGGGAGTGTCTCTGAAAGTATTGCTAGACGTGCAAAATGCGATGTTATGATCGTACGTAACCAAGATTAATTGATTTAAGACCACTGAAAAAAGGTAAAAAACAGTTACCTTTTTTCAGCAGTCTCTTCTATTTGTTTTCATATTCATATTTTTTTCCGTCTGTTTTTTCAGCTTTTATCTTAACTTCGGCTGAATTCCATTCCACTTCGTATTGTGTAAGGATTTTTTTAGCAAGAGTAGGTAGATCTTCAGCAGAATGTACTTCTGTTAATGCAAAGAGTTCTTCAATAAAATCATCAGCTTGCTTATTTTTCAATTTTATTTTTTCATTTTTCAACTCAATTTCAACTTCTGATTTCACGCGGTTCTTCTTTCGTTCTTGTTTAATCTCTATTTCAAATTGTTCATCTTCTAGTTCTATTTCTAATTTTTTAAGTTGCTCTAAGAATGACACAGCTGTTTGATTATTGCTGCTCATTGCTTGACTAATGCCCTTCGCTTTACCGAGGCCTTTTGCTTGAATGAGACCCTTTGCTTTAGTGTTCTCCTCTGTTTGGTTGTTTTCATCTGTTTGCTCAGTATCAACCTTTGCTGCCGCAGTTCCTTCTTCACGACCTGCTGATAACAATATAGGACTTTCTTCAGCAATTGACGTTTGAATTACTTCAATTTCCTCGAACTCTTCAATCACTGCTACTTCTTCAGTCCCATTTGCTACAGCCTTATTCACGGTTAGTGCTTCTTGAGTGATTTGTTCAGATTGACTAGGTTCTGTTGTATCTGCAAATGTTAAATAACCAACTGAAATTATAACTGTAAATACTGCTCCAACTAACATATATGCAAATTTGTTCATAGTTCCTCCGTTACCCCTTTATTTCCTCTCCTAATTATAGTGAGACAATGAAAAAGCCATCAAGATGCTGATGTCATGCTATAATCGTACTACATAAATTTAAAACCCCATCATTCTAAGTCATGAAAGGCTTAATAATGATGGGGTTGCATAAATCAATCTATAACAAAGGTACTAAATGCCTAGTTTTTAAAAATCACTTTCATCAGATTCATCAAATTCCATTTCTACTTCTGTATCAAACTCTTCTGCTTCACCATCTTCTGTTTCAAACTCTGTATCAAATTCCTCAGTTTCTTCATCTACCTCTGGAAGCTCCTCTACACCTTCATCTGCTGGAGCATCATCAAAGCCATCCATCTCTGTTTCTGTTTCAAATTCTGACTCTTCTCCTAGTGTAGGTTCATCAACCTCTGCATCACCACAAGCTGCTAAAATACCTACCGATAAGATCGCTGAAGCTGCTGTAAGAAATACCTTTTTTTTCATTTTGAAAACCTCCTACGAATTACTTGTTTTTGTTACAATGCCCATCTTAGACCCTTTGCAAGTATCTGTATAGTCAATCCACTGCTTTTTCATTTCTAAATAACACTTTTACAACTTTTGCGAGAACACTAGATAATTCTCCGTTTCTATTTGTTTATTTACGCACATGTTTTCGTGATTGTTTTAGTGAGTCCCATAGTTAAAGCTTGAATCAACACCAAAAAAGAACCGAGTTTGTCTCGGTTCCCTGTTACGATAAACGATCTTCCTATATTTTGATTGCTCCAGCAACATCATACAAATCAAGATCAATACTTGTTTCTTTTCCAAGTGCTACTTTCGCAAGTTCAGCACCAACATACGGGCCAACTGTTAATCCAGAAGCGCCTAATCCGTTCGCAACCAAAATCCCTTGGAAGTTTGGGATTGGTCCAATAACAGGAAGGAACCCTGGTGCTACCGGTCTGAAACCTACCTTTGTTTCAAGCACCGTGCTATTTGCTAACCCTGGTGCAACTATAAGTGCCTTTTCAAAAATTTCATGTATTCCGGCAACCGTCACACGTGTATCATAACCGGCGTCATCTTCATGCGTCGCTCCCACAACGACTCGACTTCCTTCAAAAGCTAATAAATACTGATTCGTTGGTGGCATGACAACGGGCCACGAATCCGTATTTGTATCAGGTAATTCTAAATGAACAATTTGTGCTTTTTGGGGCTTGATTAAGAAGTCTATCCCTAACGGCTTACATAGTTCTTTTGCCCAAGCGCCCGTTGTGATAATAACTTGATCGGCCAAAAGTATTTTGTCCTTCACCTGCACACCTGTCACATGAGTTCCATTGCGTGTTAGCTTTGCATCACCCTTTATATATGTAGCTCCTCGTTTTTTGGCAGCATGAATTAATGCATCACATAGTGCTTTCCCGTTTACACGAGCTGCACCACTCACGTGAACAGATCCATATTCACCCGATAAAGGCGGAAAGAGTGCTTTCGTTTCAGCAGGAGTTAAGCGTGTAATATCACCAATTTCAGGTGCATCTTCACGGCGTTTTCTAACCCTTTCTTCCATCTTATCTAATTTATGTT
Organism: Halalkalibacter sp. HAAS-P013; assembly: GCF_056619925.1. Taxonomy (NCBI): domain Bacteria; kingdom Bacillati; phylum Bacillota; class Bacilli; order Caryophanales; family Bacillaceae; genus Halalkalibacter; species Halalkalibacter sp. HAAS-P013. Next base: position 166,669 of record NZ_JBWQTU010000002.1, read on the forward strand.
CATCTGTATGAAGGCTGATTGCACCAACTTTTGCATAACCTGTCTCTGTTCCACCATCTTCTTCTAATTGTTTAATTAAATCCGGGTAATATTTTGCCCCACCTTTTGCTAACTGGTACCATGCTTGATTGCGACGCTGCGACAACCATGGACAAACGATTCCAGCAGCAGCATCTGTTCCTTTGCCTTTATCATGCCTATCCACAATTGTTACATTAGCTCCCGCCTTCACTAGATGATAAGCGGTCGCAGCACCTAAAATTCCAGCTCCAACTACAATAAATGTTTTCATCTACTACACCTTTTCTCTGTTTTTCTACATGCTTTTGATTTTACAGAATCCTTCCATGAACCTCAAACATTGTCTCATTTCAGTCGGCTCACTAGGCTCTTGCCCAATCTATTCAAATGCGTGATATCCGCCCACTCATTTTGATCTTCTTTACATAAGGTATGAGTGTACCAACTCAAAAGGAGGAATTCACTTATGAGTCACGTTACAGGAAGTAGCTTCACATTGATCGTTGTACTGTTCATTTTATTAGTTATTGTAGGTTCTGCGTACGTATATTAAGATAATAAGAGGCAAGGGAGAAACTCCCTTGCCTCTTTGTAAATTAAGACGCTTGCTTAACGAATTCACTTACAACTTTCTTTTTCGGAACAGATACTAACTTTGCCATAACAAGAGCCAGCGCGCAGAACAAGGCTGAAAGTAAAAATGCTTGTGTTAACGGAATCGCTTTTACAATAATCGGTCCTGCAAAGGCAGAAATTCCGTACGCTTGATACATAAGCCCGTAATTACTTCCCATATTTCTTGTCCCATAATAATCAGCTGTAACCGAAGGAAATAGCGCCAAAAAGCCCCCAAAGCAAAAACCAATTAATGAAACTGAAAGTAAGAAAGTTGTATAGTTCATCATTCCTGTGCTCATATAGAACATTATGAGGGCCGTTACACCATAAATGATCATTAATGTATTCATACGTCCAAGTGTATCTGATACTCTTCCTAATACAATTCGTCCGGCTGCGTTAAATAACGCAATCACCATAACAGCATTTGCAGCTTTTTCAATATCCAAGTTAACAATATCAACGCCAATATCAACCGCAAAACTTATGACCATTAATCCGGACATGCTTCCGAACAAGAACATAAACCATAATAAGTAAAATTGATATGTCCCTAGCATTTGTTTCGGTGAAAAATTGTTACTTAACTCTGGTATTGCTTTAGAAGAATCTCTCGTAAACTCTTCAACAGGTGGATTTTTAAGTAACTGCGCACCTGCAACAACTAGAATTAAATAAATAAAACCTAGATACAAGAATGTTGACGAAACACCCATGGCCTCAATTAGCCCTTCAATAATAGGTTTAAAAATTAATCCGCCTAGTCCAAAGCCAGCTACAGCTACCCCGCTAATTAAACCTCTCTTATCAGGAAACCACTTCACACATGCTGATAAGGGACATACATAAGTCATTCCAATTCCAATTCCTCCAATTACGCCATAAAAGAAATACAATTGGAATAAAGTCGTTGCTTGGCTAGCTAGAATTAACCCAAGTCCAAGTAATACCCCACCAATCGTCGCAACCCATCTTGGTCCAATTCTATCCTGCAACCTTCCAGCAAAAATCGTTGCTAGCGCAAACGTTGCAATCGTTATGGAGAATGTCACAACAACATCTTCCCTTGCCCAACCAAACTTACTCATCAATGGTTGATTAAATAAGCTCCACGCGTACACGGCTCCTAAATTAATTTGAATAATAATTGCTCCTAATACGACGAACCATCTATTCATCTCATATCCTCCCTAGCGTCTTTCGAATCCTAATTATTAGAATTGTTTGAAAACAAAACAAAACAAAAGAGACCAACGGTGATTAAATATCATCGTTGGTCTCTTCAGTACTCACATTGTGTTTACTTTAGCAACCAAATATATACATAACTCTTCTAACAAACAATTCTTAGCAATTTACTATAGATTTCTCATATCCTTGTTCATCGCGAACATTGATCAAAGCTATCTTAATCATTGTCGAAAAATCATTCCTTCCTCATTATATGGGAAAAGATCCATCACTGTCAATGAAGCTATGAATCTCTTTTTAGCCCTTTTCCTAAAATAGTTGATGTAGCATATGCAAGGATAACGATTACATCAAATACATAAATCATGCTCCATATATAAGATAGTAAGAAATATACTGGACTCGTTAACAAGTTGTAATCGACAACACCAAACCAACTTTTTGTAATGAAAAACACATATTCTAGAAAATGATTAAAATAAGAACGGTCTATTATATACCAGATGATATGAATGAGACAAAAAGCAACTGTATGATAGAAAAACAACGACCAGCGATAGGTTACATATTTCTTAACATCAGCATGTCCTTCGGCAGTTCGATAATCTGTATTTTGATCTCGATCAAATTTCCGCTTTAAAAATTGATCTAACCGAGCAAAATCAGAACTCCCTAAAGTACAAGCATATGTAATAAAAAGTACAATAACAATTTGAAAAAATGAAATCTCTCCAGTAAAGTAAAAGTCGATGCCTCCAAGGAGAATTTGAAAGATATTAATTCCCACTATAAAAATTAACCACAACTGACTTAATCGTTCAAATCGTAGCCAATATCGACTAAGCAAAAACAGAGCAACTAAAACCCACGTAAGCCCTTCAGACACTACAAATAAAAACCAGCCATTTTCATGTATATAGAACACTTACTTACTCCTTCCTATTCATGCTTGTCTTGATAACTATGATGGAAAGAAGCGTCTAATGCGCAGTTCCTACGATTTTATTTAGAGTACCTATACGATCATCTTGAGCACAAGAACTTTCATCGCTTTTTGCATATGTTATAGAGTCAATGATTCAGTAAAACTGAATGCTAAGTGAATTAGGGAGTGATTGATCATGCTAAAGAAACTGTTGTCGTCAATAGGGATAGGTTCATCAAAAGTGAACACGATATTATTTCATAGGGAGATTGAACGTGGCAAGGAAGTAAAGGGCGAGGTTCATATATTTGGGGGAAAGGTAGTCCAAAGTATTTCAGAGGTATATATCCATGTCGATACTGAGTTTCAACGAAACGATGATGATATGACAGAAATTTACGAAATGACCGAACCCATTCATGAAATAAAAATTATTGACCCTCTCCTTATTAAGCCTAACGAAGAAAAAGTGATTCCATTTTCTTTTACTTTGCCTCACTATACACCCATTACCTTTTGTGATCAAAAGATTCACATACACACTGAATTGAACATTAATTTTTTAAACCACCCTGTAGACAAACATGACTTCATTGTCTATGACCCTTTTATTGAGGCGATATTGCATCATCTTACTCAGAACGGGTTTCGCCATACTGTAAACAGCGGGCTTTGTCATCGTAAGCCTCTTACGAATTCAAACCCTACTCATTGCTTACAAGTATTTGAATTAGTTAATGAACAAGATAAAAAAATATATTTTGTTGGCAACGAAAAGGATATAATCATTAACATTTATGAAGGGGATCAAGTAAAGCAAATAGCTATGGTTCGAGAGGGAGATATTCCTAAACAATTACTTGGCATCGATAGACCTAAATTGTAGTTGCAGGAGCAAAGGAATAAGTGCTCCTGCATTTCTTTCGATATTTGGAGATATTCTTTGCAGGTGCTTGTCCCACATTAGGTTACCTCGTTCTACCCGTCTATTCGTTTTTCTCATAATGTTCTTTATGCATTTCTAATGCTAATTCTTGTAAATATTTTGGGATTTGATTAGGCTTCTGACAATTACTGCAATATACTTGGTGAGCTATCCAAAAGTATTCCCTCATGATGTGCTCTACAATCGGCTTGGGCAACCCACAATGATCACAAAACATAATATAATCCATTGTTTACCCTCCTTAGCACATTTTAGTGAAACCGTTCTTTCGTCAACTTTTTTGCACTTACTTCTAGTTATATTCAGTTTATTCATAGATGTATAGGCCTATGATTTTTTTATAAAAATACTCGTTCACCTAAAGAACTTGCACATTTTTCCTACTTAAATTATAACAAAAATTAATAGAATTGTCTTAATATTCTCACCTGTTCACTTGGTTACTTCTTCCATCTTTTGTTACGCTGAAACTAGGGTTACTCGCCATAACTACCAACTGAGTGATAACACCAAAATTACTCACTAAATTCCAGATAAGAGTCATTCACCAGTTGACCAAACTTGTACATACTTTCCCATACCTCTGTTACATTCGTAATCTAATTGTTACTAGCTTGTTCTTTGTCTCTGGAAAATTCATGATAGAATCAGTTCAGTAAGTTACATAATGAATTTTGGAGGTATTCTATTTATGAGAAAAAGCATCGTTTCATTAGTAACAGCAGTTGCACTCGTTGGGACTTTAGGGTTTGGAATGAGCGCGTCTGCCCAGGAAGTAACCGTCAATAAGGGAGATACGTTGTGGTCCATTGCCAATAATAATAATATTCAATTAGATGAGTTAAAAGAGTGGAACAACCTTTCTAGTAATCTAATCTTCCCAGGGGACCGTCTACAAGTTTCTCGCTCTAGCAAGGAAAAAGCAGAGTCAACGATCCAGAAAGAGCAATATACTATTCAAAGAGGAGACACCCTCACTTCAATTGCTCGAAAGTTTGATGGAGTAACAACTAGACAGATACAAGAATGGAATCAAATCTCTAATCCTAATGTAATCATTGCAGGTCAGACTATTACTATTAATGGGGCGTCAGCTAAAGAGACAACTCAAACTAGCGAAGAAACACAAAAAGCAGAAACATCACCAACGTCAAATTCCAACACTAATGAGGATGTTGCCCAAGAGCTAACGATGACTGCAACAGCCTATACAGCATCATGTAATGGCTGCTCCGGAATAACTGCAACAGGATTGAACCTAATAGACAATCCAGGTAAAAAAGTGATTTCCGTTGATCCGTCGGTCATCCCATTAGGATCAAAAGTCTATGTTGAAGGATATGGACATGCAATAGCTGGTGATACTGGCGGAGCTATTAAAGGAAACAAAATTGATTTATTCATCCCAAATAAGCAAGATGCTATTAACTGGGGTGTGCAAGAAGTAAATGTGAAAGTTTATCACTAATTCCAAACGACTTTTCTCAGGAAGCCAGGAACGGAGTAAGGGGTATTCCAAAAGGTCATAAAACGATCTTTTAGGATACCCCTTCTTACTTACTTAATTAGTTTCGTTTATACGCACCGCAAACTGTTTCTCTCCATACATATCGATCGTCAAGTCATCACGATATTCTTTCGCCCACAAGCCTTCATTTTGTTTAAAATATAATGTTTTTTCCCCTACCGTCACAGGATACAATATATATGAACCTTGTTCTAAAACAACTTCTACTTCGTCAATTGTTGGATCATATGAAAAGAATAACTCATCTTGTGGGTTAACACTATTTAGTAAATAGTTGACCATTTCTTCTTCCCAATTCTCTTCTGAAATTATGGATTCAATATTTTCAAAATGCTCGCTGTCTTCGGTCAAACTTCGAATAATAGAAACCTCATCTTCTTTTAATTCGAACAGTTCATATCGGTTAACTGCGTGTGCCTCGTGTCCGTATCCAAGTACATAAACATCCTCATCACTGCGGTAAAAAGTGCGCTCTTCACTTAAATATCCAATATGGTCAAGCTGATAATCATTGAAAACTCGATACATTTCAATAGCATTTACTGTTTGTTCTACTTGCTCACTTTCCTCGTCATTTTCAACATTTTCATCATTAGACTGTTGTTGTTCTTCTATATTTTCCTCATCATGCTGTACACTTTCACCACCAGTTGAAGCAAATATAATTAGCGCGAGGAATACCACTGCCAGGCCGCCTCCAACAAATACTAACGTTCTTTTTTTCATCGTCTCTCCCTTTCTTTTTGGATTTTCCTATTGTATGTGAGATTCTACTAAAGCTCTCTTTATCCTTTAGATAATTTCTCTCTTTAATTTATTTAGACGATTTTCATCTGTTTTAATCTTCTATTTCTTTTAAAAATGGAAAGGCGCTGTCCCAAAAGTCCGGAACAGCGGTAGCAATGGCTTCGGGGGTGTCTCATACCCCTTTTATAACACCCATTTTCGTATCGCTTTTGCTACACCATTTTCTTCATTGGTTGAAGTAACCCAATCAGCTGACTCTTTCACATATGGCTGAGCATTCCCCATTGCTACACCCATTCCGGCTTCTTTAATCATCGCTAAGTCATTTAAGCTATCACCTAGTGCAAGGACATTGTCCATTGTAATTCCGATCCGATTGCACACTTTCTCGATTGCTTTTGCTTTATTAACCCCAGCAGCGTTAATCTCTAGGTTCGTAGGACTTGAATTGGTAATCTCAAGATCAGGATTTTTGGAGAGTTCCTCTAAAACGACTTTTCTCACTTGGTCATCTTTAATATCGAAGCCAAATTTCATCCATTGATGTTTAGATAAATCCTCTGGAAAGAAATCCCTCCATACATTGTCAACAGAGGCAGCCCAACAAATTGTTTCGTGTGTCTGCTTTAACTTCCACATTTGTTCTATGTATGACGTATTTAGCAATTTTCTTACAATCAATTCACCATTTTCATCCCAAATTTCACTTCCATTAACGGTGATAAGATAAGAATTTAAAGAAAGAGAATTCACTAAGTCATCACATGTCATTCTCGTTCTTCCTGTGCTAATTACGACATGTACCCCTTCTTTTTCAGCTTCTTTAATTGCTTTCCGATTTTCCAAAGAAATTTCTTTTCGATCATTTAAAAGAGTGCCATCCATATCAATTGCGATCAATTTTATTGGTTTACGGTCCTGTTTTTCCATTGATTCCTCCTACTGAAACTTTACTTATTTATATTTTAACAAATTTTCAGATAAAAAGGGCGTACTCATTTAGAGGGCACTGAAAAAGAGAAAATCACTTTTTCAGTGCTCTCCTTATTTGAACCCGCTTTTCTCTGGGGTACATTTATAAAAGATGTGACCTTTTCTCCCATACTCTTTACGAGTTTTTAGCATTTTTTATAGGTTTGCAAATATATTATCAATATCCATCGTTACTTTGTCATTATATAAAATTAAGGGAGTGGAACACCATGCGTGTAAAGGTATTACAACCTATTGTGGCGGAGACAGCTAGTCAAATTGTGAATACAGCAAGCGAGTTTCCTGAGACCATTCTCATCAAAAAAGACCATTGGGAGATTGACGCAAAAAGTTTATTAGGGGTGCTAGCCATCTCCCTACAACCGAATCAAGAAATTGAATTGGAAGTACATGACAGTAGTCAAACAGAAGGCATTGAGGCCTTGCTTTCAACAGGCTTTTTTAAAAAGATATAGAAAAGGGGACGGCTCAAATGGTCTGTTTTGGGAGGGCACTGAAAAAGGTACGGTTTTGACCTTTTTCAGTGCCCTTTAAGCAATGAGCGGAACCGTTGCTTTGTCTTTAAGCCTGCTATGAGTGGTTTTCTCATAGCAGGCGCGCAACGTGTGGAGCCATTGCTGCTTCCTCGAATCCGCTAAAAAAGACTTTTTCAGTGGCTTCTGGTTTTTACCTTATTCAGTGGCTTCCTGTTTTGGACCTATTGAGACACCCCCTTCTTTTTGATTTTTCTTTCAACTAATTTGTTCCTCATCATTTTCTTCTTTTAACATTTTTTGTTTATTAGGAACGTACCGTAATTCATTCTTATTCAGTAAAAACTGCATATGGTCAAGTGGCATAGAGCCGTGACCTTTGCCATTACCAAGGGTAAACTGCACGCTGTTTCCACTTTGACGAATAACCGTTAAAATCTCTGCAGAATTAAAATTACCTTGAATTTTTTGGGAAATTTGATATTCCGAACCAGCTATTATAGTCATTAGTCTCTCCTCTTTCCTTTTAAGAGCTTCCTTCCATAACAAGGATGTTTTATACATTATGACTGATTTTTACCCCGCTCATACCTAATCACTTCAAACGATTTAAAACCTCACTAACTACTCTTTCTCCTGATTGAACAGCTCCTTCCATATACATTCTCCACTCAAAAGCTGTTTCTGTTCCAGCCCAATGTATTGGCCCAACTGGCTGAATAAGAGATGGTCCAAAGTGACTAATAACTCCTGTTGAAAAGTGAGTCCCATATCCACCACGCGTCCAAATATCAGCTGTCCAATCTTTCTCAAACACCCGTAGAGGTGAATCAGCTTCCTTTCCGAAGAAACGAACTAACACCTTTTTAACTAAATCATGCCGCTCTTCAGCCTTCATACTAGCTATGTCTCTAGCTGATTTACTTCCTATTAAAACAGTTAATATTCCTTTTTTCTCATCTTCTGGTGAACTGTCAATCGTCAAGTCTACTGGAGGTTGATCACTATACGCCGTTCCATTTAGTCCTAACTCCCTCCAAAAAGGTCGGTCATAAATAAAAATTAACTTTGTGACAGAAGGTAAGCCTGCTCGTTCGTTTAATTGCACTCGATCTGATGGCAGAGGCGGGTCAAAGTGAATGTTTGTAATAAAATTAGGTGGAATTGTTATGATTACTTCTGATGTTGTCCATGACTGATTTCCGGCATAAACAACAGCTTTCTTCTCTTCGTATATGATACGTTGGACAGGGTGATCAAAATAAATAAATTTATTAAGTGGCTCTATTAATTTATCAATTAGTTTCCCTGCACCATCTTTAAACCAAAACCTCTCTGCCGCTAACAATTCATCTATTGAACCAGCAGACTTGATGCACCAGAAAAAGTCAAGAGTTGAGACTTCATATAATTTTGCACAGAGTAGTTCTTCTATAATTAATCTATAATAAGCCGATGCAGAGTTTGAATGTGAATGAACTTGTATAAATTCCTCTAACGTCATTTTGTCTAACTGCTTAGCGAGCTCTGAGGCCCATGGTTCATTAGCTGGAATTTGTTTACTCAACTTTTCTATTTTCTTTTTAAGAATCATCACATCAAGAATAGAAAACGCTGATAGCCCAGGCACATTCCCTTTTGTCCTTTTCAGCTTTCCTCTTAAGTGAAAAAGTGTTTCTCCTTTTTGAAAAGTTGGTGTAAGTTGTAGCTTATATTCTTCTGCAAGCCTCATCATTCTCTTTTGACCTGGCCCAATCCATTGTGCTCCTAAGTCTATAGGAAGATTCTCTTCTGAAAATGTACTATATACCCTCCCACCTGCTCTGCTTCGTGCTTCCAATATAATAAAAGAAACATCTCTTTTTTTTAACTCATGAGCTGCTGTTAATCCTGCTAATCCGGCACCGACAATCACGACGTTAACTTCATTTAGCCCTTGCATGAGATTTCCCTACTTTCTGTATCGAAAAAAGCTTCTTTAAAAGGATAGGGACATTTTCATACTTTTTATTCACTCTGACATGTACTTATTCGAAAATGCAGAAATAGAGCACTGAAAGGTCAACTTTCACCTATTCAGTGCCCTCGAACATAACTTCCCTTTATCCGATTCTTCATACCCCTATAGGTAGGGGTCAGACCCCTCTTTACTGCGTTAGTTTACTGAATTGAATCTTCTGCATTAATATAGCCTGCTCCATAAATATTTGGATCTCTGTTTGTCCATAAGTCAGTACCGTTAAGCAACTGTTCTTTTATTTCCGCAGGTGACAATGTTGGATCAGACTCAAGCATAAGTGCAACAATTCCTGCACAAATTGGTGTGGCCATTGATGTTCCTGACAAAACAAAATAATCAGAATTGACTCTGCTCGCTTTCTGTAATTTATCTAAATAAGATCTTGGTGAGCGTAATGAAACAATGCTCACTCCTGGAGCAAGCAAATCTGGTTTTTGAGCTCCGTAAATGGTTGGCCCACGACTTGAAAAGCTAGCGACACCATCATCACTTCGATCAATTGTATTTCGATCATCAAGAGCTCCTACCGTGATAACTTGTTGACTTATTCCCGGACTTGCGATAGTTCTTTCTTCAGGGCCTTCATTCCCAGCCGCTACGCAAACGACAATTCCACTTTCCCAAGCGCTCTCAACGATACGAACCATCGGATCTTCACGTTCATTTGCATATCTCTGAGCTGGAGCACCTAATGACATGTTAATGACATGAATGGGCTGCTCAGGATTTTTTTCATTGTAGTCTATACACCACTGTACTCCTTGCATGACCGTTTCCAACGAACCAGAACCTATTTTATTTAATACTTTTACCCCAATTACATTTGCTTCAGGTGCAGGACCCATATAGACACCTGACGAGGCTGCCCCGTCACCAACAGCATCTCCAGCACAATGAGTACCATGTCCGTTGTCATCATACGGCTCGCTTCTTTGATTGATGAAGTCAACAAAATCAATGATCCTTCCCGAAAGATCATTGTGAGGGTAAACACCTGTATCAATGACTGCAACTGTTATACCTTTTCCTGTCAGTTCTGTTCCATTTCGAATGACATTTCTAGCCTTCGCAGAGATCACTGCTGTATCAAGCAAAGCGTGAACTTCACGATTTAAGGAAATCTTTTTAATTTGCGGACAGTTCATAAGCAGTTCTTCTAAAACGGCTGGTGTAAGATCTGCACTACAACAAGAAATAACCTGAAATTCATTTCTCATTTTACATCCAAGGTGACTACTGAAAATTTGGTTCATATTTAGACATCCTTCTTTATAACACCCTTCCTCAAATTCAATGATCACCCTCATTCTCCTCGTTCTTTTCAACACACCTTCAAACATGTTGTGCAAGAAGCAAGGTGTCCACCTAAAAGGTTTATACAAATTTAAAACCTTCTCTCGTAATGGCTTATCCAGCTTATGTGAATAAGTCCTCACCATTTGTACCATTTGAAAACCAAACACCGTTCTAACCTCCTTAGATTAAGATCATACTAATCTATGAAGGTTTGAGAAGTTTTGGCTCGGTTCTTGTCCCTCTCAAGTAAAAATATGCTACTATCTATAAGGAAACTGCTAGACAATTAAACAATCTATTTCCCAATCGAAAGAAGGTGTTCCACAGATCGTTTTAGACCTTTGGAACACCCTAGTTACTATTTGTACTTACACACCCTTATACGCTAAACGATAGACTTCTGCTAATTCACTTACTAGAGGCAGCTTCGGATTCGCCGTTGTACATTGGTCTTCAAATGCACGCTCCGCCAAATAGTCGACTTTGCTTTCAAATTCCTTCTCATTAACGCCATTTTCTTTAATGCTCATAGGAATATCCATTTCTTTTGCTAGATTAATAATGGCTTGAACGAGACTTTCGACTCCCTCTTCTGTCGTAGCTGCTGGTAAGCCTAGTATTCTAGCAATTTCTGCATAGCGCTTGTCTGCCACAAAGTGTTCGTATTTTGGAAATGCTGCAAATTTTGTTGGCTTTTTCGCGTTATAGCGAATGACATGTGGCATTAAGATTGTGTTTGAGCGTCCATGAGCAATATGGAACTCAGCTCCTAATTTATGAGCCAAACTATGATTAATGCCGAGGAAGGCATTAGCAAAGGCCATTCCAGCAATGGTTGATGCATTATGCATTTTCTCACGCGCAACCTCGTCACTGCCATTACGATAAGCACGAGGTAAATATTCAAACACTAGTTGAATGGCTTTGATCGCTAAACCATCTGTATAGTCGTTCGCCATAATAGACACATAAGCTTCAATGGCATGTGTTAATACATCCATTCCTGTATCAGCCGTTATATGTTTAGGAACTGTCATAACAAATTGCGGATCGATAATGGCCACATCAGGAGTTAACTCATAATCAGCTAACGGATACTTGATGTTTTGGGTTTTATCAGTAATAACAGAAAATGATGTCACTTCAGAACCTGTTCCAGACGTTGTAGGAATCGCAACAAATTGAGCCTGTGTTCCTAATTTCGGATATTTACATACACGCTTTCTAATATCAAGAAACTTTTGTTTCAGACCAAGAAAATCTGTATCTGGATGTTCGTAAAATAACCACATTCCTTTTGCAGCATCCATTGCTGATCCTCCACCAAGAGCGATTATGCAATCCGGCTCAAAACTTCTCATCATTGCTGCACCTTTTTCTACCGTTTCGATAGATGGATCAGGCTCCACTTCAGAAAAGATCTCGCAATGGACATAGTCTGGTCTTTGACGTAAATAATGCAACACTTTATCGACGTATCCAAGCTTAACCATACCAGGATCAGTAACAATGAACGCTTTTGTAATATTAGGCATGACCGCTAAATATTGTGTTGAATGTTTCTCAAAATACACTTTCGGTGGAACTTTAAACCATTGCATATTTGCATTCCTCCGAGCTACTTTTTTTACATTTACTAAGTTAACTGTACCAACATTTGAAGATACAGAGTTCTTCCCATAAGAACCACAACCAAGCGTGAGTGATGGTAAGAAGGCGTTATAAATGTCGCCAATCGCACCTTGAGAAGAAGGGGCATTTGCAATAATTCGGCATGCTTTCATTCTCATACCAAATTGTCGGATTACATCTTCATTGTTTGTATGAATGACAGCAGAGTGTCCTAGACCACCAAATTCAAGCATTTCTTCCGCTCGTTTCAATCCTTCTGCTGTGGAGCGTACACGATAGCACGCAAGGACTGGGCTAAGCTTCTCTCTAGATAATGGATACTGTGGTCCAACACCTTTTAGTTCCGCCAGCAAGATTTTTGTATCCTCTGGGACCGTAACACCAGCTAAATTTGCAATAAATGCAGCTGGCTTTCCAACGATATCTGGATTTACAGCGCATGTTGTTTCATTAATCACCAGCTTCTCTACTTTTGCGCGCTCCTCTTCATTTAAGAAGTAACATTTATTATTCGTTAACTCCCGTTTTACTTCTTGGTAGATGGCATCATCAATAATAACCGCTTGCTCAGATGCACAAATCATCCCATTATCAAATGTTTTTGATAGGATCAAATCATTTACTGCTCGCTTGACGTTCGCTGTTTTTTCGATATAGCAAGGAACGTTACCTGGACCAACCCCTAGCGCAGGCTTCCCTGTACTATATGCTGATTTAACCATCCCAGCGCCTCCTGTGGCTAGTACTAATGCTGTCCCTTCATGGTTCATTAATGCCTTCGTTGCTTCAATGGAAGGTGTCTCAATCCATTGGATACAATGTTCAGGTGCACCAGCTAAAATCGCTGCATCGCGCAATACTCTTGCCGCTTCGCTACTACATTTTTGTGCAGAAGGATGAAAGGCAAAAATAATTGGATTTCTCGTTTTAATTGCTATAAGTGCTTTAAACATCGTTGTAGATGTTGGATTGGTGACAGGTGTAACGCCGGCTACGACTCCAACTGGTTCAGCAATTTCAATCAAACCATCATGTTCGTTTTCATGAATGATACCGACCGTTTTGTCATATTTAATATTGTGGTACACATATTCTGTAGAAAACAAATTCTTAATGATCTTATCTTCAAATACACCACGATTTGTTTCTTCAAAAGCAAGCTTCGCTAAATCCATATGATGTTCAAGTCCAGCCAAAGCCATTCTTTTCACAATCTCATCAACTTGCTCTTGATTAAATGTTAAAAATTCTTTTAATGCTTTTTTTCCATTGCCAACTAACTGATCTACTGCTTTTAATACATCCGTTTTTTCAACCAATTGTTTTTGATCTACAACCATGTTAAAACCCTCCGTTTGTGAAGTATTTCACATATATATTTTTAAAAAAATTACGCGCAAACTGGATTTCGAGGAATCTTTGTAACAGAAATATCAGCAATCATTCTTGTATTCTTTTTTATCATACATACATAGTTGACTGTCCAAATGTAAGCAGGAATCTCTTCATCATCCTCAAACATCATTGCTTCAAATTCATCATTGACCAACTCCTCAAAGTCAGCCTGAGAATATGTTTCAGTATCAGTCTGGAAGTCTTTCCATTCACATAAAATCATTTCCTCCTCATCTCCTATCATTTACAAGTTGTTTCTCTTTCTAAATTGATCATACTCCCAGGCAATTACATTGAAAGTGATTTTTATCACAAATTTTAAATTTATTAAAAAAATACTCAACTTTTTTTAATCATGATCAATTTGGGCATAAGCCCTGTCAATTAAGGGGTTTCTACATAGGCTGTAAAAGTGTCATCTAGACTAATAAACTACAGAGGAGAGCTGCCGTATGAACCCATATCAATATTACTCTCGATATGTTCAGCAACCAAACGAGTCATCATCTTATGCCTATCATCAAACTCGCCAACAATCACTTTCCCATTACAGGCAACCAACACTTGAATCAAGAGTGGCCCAATTAGAAAGCCAAATTCAACAGCAAGTTACAGAATTAACACGCCAAAACGAAGAAATTCAAAGACTAAATGCCGAGATTGGCCGAATAAACGAAGAGATCATTCGTTTAAACCAAAATGATGAGCGTCATTTTGATCGTATGACCCGATTAAACCAACGTTTACGTACAGTTGAAAACAATCTTAATATCCCATACACTGCAGGAGAAGACGGATTTTAAAATGACCACAAAGCCCCCCTAAAGAATCAGGGGGTGTCTCAAAAGGTCAAAAACAGACCTTTTGAGACACCCCCTGTCTTACAATATTATGAAAGTGATCAGCGGTCACTTACTTTACTGCCAAGCTTTGACTTCTGTTCCAATCCCTCCGCTCCATTAACTCATATTGGTGAACTCGAACCTTAAATAATGTTAATGGATCCTTATAAATTTCCGGATTCGCTCGTAACGAATCTAGCGCATCATTATGCCCTTCTATTTCTGATTTTGCTTCTGCAATTGCTTCGTTTAGTACACTAAACGGACTTCTATAGAACAAGTTCATATCGCGCTCTATTGACTTTCCAAATAAGTCAAACTGGAGAATGTACTGATTCACAATCGTTTCGGTAACCTGTTTATACTCTTCATTTTCAATAAATTTTTTGTACATTTTAAATACGAGTGCTTTATTTGTAGGAAGTACTCCAAAAAATTTCCCTGAACTCTTTAATAGAAGCTGTGAAGGTGTTAATCTCAACAAAATATTGACGTTTTCTAAGTGCACACCATTTGTCATTCGGTCAACATCTCTGTACCAATCGTCAAGCACACGGAAATCACATTGCAATTTAAAACGTTCTTTTTCATATAAACGATTAAACCCTTCAGTCATTTCCTTTAAATATGACTGACTTTGAATAAATTCGACATTACAAACTTCTAACCATTCCTGCAAGACATTCGAAAATTTCGGTAAAAACGTTTGTTCTAAATAAGTGGAAATTTGCTCATTCATTTTTCTATTAAGTTCAACATGAATATTTCTGAAATCACTATCTTCCTGAATAAAATCTGAGCACTCACGCAAAATTTTTGGAATGTTAACTCTTAAATTCTTTTTCATTTCATCAGTAATTACTGCATATGACTCTTTTATTTCTTGTATTTTTTCTTTTTCAATATCTATTAGTTGATTATTGGCACCCGTCAGTTTTAGAACAGCTTCTTCATTCCAAGTAACAGAATTCATTAAGTTCTTTTCCATTTTCACTCGCTTTTCTAGAAGATGACTGATGGTTTCTTGAATTACCTTTAATATTCTTTCATTTCGTTCTTTTTCTACCATTCTATTTTTAAATAGACCATTTATTACTTGGTTCAAGCCGTCCAATCTTGATTCAGTTGTGTGTATCTGTGCATTTTGAAAGTTCTCGTATATAGTTGCTTCTGTTTCCTCAACAATTCGTTGAACCTCTTGTTCATTATATATGACATTTATTTTATTAATAACAAAATGAATAGATAGGCTAGGAAACTCACCTTTGATTATTGTAAGAACATCATAATCAGATTTTGTCATTCTTGTGTTCGCATCTATGATAAACAATAACGCGTCAGCCATACCAACATAGTTTTTTAATTCTTCATTCCGCTCTGTCGATATAATAGTTAACTTATTCTTATCTAAAAATGAAGATGGTACCACATATTCAAACATTTTGTTTCGAAGATCTATGTCGCATAATTCTTCGTTAACCGGATGTCTATGACCTTCTTCAGTAATTTCTTGAAGTTCCGTTTCACTAGCATTTCTAAACATAAACGTTGCAGGTAGTTCTTCACTTAAAACTTCATGTCCTAGTAAATGATTAATCATAGCTGTTTTGCCTTTTGTATCTGATCCTGCCATAACTAAATAATTACGATCAAAATCTAGCAGTTGTTGGACCTTCCACTGTATGCGGTCACCTATTTCTAAATCATGTTCCTGTGCCCAACGAATGATAGATTCGTATAACTCCAAACTTTGTACAATCGAGTCAGTTGTTGCCGATCGACCATGACTTAAGATTGTTTCTGCTTCATTAACCGTATTTGTATTAAGATTTGTTACAAATTGATTCCACGAAAGAACAGCTCCTGCGGCAGCAATTGCTTGAGATTGTGACGCAATATGAATCCAGTTGGTTAAAAGGTTAGGGACAATATGGTCAATCTCTTTAACGAAATGTTTACCGGCTGTTAGATCAAAATAAGTTTTAGCATATAATTTTGATAAATCAACCCAAGATATTGTTTTTTCAATATTAAGTTGTAATAAAAGATCATTAAACTCAGTCAACCACTTGAAATAAAATTCTTCACTTTCGTAGCTTTTCCAAAGTGCTACTGCTATTTGTTCAAATTTCTTAACATCAATTGAATATAACGTTTTTAGAGCCTGTAAAAAATAAGGTGGTTCTATTGTTTTAGTTAACCCTCTGTCAATATATTTTTGAACGATTTCAAACCACTCAAGAGATTCTGTTCGGATTACTTCATTTATAGCTAAATCAATTGCACTATCCCAGTCTCTATACTCTTCAAAAAATGAACGAGCAATTTCTGTAACATCTAAATAATCTGGATTTAACGAAACAACGTTTTTAATTACTTTTGCAGCTTGATCTAATTGTTGTTGATCCATATAAAGGGAAAATAGTTGTAATTCTATTTCTGTTCTTAAAATCAAGTTCTCTGTATGTATGGCTAAATACGCTTCTTCAGCCTGTGATAGTACCCCTAACTCATAATAACTGTCAGCAATGTTTTTCATTGCCCACGATTTTAATTCACATTGAACCTTCTCCCACTTAAAAATGGCTGTTTCGTAGTCTTTGTTATGATAATAGACTTCCCCTTGAGCATAGCGAATCGTGGAATTAGTTTCTTCCTCATTCTCTTCTAACATCGCTTCAGCAAGAACGGCGATTGGTTGATTTGTTCTTTCTTCTACAAAATGTTTATAGTAATGCTTTTTGATCAGTTCATTCTCTTTTCTCATATGTCGCATCCTTCCCTTGCTGTAGATATGTCTAATCAATACTATGAATTTACTTCAAACGATATTTCAGTTATTATAACAGATTTTTTTTGATTCCTAATGTCCGTTTGATTTCATTTATACGACAATATCATGTAAAACATCTAATTTTTATAGATAGTTTTACATAATTCAATTGTTATTAACAGTAAAAAAACCTGCATCCTCCAAGCGGATACAGGTTTCATGTGTTACGCTGCTTTGCTCTCGTCTTCGTCTAATTCAAAATTCGCTTCGGCACGATTTAATTTAATTTTGTAAGCAAATAAAGCTAGAATAATCATTGTTCCAATTGTTGCAGCAACATAAGATGTTCCCATTGGCAGTCCAAATCCGATTGGTGCACTGAAGATAAATGTTAAAGAAACCATCGTCATAAATGTTGCTGGGATTGTTGCAACCCAATGAAATTTAAATTGAATGGCTAGATACATAGCACCTACAAATAAGGCAATTGCACTTATTGCTGCATTGGTTACACCAAAGTATCTCCATAATAGAGTGAAGTCCATTGTAGTCAGGATGAACGAAATCACGAATAATGGTAACGCAATCCAAAGACGACTAGTAATCTTCAACTGTGGAACTTTAATATAATCAGCAATAATCATTCGGGCCGAACGGAAGGCTGTGTCACCAGATGTAATTGGAAGAACAATAACACCAAGTACAGCTAACGTACCACCAATTGCTCCTAGTAATGTGAAAGCAACTTCACTAACAACAAGACCTGCACCACCTGATTCAATTAAAGCAGCTAAATCCGTTCCGTAAAATAAACTCATGGCAGCTGCGGCCCAAATCATTGCGATAATCCCTTCTACAATCATCATGCCGTAAAATACTTTACGACCATTCTGTTCATTTTGAAGTGTTCTTGAAATAATCGGTGATTGTGTTGCATGAAATCCTGAAATCGCACCACAAGCAATGGTAATCATAAGAATTGGAAATACGGCTGTTCCAGCTGGATGCATATTCTCAAGTGTTAATTCAGGAATTGGTGCACCAGTGAAAATTAACATTCCTCCAATTCCAATCGCACTAATAACTAAAAGTGCTCCTAAGATTGGATAAACTTTTCCAATGATTTTATCAACAGGCAGCATCGTTGCTAAAATATAATAAGCGAAAATAACGGCTGTTATTATTCCTAGTGCAACTAACCCATCCATTAAGTTAAACAATAGTCCCGCCGGAGCTGTGACGAAAACGGTTCCAACAAGGAGTAACAAAAGAACAGCAATTGCATTGACAATATGCTTCATTGATTTCCCTAAAAACTTACCTGCTAATTGAGGTAAATGTGCCCCTTTGTTACGAATCGAGATCATACCTGTTAAATAGTCATGAACCGCCCCTGCAAAGATACAACCGACAACAATCCAGATAAAAGCCACCGGTCCGTAAAGCGCTCCCATAATTGGTCCAAAAATAGGTCCTACACCTGCAATATTTAATAGCTGAATTAACGAATTTCGATTTGTTCCCATCGGAATATAATCGACACCGTCTTTCATGCTATAAGCTGGAGTAGGTCTTGATTCCTTAACCCCAAACATTTTTTCAATGATTTTACCATACGTAAAATAAGCTATAATTAATAGTGCAATAGATACTAAAAATGTAATCATTTATAACACCTCTTCCTTTTGAATACGCTTTCATTATATCTTCTTACACCCTCTTTGTGTCGAAAATGTGATAACGTGTTTAAAATATTGACTAACATGTTTAAAATAGTGTCCCACATGCAATGAAAGATGTTCAAAAATAGAAAAGGATGAATGCGCCCTCATTATGCATTCATCCTACTGGACTATCACAACTCTAAA
This sequence comes from Halalkalibacter sp. HAAS-P013, assembly GCF_056619925.1. NCBI lineage: Bacteria > Bacillati > Bacillota > Bacilli > Caryophanales > Bacillaceae > Halalkalibacter > Halalkalibacter sp. HAAS-P013. Next base: position 185,937 of record NZ_JBWQTU010000002.1, read on the forward strand.
CGCTCTCTTAGCGCCTTTACATAATTTCGACTAACTGGAATTTCTTCTATTTGCCCAACGACTTTTAATTGATACGCACCATTAAACCAAGGGATTAACTCTTCAATTTTGTCTAAATTAACTAAGTAGCTTTTGTGAGTTCGAAAAAAGGGATACCCTTTTAATTTTTCTTCTAAATCTTTTATTGGTGTTCTTGAACTATATTTACGTTCATTGGCACAGATTATTGTTTCTCGATCTTCTCGAAACAGATAAGCAATATCTCTCGGTGAAAGATAAACAATTCTCCCTTCATCTTCTACTGCTAATTTGCCTACACCTGTCGTTAGTTCTACTTCTTTGACGGATTCTGTAAGCCGTTCTTTAATTCGTTTTAACACCTCATCTATTTTCTTGTCATCAAACGGTTTAACTAAGTAGTCTAGAGCTTGAACACGAAAAGCTTTTACAGCATAATCAGCATATGCAGTTGCAAAAACAATTAACGGAACGTGTTTCATATTATGGAGAGCTTTAGCTAAATCTAAGCCAGACATTTGTGGCATTTCTATATCTATAAATACAACATCAGGCTCTTTTCGCATGACAACCTCTAATCCTTTTTCCCCGGAATCGGCTTCACCAACAATCTCCACTTCCTCATATTGATTTAGGAGAAAGGTTAACTCATCACGACTATAGGGTTCATCATCAATAATGACGATTTTTATTTGTTTTTTCACTTGCGCACCTCTCTTCATTTGACCGGTATTGAAAATGAAACGGTTGTGCCTTTTCCAAGCTCACTATCAATGTGTAGTGTCGATTCAACACCATACATCATCTCTAACCTTCTATTAATATTAGCTAACCCTATCCCTGTACCTGTTTTGGACGGCACCTTTTCATTGCCTAGTTCTTGTATTCGCTCTGCCTCTATTCCTGTCCCGTTGTCACAAATTGAGATGTACACTACATCTTTCTGCTTCTTTACAATAATAGATAGAAGACTACTCTGTTGCAGTTGCTTTAATCCATGCTTAATGGCATTTTCTACAATTGGTTGTAACGTCATTGGCGGTAACCTGCCAATTAGTGCCTCATCATCAATCTCATACTGAACAGACAATTTATCCGAAAAACGAGCTTGCTCAATTTCTAAATAGGCTTGCACATGTTTAAGTTCTTCTTCTAACGAAGTTTCAGTCGCAGTCGTTCCAGCTAAATTTTGTCTAAAAAAATGAGAAAGTGAAATTAACAGTTTTCTCGCTTTCATAGGATCTGTTCTTACTAAAGCAACAATGGTGTTTAAAGCGTTAAATAAAAAGTGAGGACTGACCTGAGCCTGTAAAGCTTTAATCTCAGCTTGCTTAGCGAGCTCCAAATGACGATCTACTTCAGAGAGTTCAAGCTGATGACTTAATAATGTTGACAACCCTTTGCTTAATTCAATGGTTGTTGGGGAAGGTCCTTTCTCATTCTTAAAGTAAAATTTTAACGTGCCAATCGTTTGTTCCTTGATTTTTAAAGGGGCAATAATTGCAGCTTGTAACAAGCAGTGATTTTCCCCGCAATCTATTTCATCCTGTTTGGCAATGACTAGCTTCCCTTCATTTAAGACTCGCTTTGTTGCAACGGTCTGTACCTTTTTATTAGGTAGATGATGATCCTCCCCTACACCTGCAAATGCAAGAATTTTTTCATGATTGGTAATAGAAACGGCATCAATTCGGATTTCTTTTAATAAAATTTGACATGTAGGTAAAGCAGATTGTTCCGTTAATCCTTTCCGTAAATACTTTAATGTTAAATCAGCTAACTTTAATGCCTTTTGAGCTTGAATGGAGCCCATTTTCTCTTCTTCTTGGATGACATTACGAATTATTAAAATAAAGATAGCTGTCCCAATCCCATTTGCAACGATCATCGGAACACCAATATCCTGCACTAATAACAAAGCACGATCATAAGGGCGTGCAAGTAATAAAATGACTCCCATCTGAACTGCTTCTGCGAGCATTCCTACAATCAATGCTGTTTGTAAGGAGATAATTCGAGTGTTTTTATTCTTTTTATAAAAATAGCCTGCAATTGCCCCGGCAATAATTGTCGACAGCCCACAGGCAAAACCTGTAAAGCCACCTAGTAAATAACGGTGAGCTCCTGCTATTACTCCTGCTCCCACTCCAACTTTCCACCCACCTAATAGTCCTGCTACAACAACCCCTATCACACGGGAATTTGCAATCGCTTCACCTTCTCCCAAATCGATTACCCAGCGGAAATACGTAGCTTGTTCAGGGTTAATCTTCAGTCCTGTATATGTACCAATAATTCCAAATAAACCAAAAATAGCAATAACACTCATTCTTGATCTTTTGGAAATTTCACGCCTTTCGATTAAGTGACGAACAAACTTAAACCGAGTCATAACAAAAGCCACTGTAACAATGATTCCTAACCGCTCAAGCATGACTAATATTAATTCCCACATAGTTCTATCTCCTAAATTACATCTGTAATATCGTTAAGTTTCTTAATCTAGAAACAAACCCTTAAGAAATCTTTATAATAATTATACTCTATTTCATTCTAAAACATCCTCTTATTAAAGCGAAGACGTTAGATTCCCCCTGTTTTATCGATTGAGATTTCTCAAGAAAATAAGTGTTTGACATAAAGGCAAACACCCTTCCACTATTAGACAAATTGCATAGACTAATAGCGGAAAGGACATAGGGAGGAATAAAAATGGAAAAGAAAAAAATTGAATTTGAATATGATCTAGGAATTGACCTAGATAAACTTAATGTAGATGTTGAGTTAGTCAATGATTTCAATAAGAAATTCATGGAGCTCTGTTTGTTGAAATTACAAAAAAGCAATCAAGAGAAACTAAACGACAATTCCCCTACTAAGGAGTCTGAAATCGAAGACCCAATCACTCTTAATCAAAACGAAGAAGAAAATGAAGCAAATGAAGCAAATGAAAATGCTGAAAGTCTAGATTCAAAAGACAAAGAGAAAAAAAAGAAGAAGGATAAGAAAAAGAAGAAAAAGAAGAAAAAGAAGAAATAAAGACTAAAATTAGTCCATATGTGTGTATTAATTGTAATAAACTCATGGAGCTGCCTCCAAAGCCGAAAAAGCGGCAGCAATGGCTCTGCATCTACCTAGAGAGGAAAGCACATTCCTCTCTAGCTTTTAATAGATATAGGTACTCTGCTTATTGCTTGGAGATTTCCCCAAAAGTTCAAAATAAAATTCCTATTTATTTAATATCTTTAACACAGCTTCTAATAACACGTTTGCCCCTTGTTCACACTCTTCCCACGTTGTTAATTCCTCTTCACAATGGCTTTTGCCATGTTTGCTAGGGGTGAAAAGCATCACAGCTGGAGCAATTGTATTTATAAATTGTGCATCATGTCCAGCTCCACTAATCATCCTCTTATAAGAATAGCCTAATGATTGGGTTGACTCCTCAAGTAAATTGACCAGGTCTTCATCAAACCAAACAGTATCACGTGCCCACATTTTTGTTAATTTGATCTGACAATCCCTCTGATTGGTAATGTAGTCAGCTTGCTCTTCGATATGTCGCTCCACCTCTGATATGACCTCCTCATCCTTATGACGTGCCTCCAATGAAAACACAACCTTATTAGGGATTACTGTATGTATGTTCGGCTTGACATTTACCCGACCAATTGTATACACAAGTTCTCCGTCTAATAAGTCTAATTTCTTCCGGATGTTTTGGATAAAATCAACCATAGCAAAAAGAGCATCTTTTCTCATCGACATCGGGGTCGTCCCCGCATGATCCGATTCACCTGTGATTTCAATCTCATAGCAAACCATTCCCATCACCGCTTCGACTACACCTATAGAAAGTCCTTCACTTTCTAAAATAGGTCCTTGTTCAATATGAAGCTCTAAAAACGCAGTTGCTTCTTCTAATCGATTTTCGATAGAACCAGCATAGCCACTTCTCTGTAAAGCTTCCTCAAACGTAATACCTTCTGAATCTACCTTTTTAAGCATTTGCTCCTTATTAAACTTTCCTGATAGCACACCAGAGGCCATCATAGAAGGCTCAAACCTAGCACCTTCTTCATTAGTAACATTAACGATTGTAATCGGAATCCTAGGAGTTATTTTATGATCTACTAGAGTGCGAGCCACTTCAAGTCCAGCTAGTACTCCTAATACACCATCAAATCGCCCTCCTTTTTTTACTGAATCTAAGTGAGACCCCATAACAATAGGTGGCTTATCCTCTAATCCTTCTAATGTTGCATAAATGGAACCCATATCATCGATTCTTACCGTCATCCCGAGATTTTCGCAACAAGAACAAAAATAATTACGTGCCATTCGATCTTCTTCTGAAAGGGCTAAGCGTGTCACACCATTATTAGGTGTTCTACCAAAGTCTGCAAATGTTTCTAGTTCTTTTTTTAACCGCTCTCCATTTACCAATAACTTTTGTTTCTGCATTAATTCGCTCCCTTTCATTCCTGATTAACTTTTTGAAATAATTTCTTTTATTGTACTGTCCTTTTTAACACTACATCATCTAGTTCGTAACAATATGTAACAGTCTTTTTCAGCCATTGCTTGCATACGAAGAACTGCCCCAAAACCGTTCAAACCGATTTGGGACAGCCATTTTTTCTTCATTTGTTAAAACGCCTTTTTAGTAACCGTAACCTACATAAGACGCTCCGATAATAATTAACAAGATGAACAATACTACGATTAACGCAAAGCCACCTCCGTGTGCATATCCTGACATGCTAAACACCTCCTTTACGTTAGGTCAAATAGCAAAAGTTAACTGCTATTCTTGGTACTATATGCAATTTAATTTCAACTTGTTTGGGTGAATTCATTGTTTTTTTAGAAATATCTTGAATGTGTTTCAGACTAATTTAAAAAGGGTTTTCACATTAAAACTGCAACCCAAGAAGGGATAGTATTCGCACCTCACTACCCCTTTTTCCTGGTTGCTATTTATTTGTATGATAACTGCAAGCACACCTATAGTGATGCACTAGTACCATTTATTACTTAAATCCACGAAAATCCTCTACGGGGCTTATCATCCTCATCAGTACTTGATTCCACTTTTCTAGGCGGTCCAAACAAAAGTCTTGCCCAAGGGTCAACTATTTCTTTTTTCTTTGGCTCTTCTTTCTTATCTTCAACCGGCTTTTCAGGTTTCTTTTTATCAGGCATTTTCTTCTTATCGTCAGGCTTACAATGATCAATTGGCTTTTTTACATCCTCAATCGGCTTAGTTGGTTTTGGTTCTTTTCTGTCTTGTAGAGGCTGTAGCGGCATAGGACTTCTACGCTCTGCTAACGGCTGTAATTGCTCTAAAGGCTTTTTCTTTTGTGTCATCTTCAAATCTCCTCCAAAGTTTTTCGATATGGTATTACCATATGGAGAAATGACACGGAATGATTGGGTATATGAGCACCTTTTTTAACATTTTCAAAAAAAGTTATAGCTTACAAAATCATTACACTATCTAATGTATGAAAAAAACGCTTTGATTGAAAAGGTTGTGATTCGGCATCTCGACTTAATTGAAGAAACTCACTGACATTCATGTTCACTTCTTCTTCAAGTGAGTTAATTCCTAAAACTGGCTCATTTTCATATTCATTCACTAACCAACTAGCTAGTCCACTTGGAGATCGAAGGATGTTAAAAGATGTAACAACATGTTCTACATTGATAGATTCAAGCAACCTCAAAGCTTTTTCTAATTGAAAAAAGGCTGCTTCATCATCTTTTGTCCAAGCCGTTTGCACGAACGATAAAACCTCTTGCATCGTTTCTTTTGTATTAGGTTCAAATTGTTCTCGTAACGGTAATTGATCAATTAACGAAGAGAACGTTCCATCACCTAACATAATTGTCTTTGGATCCATTTCATGGATCATAAAATAGCCTATGAAGGCCGTCGGCAAAAAGATATATTGTAGGAATCCTGTTACAGCTTTAATGTTTGGAAACAATAGTCGAATTGATTCCTGTTGTCCTGAATAAATATTTAAAATCTGTCCTACAAAAATTAAATCATTATGTTTATATATTTGTGTTGACGGAGATAACCATTTATCGCCACTCTTTGCTTTTTCCTTCCAATACTCAGCATATCGGTATTTGCTCATCTTGCACCAACTTTCTAAAAGAATCACTGAAAAAAGACAGTCCTACTTCATAACTAGGACTGTCCAACGTTGTCAAATAATTGATAGATCTTTTTATTGTTAACTAAATATGTCATTTTATACGTTTATCATATGAATACAGTATTGGGGAGTCTTATGTTGAAGCAAAAGTGGCATATCGTTACAAATGATTACTTATTAATTTAAATTAATTATATCAAACGCTTTATCGACTCTACAATATGTAAAATTTATTTATACGGCGCACAAATTACTATAGATATCTTGGAACATGTCTCCACCAACAGCAATATTCAATATTTGACAGCCTCTGCAAAGTTATACTAAATAAAGCCTGCAAAACAAGATGCAGGCACATGATCTTAATTTATTTTTTCAGCCAATCTTCCTCAACAAATTCATGATTCATATTCACGCCTGTTTCATACCCTTCGGCTGCCGCTCCCATTAACCCAGTAAATCGTTTCGCTGCATCGCCAATAATGTAGAGTCCATTTACACTAGTCTTACCATGTTCCTTTGTTTCAAATGCTCCATTTTTTGCTAGGGTTACACCAAGTTTTTCCGGAAGCATTGTCGCTTGTTCAGCACCTGTATTAACGATAAAAGCCGCTTTTCTGTTAATCATTTCGCCGTCCGTAAAGACAATCTCCTTTAATAATCCATTTGTAGAAGTTATTTCTCTTATTTCTGTTTCGATTAAGCGGATACCGTGTTCGGCAACCTCTTTTTTTTCTTTTTCTTTAAGCTTGGCCGGCCCATTCGTGGCGACGAGTAAATCTTGACTCCAATTATAGATTAAGCGGATATAGTGAATGAGATCTTTTTGATTTCCGATAACAGCAAGAGGTAAGTCACGATGCTCCCACCCGTCACAATAAGGACATGAAAAAACGGATTTTCCATACGTTTGTTCTAATCCGCGAATCATTGGTAAGTGTTCCTTTAATCCTGTGGCAAAAATGATTTTTCGGCTAGTGATGCTACTCCCTGTTCGTGTCGTTGTTTTAAAACAAGCATCCTCATTTTTAACATCTTCAACTAGATCGTCTATAACCGTCACTTTGTCATATTTTTTCATCTGTTCAAGAGCTATTTCTCGCAGTTCAAAGGGTTTAATTCCGTCACGTGTTAGGAATCCGTGGGATTCATATGTTACTTCATTTCTAGGATGTCCTGAATCAATCAACACAACGCTTCTACATGATCTGCCAAGCACTAATGCCGCGCTTAAACCACTAGGTCCACCGCCGACAATTGTCACATCAACCGTTCGATGTTCCATCCCTAATCTCCTTTCTTCCTTTTCTTCTAAAAACAAAATAAAAAAGCCAGACCTAGTCTGGAGGGCACTGAAAAAGGGTGGTTTTCCCTTTTTCAGTGCCCTCTAAGCAATGTGCGGAGCGGCTGCTATTTTTAAAAAAAAGCCTGCCATGAGTGATCTTCTCATAGCAGGCTTGCAGCGTGCGGAGCCATTGCTACTAAATCGAGCCGCAGAAAAAGGTTGAATTGTACCTTTTTTGTGGCTTCCATAGTCTGCCCCTAATTCTCACGTATTACTCTTCATCCCAAACTTTTACTTCTTGCATCGTATCGCCTTGTTTAATACGGTATACAGAATCAAGACCTTCTACAACTTGTCCAAATATTGTATGCACACCATCTAAATGAGGTTGTGGCTCATGCACGATGAAGAATTGGCTACCGCCCGTATCTTTTCCTGCATGTGCCATAGAAAGAGCACCTGCAACATGCTTATGTGGGTTACCTTGTGTTTCACATTTGATTGTGTAACCAGGACCTCCAGTACCATTTCCAACTGGGCACCCACCTTGAGCAACAAACCCTGGAATGACACGGTGGAAAGTCAATCCGTTATAGAATCCTTCATTCGCTAGCTTTTCAAAATTTTCAACGTGACCTGGTGCAGCTTCTGGGTAAAATTCAATAACAAGCTTTTCACCATTTTCAAATGAAATAGAACCTTTTTTCATATGTATAGCCTCCAATTTGATTTAGATTCACTTTATTGTACACGATTCGGATTCCAATGTGAAATTGAAATGATTAGCGTAACCATTTTATGAATAATTCGAGCTATTGATATTGTCTATTCTCTAATCAAAAAGCTGTTGAAAATATTTTCTCAACAGCTTTACCATATATCTCTTACTCTCGCGCTAGCTTAACAGTTTCCACAAATTTCTTAGCCTTATCCGTAATAGATTGAAGTGCCTCCTCATTAATCGTAGCTGGTACAAGGGTACTCCCAACACCTAGGCCTACTGCACCCGCTTTAATGTAATCGGCCGCATTCACTAAATCAATACCTCCTGTCACCATTAATGGAATATGAGGTAATGGACCTTTAATATCTTTTATATATGATGGTCCAACAGCATTTGCTGGAAACACTTTTATTAGATCAGCACCATTTTCATAAGCAGTCAAAATCTCTGTCGGAGTAAAGGCACCAGGAATACTTAGTACGCCATATCGCTTAGACATCTTAATTGTTTCTGCATTAACCGTTGGAGAAAAAACAAATCTTGCTCCAGATAAAATGGCTGCTCGTGCCGTTTCTGGATCTAAGACAGTCCCGGCCCCTACGATCACATCTTCATTCTCAAGCTCTATTGCTACTTTCTCAATTATTGACATGGCTCTTGGTGTTTCCACTGTAATTTCAAGGGCCTTAACGCCCCCTTCCCTTAACGCTTTACCTATTTCAACAATATTTTCGGGCTTTGAACCACGTATTACTGCAACGATTCCACTTTCTGTAATCTGTTCTAATAAATTCATCGCTTCCTCCAATTCAATAACGTCACAATGCCAACGTTGTTATTTTTCTCAATAGTTGCTTATTTTGTAGCTGCTTTAGCAAGTTCCCTTACACTTTCCTTCATGCCATGCAGTAATATGCTTGATACATTACTTGCAACCAATTCGTTAAGTCCGTCTATTGCATTTAAATTTATACCCCAAAGCTCTTCATCTTCTAATACAGACGTTGTTAAGCGGGAAACATCTGCACCGTCATTCTCAAATAGCTCCCACGCTTTTGTTAACGCCGAAAGTGCTTCTTTATTATCACGAATCGTATATTCGTCATTGCCCCGTAGTCCAATTAGAAAATCTCCATCATTTCTATCAGGACGATAATAGACAATGAGAGCTGCTAGTGAAAACAATATCGATTGCGGCAACTTCTTTGTTTGCTTTATATAATCCAACATAGAAGGAATGAGTCTTGATTTGTATTTATAAACGGCATTCATACCGATATCAGTTAAAAAATGCTTGTTATATGGGTTTTCAAATCTTTCTATGACTGATTCAACAAATAATCTCTTTTCCTTCTCATCCATCTTCACAGTAGGAAAGATCTCCTCAATCATACCGTGTTTCACAAATTCACCTAAGTCAGGCTCCTGCATCGCTTCTAAGACGGTATCAACACCAGATAGGTAACAAACCGAAAACATCATTGTATGAGGGCCATTTAATAACCGAACTTTTAATTCACGATATGGCGTAATCGGACCCCATTTCACATTTAAACCAGCTTGATGAAACGGTAAGCGCTCTGCCACATCCTCCCCTGCCTCAATGGCAAATAAATGGTACGGTTCTCCGGCTGTTAAAAGAACATCTTCATACTTAAGAAGGTCTCTATACACCTCAATATTGTCTTTAGGATATCCTGTCACAATCCGGTCAACTAATGTATTGCAAAACTGATTATGATCATTGACCCAAGTAATAAACTCCTTAGGCATATTCCATTCTTTTGCATATCGTAGAACAAGCTCTTTTAGTACGTCACCATTTCCTTCTACTAATTCGCACGGGATTAAGACTAAACCTGCCTCAGGCTTTGCATTCATCACCTTATAACGATGGTACAAGAAGGCTGTAACCTTTCCAGGAAAAGATAAAGGCGATTTTTGCTCATCATATGCTTCTTCTAAGTAGGTAAGACCGGCTTCAGTTGTATTAGAAAAAACAAACTGAATGTCGGGTGATTCTGCTACCTTTAAAACTTCGTCCCAATTGCTATATGGATTAATACCTCTAGAGATCGATGAAATAATTTCGTTACGTTCCACGATCTGCCCATTTTCAATCCCTCGTAGAGCAAGAGTGTATAACCCATCCTGAGCATTAAGCTTTGGTACAACTTTCCCGTGCGGTGTTGGCTGTATCGCTACCACTTTCCCATTAAACAACCCTTGTTTATTTAATTCATGAATCATCCAATCTACAAATCCTCTTAAAAAGTTCCCCTCACCAAATTGAACAATTTTTTCTGGCAAATGGTCTTGATGTTCATATGTAACTTGAGCAGGAAGGTTTTCTAATTTTATTGAACGGCTTAATTGTTCCATCTAAAAATCACTCCTTAGTTGAGTTTGCGAAAAAGAATTATAAAATGACACCATCTTTAAAGATGGAAATCTCTTTAAATCCGTTCTTTTCATTATTAGTACGAACGTCTCCTGAAGCTAATTCAATGATGTAATCAAACAATTCATCTGTCAGTTCATCCATTTCTTTTCCATAAATAAGTTCACCAGCATTGAAGTCAATCCAGTTTTTCTTCTTCTCAAAGAGCTTACTGTTCGTTGACATTTTTACTGTTGGAACAGGTCCACCAAACGGAGTTCCTCTTCCCGTTGTAAAAATGACGATATGTGCTCCTGAAGCTGCTAACGCTGTAACCGATACAAGATCATTCCCAGGTCCTTGAACTAAATTTAGCCCAGGCTCCGTTACGCGTCCTCCGTATGGCAATACATCGTTGACAGGAGAGAATCCTCCTTTTTGAACACAGCCTAGTGACTTTTCTTCTAACGTTGTGATACCACCTTTTTTATTACCTGGTGACGGATTTTCATAGACTACTTGGTCATGCTTAATAAAGTATTCTTTAAAGTCATTGACTAAATCAACAATCATATTGAAAACCTTTTTATTTTTTGCCCGGTTCATGAGAAGCGTTTCTGCTCCAAACATTTCAGGTACTTCTGTTAAAATCGATGTACCTCCATGTTCGATTAATTTATCCGAAAAGGACCCTACAAGTGGGTTAGCTGTAATTCCTGAAAAGCCGTCAGAGCCTCCACATTTCAAACCGACTTTTAACTTTGATACAGGTACTTCTTCACGTGTGAACGTTTTCGCATAGGAAACAATCTCATCAAGTAGATCTAACCCTTCCTCTAACTCATCATCAGCTTCTTGTACGCTTAAAAATCTCACTTTGTTCTCATCAAAATCACCAATCACTTTTTTGAATTCAGCAATATGATTGTTCTCACAACCTAAACCAAGTACTAGAATACCTGCAGCATTAGGATGATGTACGAGATTACTTAATATCTTTTGCGTATTGTGAAGGTCATCCCCAAGTTGGGAACAGCCAAACAGATGCGGGTAATGATATACACCGTCAATGCCCTCGCCCCTGTACTGACTATCAGCCGTTTTCGCCAAAAGCTCCGCCGTTTTATTAATACAACCTACTGTGTTTATAATCCAAACTTCATTTCGAATTCCAACCTCGCCATTTGCTCGAACATAACCCTTAAACGTTCGTTGCTCTGCTTGACTAATTGAATGAGAGGTTTCGTTTGGATTAAAGGTATATTCTAATGTTCCTGATAAATTCGTTTTCGTGTTATGAGTATGGACCCAATCGCCCACCTCAATCGTTTCTGTTGCATGCCCAATTGGAAATCCATACTTCCTTACATCTTGACCCTTTTTAATTGGTGCTACCGCCACTTTATGACCGGTTGGAACCGCAACCCTTAAAGGAATGTTTTTATCTTCAAATTGCAGGGTCTCCCCAGCTTCATAATTTTTAAGTGTGACAACTACATTATCAGCCTTATTAACTAAAAGATAATTTGAGCTCATAATGACCTCCTTTTTATTATTTTCATAGAGTTCAAGAAAAAAAATAACAACGTTGTTATTTTAATTTTATAAAAGGGCAAGGTAAATGTCAATTAAGAAAAAATTAATTTACTAACTTATACTGTTTTTGGTCTTGCTCTTTCTTCTTTAAGTAATTCGAAAGGACCCGACCATAAAATGCTGCCAACGTTTGTTGAAAAAGCGTTCCAAGGACAATAGGTACGGATACAGGCGCTGGAAAATATAAAATAGCTATAGTCGCCCCTACACTGATATTTCTCATCCCGCTATTAAACAATAAACTTATGATTACGTCATTTTCAAATTTTAAGAGCCTCCCTAAAACGACACCAAGTAAATAACCTAGTGATGCGATACAAAAAACAATCATTGCAATAGAGATGAGTTTCCAATTAAACCCCAAAACCGGAGCTGCAACGGAACTATTAACGGCAATAACAAAAAACAAGCCAAATTTAGAAAAAGGTGCGAGTGTCCCTTTAACATCTTTCGTCTTTAGCGCAGGAATATAATTTAAAGAAATCCCTAATAACGAGGGAATTACAATCATTAAAAACAAATTTGACATCAAACTCCATGTATTTATGTCAATACTCGCACCAACAAACAGGTGCAAAGAAAATGGAATTACAAATGGGGCTAAAAGTGTGTTCAATAAGACAATTAATAATGAAACAGAGGAATTTCCTTTATAAATCGAAACCCACATCAAACTGATTACCCCTGTTGGAATGATAAAGGCTATAATTAATCCTACAACGGTTAAATAATCGTTTGGAAAAAACAAATGACCTAACAGAAATGCGATACATGGCATTAGAAGTTGAATGATCCCTAGCGAGAGAAAAATCGGTTTAGGTTGTACGATCGCAGTTTTAATCTTTTCTATTCGTACTCCAATGCTACTTGCTAAAGTAATAAAGGCAAAAACCCATGGAACTAAAACAACCCACGACTGAATGTAATTGGATAAAACCAAACCTAACACAACACTACTTGGTGTAATAAAGGGCATTGCTTTTTCTAAATGCTGATTTATTGTCTGAATCATATTCATACTCCTCACTCTAATTCCGCTCTTACGTTTCACTTATAAATCTTACTTTACTTTGATATAATAAGTAAATAGATTAACAACGTTGTAATTTTAAATGGAGGCGGACTATGGGGGTAACAATAAAGGATATAGCCAAGCATGCAGGAGTGAGCTATTCAACGGTATCAAAGGCTTTAAGAGACAGTCCATTAGTGAAAAAACCAACGAAAATAAAAATTATGAAAATAGCAGAAGAATTAGGGTATCAACCGAACGTAGCAGCAAGAAGCCTTGTGCAAAAAAAGTCGTTTACAATCGGAGTCGTTTGGCCAAGTGTCGAAAGAATCGCCCCGTCTATTTTGATTACAAAAATAAACGACTTTTTAGAAGAAAAATCGTATACAACACTTTTGTCTATTAACAAAGTGGAATCAGCGATTGCTACATTCAACCGGTTTCAAGTAGATGCTATCTTAGTTTTTGGAGAAAATAAAACCGTACTTAGCGACTCTTTCATTCAGACAACCGTTCCGATTCTTTATTACGGACTGAAAGAAAACTCAACGTATCCAACAATTGATGTCAATCGAAGAAAGGCAATTAAACTAGCTGTGAATTATTTACAAGAAATTGGTCACAAAAAGATTGCTTTTATTGGAGACTTGTCTGACGTTGATCCTCTTCAAAAAGAGAAGGCAATCGGTTTTTTTGAAGCTATGAATATTGAACAAGCTTCAGATTTTCCTGACTTAGCCATTCCTACTAATGGACTAGAAGTACATGATGGATATCATGCTGCAAAAACTTTGCTATCAAATAATACGGGTATAACAGCCATAATTAGCGGGAGCTACGATTTAACACGTGGGATTCTTCGAGCAACTAGCGAACTAGCTCTTCACGTGCCAAAGGACCTCTCTATTATTAGCTATGACAATATTCCACAGTCAGACAACTTAGAGGTAACTTTATCTACTGTAGGTGTACCTGTAACAAGAATTGCCAAGCAAATTAGTGAAGCCCTTCTCTCTATTATAGAAGGGAATGAAATTCAAGACTCCATTATTTTAGATCCTGAATTAAATATTGCTAACTCTTGTGCTCCTTTTGGGTGGTATGACTGATTAAACGAGTATAAGGGGTGCCAAAAGTCAAAAACACTTTTGGCACCCCCTAAGCAATGATCGGAGTCGCTACATCTTTAATAGCCTTGAAATGAGTGGGTTACACACTCACTACGAGTAGCGAACGGTGCTATTGCCACCTCTGTTCCGGACTTTTGTGACAGCCTCTATATTATCTGCTAATATCCTCTAATTCTGCCCCGTAGAGAAACTGATGAATTTCTTCTCTACTTGGCAATCCTTCAAAATCACCCGGAATTTGTACAGCCATCGCTCCAACTGCGTTTCCACGTTCAACCGCTTGATACAAAGGTAATTGGTCTAATAAACCCGAAATCACTCCTGCAGCAAAGCCATCTCCGGCTCCAACAGGATCAACTACTTGATCGACAGGGAAACCAGGTACAAGCTCACTTTGTTCTTTTGTAAAGTAATAGGCTCCCTTTTCACCGACTTTCATAACTACTAGTGAAGCACCATGTTCTAAAAACTTCTGACCTAAAGATTCTACATTTCTTTCTCCAAACATAAACTCCCCTTCTGAAATTCCCGGCAAGACAATATCTGATTTTGAAGCAATTTCAAGTAATACTTCTCTCGCGTGTTCTTCAGACCACAGTTTTTTTCGTAAATTAGGGTCGAATACAATCTTTACGCCGTTGTCTTTAGCAATCTGAATCATTTTCATAACGGTCTTATAGCAGCTTTCGCTAAGAGCTGGAGTAATGCCTGTTATGTGAATATATTTTGCATTTGCAATATACTGTTCATCTAAATCCGTAACATGTAATTGACTAGCTGCTGAACCTTGGCGATAATATTCAACCTTTACATTGCTTGCATTTCTTACTTCTTTAAAATAAAGACCTGTTGGGGCTGTCTCGTCTATCTTCACCTGACTAACATCAATTCCTTCTCCGCGAATAAAAGAGAGCAAGCCCTTCCCTAATTCATCGTTTCCTACTTTACTTATCCATCCTACTTTATGACCAAGCCTCGTTAAGCCAATCGCTACATTTGATTCAGCTCCACCAAATTTTCGCGAATAAGTTGCTGCATATCTCATTAACGGCGATGACTCTGGACTAAACACAGCCATTGACTCTCCAATTGTTACAACATCCATCTTAACCCCTCCAGTTTGCTTTTTATAAATTATTCATATATATAGTTCTCTAATAATTGATCGATCCGAATCGGTCTATTCTCCTTGCTAGATTTCCATACCCCTTCACCAACAGCAATGGAATAGGCGCCAGCGCGTGATCCTGCTAAAGTTTCATATTGCCTACTAGGATCTATTCCTAAAAAGAGATCTTCTAGAATCAATGGATCTCCACCTCCATGACCTCCCTCATTTTGGACAACATGGATGATTTCCTTTGATCCAAACAACGGAAAATAGTCAATTGTTTGTTCAGGAACTGGAAAAGGAATACGGCTGAGTTCATGAAATTCTTGGGTTTCGATCCTTCCCTTTGTTCCATTAATCGCCAGTCGATATCCTTCATAAGGCAATGAAAAATTGATTGAGTAGCTTAACAAGGCACCTTGATTGTATTTCACTGTTGCAACATATGTATCTTCAATCTCAATTTCATGATCGAAAATACATGCATCAGGCCGGTAATTCGTATAGTTTTGTTCCACTTCTGCTTTTACATGATCATCTTTCACTATTTCTGAATTCGTACGATTGCTCCAGCGAGTATAGTAATTACATAATAACTTCTCCGTACAAGTGCCACAGTAGCGGTTATCAGTATGACTTGGATTTTCTTCCCCATGTTTTCCGTAATAATGTAAATCACCGTACGCAAAGACCTCAACTGGCTTTTGATCAATCCACCAGTTCACTAAATCAAAATGGTGCGTCGATTTATGAACGGATAACCCTCCGGAGTGCTTCCTCATTCGGTTCCATCGTTTAAAATAACTCGCTCCATGATACGTATCGATATACCAATTTAAATCAACCGACGTAACCTTTCCAATTTTTCCTTCTAGAATTAATTCTTTTATTTTCCGGTGAAATGGATTGTATCGATAATTAAAAGCTACGGTTACTTTCCCTTTGCTGTTCTCTTCAGCTTCCATAACTCGTCTCGCATCTTGGCTTGTAATGACCATTGGCTTTTCACAAATGATATCCAAATCATATTTGAGACCTTGTAATATATAGTCAACATGTGTATCATCTCGACTCGTGACAATGACAGTCGTCGGCCTAGTATTAGAAATCATTTCAGAAAATTGCTCAGATCTGTAGTAAGGAACGTCCCTTAATTCTTGAAACTTCTCATAGATGAGCTCTCCTCGTCTCTCATCTTGATCTAATAAACCAACAATCTCGTTTTCCTGTGAGAACTTTGTTAAGATTGGTTTAATAAACATTTGCATGGCTCGATTACTTAGTCCACAAACAACAATTCTTTTCATTTTCCCACCCCTTAACAACGTTGTTATTATTCTTTTTTATAAAGGGTGAATCCTATTACATGATTCACCCAAATCAAACTACATGACCTCTACTTCTCTTGCTGCTTGCTCTTCTTCAAACTGTTGGTTCTTTTTTTCAACATTTTTAAAGACTATTCTCATAACCCACGTCATTACATAACAGATTAAACTAGCTGCGAAAAATAGTATTAACCCTGGTAAAAACATCATTAAATACTGAATACCAACAATTCCAGCAACCATCAAAACGACATATTGAGGATAAGCCAAACCGAGCAATAGCGATGTTTTTAGATAATTGGTCCCTTTTAAATTAAGTTGAACGTACGTTGGGAAAAAAGTAAGCAACGTAATGAGATATACTATGCTAATAACAAGGAAAATATATCTTAATACTGTCATCCAAAGCACCTGTTCCGGCACGAGGATAAAATTCATATAAAGAAAATAACCGATAAAAACGAAGAAGATTCCAAATATATTCGATTTAACGAGTTCTGATTTATAGTAACCCCAATACGTCTTAAAAAGCGGAAAATCTCCTGAACCATTGATCCATTTTCTCGTAACAGCAAACATCGCAACTGTTGCTGGCATAAATCCAAAAATAACTAATCCCATTAAGGTAAACATGATCCAAAGTATATTAATATAGGCCAGCTTCGAAATAAATACGCTCGCTCGATAAAAGCTACCCATAAATCCGTTCATTTCCATCATGTTTCCTCCTTTCTTTCTAGCAAACTAGTTTGTCTCTATTATATATCGAAGCAGCTCGATTGAAAACGCTTTATTTTCACTGTAAATGGGTATAATAGCCACCAAAGGCTCGTCTAGTGTTATTCCTAATCTCTTTAAAAACGGAGATTCATTATCAATTGGTAATGCATGAACATGCGTTTCCCCTGTTTCTTCATGAACATTTTTATAATCATTTGGAATCTGATCAAACGTAGCTTGATCAATCACTTCATCTAATGGAATGAGCCCAACTGGATCATACGCCGCTGACATAAGCTCTTCCTTCAAAAATAGAATATCACCGTTATGTCCTGCAATTTCAACAACTAATCTTTCATAAGTTACCGGAAACATGTTTAGTTCAAAATCAGTCTCTTCAATATTGATAGCCTCTTTAACGACCGCCTCTATTTCATCTTGCGCCGATTCCGGTATTTCTGAAAAAAAGAGTAATGTATACTTTTCTTCATTGTTATTACAACCAACGATCATCAACAAACATAATACGAAAAAAAGAATCTTTCCTAGAACTTTCATTTCATTTTCCTTCCTTCCTTAATAAAAGCTATCTTAACTATATCATTATTAATCTACTAGTAGAGAGCTATTTTTAATGCCCTCTACTAGTAACAGATTAGAAGAAAGGTACTGATTTTCTATTTTGACTCATTGTGGTACATTTGCATACTCGCTAGGATAAATGCTCCTACCCCGTGCAAGTCATTTTCACTCGTTTCGCGCCCAACATAATAATCATAAACCCCGATTGAAGTACCGATACAAATGCCAGTTAGCGTAACTTGATCCTTATCATCTACTTCAATACAGTGATTAATGATTCCTTCATATCCTTTTTTGGCATATTCAAAATACTTTGCATCGATATAGCCTTGATTTACAGCTTTAGCGATCGTATATACAAACAAGCTCGAACAAGAACTTTCTAACCAGTTATCTTCAAGGTGGCCTTTATCTATGACTTGATACCACAACCCTGTCTTCTCATCTTGATAACGAACCAAGTTCTCAATTAGATTTTGAATCACACCAATTAACTCTTTTTTCTTCGGATGATCATCAGGAAGCATTCCAATTATGTCTACAACAGCTAATCCATACCAGCCTAACGAGCGCCCCCAAATTTCAGGAGCTGTATTTGTACCAGGGACATGCCAAGGTGTCTGACCACTTTCATCCCATCCATGGAAATAAAGTCCTGTTTTCTCATCTTTAGTATTCTTTCTCATGAGTGATTCTTGATATAAAACTAAATCTACTAATTCCGGTTCTCCAAATTGCTGACCATATTGAAGTGTAAAAGGTCCTGCCATGTAGAGTCCATCAAGCCACATTTGATAAGGGTACTTATCTTTATGCCAAAAGCCGCCTTCTTTTGTTTTGTTAATCGTATTTAGTAGATTACGAAGCTTAGTAGCTGCTACTTTATAACGCTCTTCTCCCGTTTGATTATATAAAGGTAGGAGAAGTAACCCAGGTTGAATTGCATCTAGCTCATCTCTAGCAAAGAAAAAGTTCCCTTGTTCATCAACAAGCTTATCAACATATTCCTTGAAATAATAAAAGTATTCTTCATTCCTCGTTTCTTGCCAAACACTATGAACACCACACAAGAAAACTCCTTGATGATAATGCCATCTATCCGCTGGTGGAAGCTTGATCGGTTCATATTGACTCATTAAACTTTCACTTGCTCTTTGTGCCCATTCTAATGCACTCTTTCCATTAACTGCTACTTGATTTGCCATTGTTCATTCCTCCTAAATTTTGTTTATTATTTAGGCTGTTTTCGCATACATTGTTGTTTTTTGGCTCCTCATGTTCGTTCCACCTGAGCTCCAGCCACTCGCTTTCCGCGGGGAGGTGCCTGGCCTCCTCGGCCGCGCCTGTGGGGTCTCGCCCCTACCTCTTCATCCCGCAGGAGTCGAGTGACTTCTGCTCCATTTCACTACGAGAAAAACGTTTCTTCACAGCATCAATCGTTACGAAAACAGCTATTATTCAAGAAAGACTTACATATTCAAAATAATCAAAGTCAGCAACGTTTTGGCTCTCTGTTCCATTGCTGCTTGCATACATCCCAATGTACGAACCTGTAAATCCACCTGCAACTTCCGTACTTAAAATTCGCCCTTCAACATTTTCATATAGTACATGCCACTCTTCAGGCTCTAAAGCATAATAGAAATTATAACTCTGTCCATAACCCTCAATCTTGAGAAACATTCGCTTTGTTTCTACTTCTTGAATGGACCAAGTCTGATCCTCACCTGCTACTCTTTTTAGTAAACGAATTACGGCCCTGTCATTCATTCGTGTATATTCCATCCTAATTTGAAAATCACAATTTTGAAGCAAAACAAGGCCAGCTGATTCACTATCTTCTTCAGGATAAAAATCCATAACAGTTCTGACCGCAAAATCAACATGCTGCTGACGTCTGCCTATAAAGCTTGGGTTCACTTCTTCGGTAATCACTTGAGGTCTAACCTTCAGACGTAAATGCCCTGCCCTTTCTGTAAGAGAGTAAATCTGGTCTCTAGGTGTTCGAATGAAATTCCATTGATCGTTTAATTCTTCTGAATCGAAATGGTCGCACGCAGGTAAACTTGACCAGCGATGCAAAGTTAGATTGGGCCTAGTCATTTCTTCTTCGATGATCCCTTTCCCTGGATTGACTACTGGCCAACCATCTTCCCATATAAACGGCACAAGAAAGGTCTCTCTTCCAAGATTACTAAACTCTCCCCCGTACGGTCGTGATCCGAGACAAACCATCCACCACTCCCCTGTTTGAGTTTGGACAATATCCGCGTGACCTACATTAACAATAGGAGCGTCCCTTCCCAAATGACGATGCGTTAAAATGGGATTCGTTTTACAAACTTCATATGGACCCGTTAGCTCCTCACTTCTAGCAATCGTGACAGAGTGAGTGAATCCTGTTCCACCTTCTGCAATTATTAAATAATACATGCCACGTATTTTATATAGATGCGGACCTTCCTGTGCATGAATTTGTTTTAAAGCCCCATCCCATAAACTAATTTTCGGTCCAATCAGTTGTTTTGTTTCCAAATCTAACTGTTGGAGGTAAATTTCCATATGCTTTTCGTATTGCTGTCCATTTGGTGGAATACGATTTGCCATAAAATAAACCTTTCCATCATCCTCAAAAAATAAAGATGGATCGATACCAGGCGCATCATCAAGCCAATACGGATCAGACCATGGACCTTTTGGATCTGTTGCTGTTACAAAAAAGTTTTTCCGTGCTCCCGTTTTACTAACGACAAAGGTTGTGATCATATAGAACAGTCCTTTGTGATAGCGAATGGTTGGAGCATAGATGCCCTTAGAGCAAGGAGTTTCATCCAAATTCAACTGGGAAGGACGATCAAGCACATGGCCAATTTGACACCAGTTTACCAGATCCTTACTATGAAAAATTGGTACCCCAGGAAAATACTCGAAGCTTGATGTAACTAAGTAATAGTCATTGCCTACTCTGCAAATAGAAGGGTCAGGATAAAAGCCTGGTAGAATCGGGTTTTTAAACGTATCCATTTATCCTCCCTCCTTTGCCTCAATATAAAATGAATGATAATCTGTATATCCAACAGAATGTTCTCCCCCCTCATTTAGACAAAAAATACCGAGTTGCGCTCCACTCCAGCCTCCATCTTTTGCTTGAAAAGGGAAATCAATTAATTGAAAGTTATCACCATCTATACTAAAGCTAAACTCACACCTTGCACCTTCTTTTACTTCAACACGGAGATATAATGTACTCGTATCTACTTCTAAAACGAATTCCTCTTGTTCAGCAGTTCTTTCATCTTTGTTGACCAATAAACTTAATTAAAGACATTCCAGAAAGTGATTTTTTTAGTTTTATCCCTGCATAATCATGGCCAAACACCATTAAGCCTGCTGTATCTCCTTCACGATCTGCAGAAAAAGTAAGGTGAGTTGTCACTGTAAATGCTAATGCAGGAAATTTCTGAGTTAAAATTTGTGCAGTATCATAAAATGTATCTGTTTCTTCTGTTCGCTTGTGTGCATGTAATCTGAGGCTACCTTCTCTCAGGTCATACCACTCTCTCTGTATATTTGCTCTCCACTGCCATTGGAGACCTAATGAGCTGCCTTCAAATATATCACTTGTTTGAGGAGTACATTCTTCCCCAACAAATGCTGTAGTTGGCTTTTTCCAACTCATTACAGGTTCACCGACTCCTTCAGCATTGACATTGTTTCCTATTACTGGCCAATCATCCTTCCATCTCATTGGCTGTAAATGAGTAATTCGACCATAGGGCCCCTTATCTTGAAAGTGAATAAACCAGGATTCACTTGTCTCTAGTTCGACCCATGCTCCTTGGTGTGGGCCATTTACAAGCGTACTTCCTTGATGAAGTACAACTTTATCTTCATATGGGCCATAGATATTCTTTGATCTAAGGACCGCTTGCCATCCATTTGTTACTCCCCCAGCCGGTGCAAAAATATAATAATAGCCATTCCGTTTATACAGCTTCGGTCCTTCAATCGTTGGATGGTGCAAGTTACCATCAAATACTCTTAATCCTTCATCAAGTAAAGCGGTTCCATCTTGCTTCATTTTGCAAATGTTTAGAACACTTTTAAAGCCCATTCGACTCTTAGCGAAGGCATGAACAAGATAAGCGTTGCCATCGCCATCCCAAAAAGGACACGGATCTATCCAGCCTTTTGTTTTCTTCACTAAATGCAAAGGAGACCACTTGCCAAATGGATCTTCTGTCGTACTCATAAATATTCCGTCATCAGGTGTTGCAAAAAACACCCAAAACTTTCCACCATGGTATCTGATACTCGGTGCCCATACCCCTTCACTTTGACGTGGTTTATCGTAGTAGGAATAAGGAAGCTTCTCAAAGACATGATTAACAATTTTCCAATTTACTAAATCCTTTGAGTGAAGGACTGGCAAGCAAGGAGACATGTTAAAGCTAGATGCCACCATAAAAAAGTCTTCTCCTACCCGAACGACATCTGGATCTGAATAATCTGCATGAATGATCGGGTTTTTGTAGTAGCCATTTCCTAAGTCAGGTGACCACACTTTCTTTTGATTTGCTTTTATTTTACCGTTCATTTTTCTCCCCCTCTTACACAGCTAAGGAATCTACTAACCAATTAAATGATTTGCTTCCACTTACTTCATGTCCGCCTTCAAAAACATCGTAAGTAAATGCGTTTAATGCATTGTGTGATTGATAAACTTTTTTTAGTTTGTGCACGGCTTCCTGTACTCCATGAAACGGGAAGAGGTGATCATTGATACCAGACTCAATACATAACGACCTTGGTGCAATTAAGCCAATTAAATCTGGCAGTTCGGCGTTTTGTAATATGCCAGGCAAATAATTATCAAGACAATGTCTCCTAGCAATAATGCTGTCTTTAAACGTGTTTGCATATCCACTAATAACCGTAGCTTTGATCCTCTCATCGATTGCAGAAGTAAATGCCGCAATCAGTCCCCCACCGGAAAACCCCATGCATCCAATTTTGTCGTTATCAATGTCGGGCAATCCATTTAGGTAATCTAATACTCTCGTACACTCATATACTCTAAGTCCAGCGAGTGTTTTTCCATGTAATAGGAGTTGGCTTGCTAGTTCAAAGCATGAGTTATCAGTAGTAGAGTCCGTGGCGGCAAGCTTTCTATCACCAAATCCTAATAGCTCTGGAGCAACGACAATCACTCCTCTTTGGACTAACTCAATTGCAAAATTTTTATGATTACCTGGAACCCCTAAATTAGGAAGACCGCCTGGATGCAGTCCTACAACTTCCTTGCTTCCATAGCCATGACCATGAATAGCAAGAACTGCGGGAAGTGGAGATGCCGATCTCATTTTAGGTATTAGCACATATACAGGCATTTTTAGAGATTGACAAGTTTGCATTTCAAGACGCATTCTCTCATAGGTATCGTATTCAACCCTCTCAATAATCTGTGGTTGCAACTCTCCTTCAAGGCTCGTAAAATCACCTAACGCCTCTATCAAACAGTCCTTTATATGTTTTCTATTTCTTCTCGTCGTATCTACAACATGTGTTTGTACCGTATCTTCGTATAGCTTCTGTAAAAATGGATTAGGAGACCACATCACCACTACCTCCAACAAAGTAAGCTATGAATATTAGTTACCTGCAAACGTCACTTCTTCACTGTTGCTATCTACAAAGTCTGCATAAGCTTCTTTCATCTTTGCTGCTTGACGTCCGAATATATATACATCATCCACCTTAGTCAATTTGACTACAGGTGTGTTAGCATGCGGCTTTTTCATCCCAACATGATTAAGCTCAATATCTTCTCCTTGCTCAACAATCACAGCAGGTCCTTGACGTGTCTCTACTTGTACTTGTTGAAATTCAATTCCACGAACATGTTTGCAAAAAATCCCTTCCCCAGCCATGATTAATTCTTCTTTCACCATGTCCGGTTCACCACCTACCTCGTTTGCATCAATTGTCATTTCAACTTTCATGTTTCGTATTGAAACATCTTCAATTGGTAATTCAGGTAGTCCGTAAATAAAAGCGGCAGCAGCCAAACAGTTTTTAGCCGTTACATTACTAATTTGAATATTTCTTACTCTTGGCGTTTTTTCTGTCACAGGGATTGCCTCAGCACTAGTCATTAGTGGATCATCCTCATTAATGCCATACCGATAAAAAGAATTAATAGCTAGTGGACAAAAGACATCTTGCATATATATGTTATTAACTAGAATGTTCTCAATATAAGCACCTCTAGCCCTATTCGTTTTAATCCTAATGCCACGGTCTGTTCCGATAAATACACAGTTAGAAACCGTTACGTTCCGTATTCCACCGGAGTTTTCACTTCCAAATACAACACCGCCATGACCGCGTGACATCGTGCAGTTTGTTACAGTTACATTCTCTGTCGGTCTTCCTACTCTTCTACCATCTTCGTTAATTCCAGATTTCAAACATAAGCAGTCATCCCCAACATCAAAATGACAGTCAGACACACGAACATTGGAACAAGAATCAATATCAAAGCCATCACCATTTGGTGTATTAGAAGGATTTTTAAATGTTACCCCGCGTACGTTTACATGATCACAATAAACGAGATGTGTGTTCCAAAATGGTGAATTTTGCAACGTAATACCTTCAAGTGTTACACCATGGCACTTGTAGAGCTGCAACAATGGTGGTCGTAAAAATTGCGTGTTCCACTCAACTAAGTTTGTTTTCATGTGTAGCTTTTCTTCATTTAATGTTGCGAGCTTTTTCGTTACAGTTGTTTCATACGACTTTCCTTTTTTTATTAAATGATAAATGTCCCACCAAGCTGTTCCTTGCCCGTCAAAACAACCTTCTCCTTTTATCGAAACATTTTCAAGACCACTCCCATAGATAAGTGGTGAAAATCCGTAGCATTCATATCCAGACCACCTTGTTTCTACCGGATAATACGCATCAAAATCATTCCGAAATAATACGAGGGCACCTGCTTCTACAAATAAGGTCATATTGCTTCTTAGTACAATCGGTCCTGTAAGGTAAGTTCCAGCTGGAATTCTGACTGTGCCTCCCCCATCTTTAGAGCAAGCCGCGATTGTTGCAGCAATTGCCTTCGTATTATCCGTGACACCATCACCTTTGGCGCCATATTCTGTAATGTCTCTCATGCTAACATAGCCTCCTTCACTCACAATTATTTCAATAAATCTTCCCTCAGTGGAGTAAATGTATCTAACAAAGTCCCTGCTTCAAGTGCGGTTACACCATGAACAGCATTACTCGGTATATAAAGTGTTTCTCCTTCTTTCACTAACACTTTTTTCCCATCAACATGAAAATCAAATGTTCCTGCTAAAACATACGTAAATTGCTCATGTGGATGACTATGCTCAGTACCTACCCCTCCTTGTTCAAACTCAACTTCCATCATCATGATTTGGTTTCCTGGTTGATGAATCTTCCTCTTAATCTTCGCATCGACTACTTCCCATTCTCCAATTTTCGTCACCTGAAACGCCCCTTTCTATTGATCTTTTGCTAATAGGGGAATGATTAATTGAATAGCCATAACAAAAACTAATATCCAAGGTATTGTAGCCGGATTAATCTCAGTTGAAAAAATCATAAAGATCACAATCCCTAGTCCCCTACCAATATTAATAATCGCTTCCCTCAACACGACTGATTCCACACGAAAGTTTTCTTTTAAAGGTATTTTATCTAGCCAAGTAAAATAGTACGCAGCATATGTGTTTCCTTGTAGTGGCTTAAAAATAGAACTAATTGCCATAAATAAAACAACGGTCCAAATAGAAATCTCCCAAATTAAGAAAGTAGCTGAAATAAGCATCCCTATCGCTGCAACAAATAAATACATTTTCGTAGATTCAATATTTGCAAAACGAGAAATCGCATAACTAGCTACAATCGACAAGCTTAAAAACAAAACATTCATGTACCCTACAAAGCTCTCATCTGGAAAAATCGTAAAGAGTAAAATCAGTGGAATATACATCAGAATCCCTTGTGGGAATCCAATAATAAACCAACCAAATAAAGCTTTTTGAAAGTTGGGCTTTTTCTTTACTAATAACTTTAAATACTTCATGTAATACTCTTTATGGTGAGATTGCACCTTCTTAATTCGAAAGCTTCCAATCGTTGCAATGATAAACATTAAAAAGGCAATGGAAAAAACAATGATATAGCCGGTTAGCTCTGTATACAAAGTGATGACAAAGCCAGCAGCGGCAGGACCTACTAGATTAGCCAGCCCCATTAACATTTGGTTCCAACCTAGGTAACGATGCCGATTTAAATTGTTTGATACTTCATGTGCTAATGTAAAATAACTTAGCCAATAAGCGGCCTGAGAAATTCCTCTAACTAAGGCAAATAAGTAAAAATACTGAACCATGTTTTCTTGTGTAACAACGATACAGAGGTAAAAGAAAGCCGTTAAGAAAATCCCATAACGATAGATCGCTAAATGTCCTTTTTGTTTGGCTATCTTACCAATAAGTATCGTCGCGATTGCTTGAGAGAGAATAGCTGTTAAATTGAACAGTCCATTAATCAGCAGGCTTTCGGTTAGTCGCCATAAATACAGATTAATAAAAATAAGTGATAACGAATTGCCAAACTGAAAAATCGTATGGTTTACAAGCGTAATTATAGCTTGCTCCGATAGCCGTTTTTCTTTAGGCATTTTTAGTAATTTCATTTTCTTGCAACACTTCTCTCATTTATAGAAGTTTATAAAATTCCTGATAACCATTAATTGGCTGAACTTTGAGCCCTGCTAGACTATAACATTTCAGTCGAATCAAAGTTGCTTGTGTACTTGCATTCATATCGCCTTCATACAAACCCTTTCCTAAACAAACGGCCTCAGGCATGTTCGGATAGTATTCTCCCTTTTTTACTTGGGCCACATTAGGAGCAGGTGGCGAATGCTCCATTTCCCTTGAAAATCCGCCATCTTTTCGCTTTAATTTACTAATATTGGTCGCTGTAATTTCCAATATCTCGAGCAATTCATGCCTTGGTATCGAGATATCCATATAGGAGAGCAAATCAATTGGGTTTCGGATATAGCACATATCGACAGCTTCTTCTGTTTTTAAGCATGTAAGAATACTTTGATAGATTCGATCTGGATTTGGCATTGGAATTTGGAACTTACTATAAAACGTATGAAGTTTAAATGTTCCAGAAATACGAACGTACAGACTTCCTTCGCCCCATAATCCTGTTTTTGGATCTTGAATAGAAGCTAAATAATTTTCAGCTTCCTGTAAAAATGGTACTCGTTCCTCTTTCGTCATTTCTCCTAAATACACACAAGATGTCGCCAGCAAATCGCAGCCTCTCCAGCTATTACTAAGGTCAATGCTACGCCATTTTTTTAGATACTCTTCAGGTGACTTGACATAATCAGGGGCACTTTTTGCTTCAAGTGGTAACGGATATTGTGCGTTACCACCTAGTCTTTTTAATGAATTAATTGAATAATTAATCGCTCGATGAACCATAACTTCATCTTTTTCCATCCCTGGATGATCATCGTAAAAAAATCCTGAGTCTTCCTTTTGCTTGGACTGAAAAAAGCGGATCATTTGTGTTCTCATCTGTTTTGGCATGTCGTCGATCAGATTATTCCGTATTAACATGTTTAATGCTTGTGCTGTTGATTCAATATCAGGACTAAAATAATGAGCGTTGATGGAACTTCTAGCGTAATAAAATCCTCCTGTTGCAGGATCATACTGTCCTGCAAGCCAATGAAAAAGCCCGTGATACTGATCATCCAACTTTTCTAAGACACTAGCAATGTCCTTCGTATTTTGAATCATTCATTCACCTACTCTATGAATATATTTCTACATGACTCTAAAGTTTGTAAGGTTAACCTTTCATTGAACCGATTAATGCACCTTTTGCAAAATATTTTTGTAAGAATGGATAAACCATTAATACCGGAATAGTTGCTACTACGATAACAGCCATTTTAATTGTGATCTCTGGCGGTGGAATATCTGTAAATTCCGCTCCGTCATAATTGAGTCCACTTGCAAGTACAACAATTTGTCGTAATAGTACTTGAACTGGCCATTTCGACGAGTCACTTAAATATAAAATTGCGTGCATATATGTGTTCCAATATGTTACAGCATAGAACAAGGAAATCGTCGCAATCGCAGGCATCGAACAAGGAATAACTATCCGGAATAAGATTCCAAAATCACTACACCCATCAATTTTCGCCGACTCTTCCAACCCATCAGGGAGATTTTGGAAGAAACTCTTTAAGATAATCATGTTAAAGGCATTAATAGCAACTGGAACAACTAGTGCTGCAAGTGAGTTTAATAAACCAGTTTGTTGTACTACTAAGAACGTTGGGATCATCCCACCATTAAATAACATCGTAAATACGATAAAGAACATAATAAATCGTCTTCCTACTAAATCTTTACGCGAAAGACCGTAAGCAGTTAATGTTGAGAGGAACATACTAAAGATTGTTCCTCCAACGGTAACCCCAATTGAAATCATCATTGCGCGCATCACTGTATCAGTAGAAAAGATGTAACGATACGCATCAAGACTCCAAACTGTCGGAATTAAAACGAACCTTTTCTCTGCCAATTCTGCACTTGTCGTAAATGATGCTGCTAAAACATGGATAAAAGGTAAAACACAAAGCAAAGCAATAATCGCAAGAAGTGTGATATTAGTAATGTTAAATAAGCGACTGCCTAATGACTTGTCTCCAACCATGATCGTTCCTCCTCAATGTCACATTAATGTGGATACGCGAAGCAATTTTCTTACCTATTCCTCGCGTATTTTAGGAATGCAGTGATTTCTCACTACATTAAATGTTAATAAACACCTTCCTCACCAGCTCTCTTCGCTAGCCAGTTAGCAAACATTACAAGAATTAACCCGACGATACCCTTGAAAAATCCTACTGCAGTTGCATAACTAAATTGACCTTGTTTTAAACCCGCAGTATAGACATACGTATCAAAGATCTCCCCTACTTCACGATTTGAAGCATTTAATAATAAGTAAACGTGTTCAAAACCAAGCTCTAGAACATCACCAATTTTTAAGATTAATAGAACGACGATAACACTTCTAATTGCCGGAAGCGTGATGTGCCAAGCTTGACGCAGGCGGTTCGCTCCGTCCATTTTCGCCGCTTCATATAATTGAGGGTCTACTGCTGCAATGGCAGCTAAGAAAATAATTGTCCCCCAACCTGCTTCCCGCCAAATTACTTGGAGAATATACATCGGTCTGAACGTATCTGGATTCATTAGGAAGTTAATTTTTTGAAAGCCCATCATTTCTAACAAACTATTAATAATACCACCGTCTAACGTCAACATAACAAAGCTGATAGAAACAATAACAACCCAAGACATAAAGTGCGGGATATAAATTAATGTTTGAACACTACGTTTAAACATTTGATTTCGGACTTCGTTTAACATTAAAGCGATAATAATAGGTATTGGGAAAAACACAAGTATTTGTAATCCGAATAATGCCAACGTGTTCCTAAAGATCATCCAAAAATCTGGACTTGTAAACAAACGCTCAAAATGTTGAAACCCTACCCACTCACTTCCGTTAATACCTAAATACGGTTTGTAATCCTGGAAGGCAATAATCAATCCATACATCGGAATGTATTTGTAAATAAAGAAATACAAGATCCCCGGTGCAATCATTAAATAAATCCACTTATTCTTTTTGATTCGTTTCATTAACTCAGCCCGTTTGTCAGGCTTTGGTAATGGCGTCTTTGATTTTTCCAACGCTACATTATTTTCCATATTCAACTTCCTTTCTCACTTGTAAATTGTTTAATGTAACCGCTTACTAATTTACATACTACATGGATACATGTGATTACAGCTATAATCATCACGTTATAAATGACTGAAAACACTGGTTTTATAAGGCTTTTTATAAGAACCGGAGATTTTGATTATTCGTGAACAAAGACAAAAAATTGTCACTGAACTAAGTTTGTGGAAGCTCCTCTTTGCATATATCAAACCCTCTTACTACTGGATCTCTTATACTCACTTCTCTCTGTTTGTTACATACATCAAATCGTTTACTATTGTTTCTCGTGTACTTCTTTCTCTTCTATATACATTAATTCCAGCACTACTGAATCTCGTGTACTTATTCCTCTTCTATATACCAAACACCTTATTACTAGATCAGGTGTACATATTTCTTCTTCAAAAATCATGTGTTAAAGCCCTTAAGCTAGAATGGATATACGAGCAAAAAAGAGGTTGTCTCATAGGATCTTCCCCCTTGAGACAACCTCTTTTTTATGTTGTTAGTTTAATTCTTGGTAAGATGCATTGAACTCTTCAATAATTGCATCTCCACCTTGAGATCTCCAATTCTCAACCGCAGCTTCAAAGCCAGCTTCGTCTGATTGACCTAGAATGTAACGAATCGTTGCATCTTCAATCATTTGTTTCAATCTGTCACCATCACGGATATACGTTGGTGAATCTAATGTAAGTGCTAAGTTATGGATAAGATAGTCATTGTTCTCTAATACCATTTGATCTGCTTTTTGTCTTACTTCATAATCTGTGTAAATAGAGTAACGACCACTCGTAGCTGGTTCGCCAACTTCCATTGTTAAATAAGGTCTAACTTCTCTATCAATCTTTTGTTGATCATCCGTAATCGCTGATGCTCTGCCATCTTTCACTTCATAATGCTCCCCTTCAACACCCCAGTATAAAATGTTAGCAATTTCAGGATTCATCAGTTGATCGTAGAAACCTAAAATTTTAAGTAGCTTCTCTTCTGATTCAACAGACGATTTAGGGAACATCATTAATTCACCAAATCCAGGAATTGCCCATACACCAAATTCTCCATGAGGTCCTTCAACATAGTTTTGAACATCAAATTCTACATCTGGGTTTAGAGCAACTGCATCATTATTTAAGCTTGTTACATCTTCCATAGAACCAACATATACACCAGCTGTCCCATTTGTTAAAAGCGCTGTTTGATCCCCTTTACTTGTTACAGGGAAATCTTGGTTAATAAAGCCGTTTGAGTGCATTTCACGATAAAATTCTAATGTTTCCATATACTCAGGGAACATAAATTCAGGAAGAAGCTCCCCATCTTTTAATCCCCACTCATTTGGAGTACCAAACCAAGAAGCAATTGTTTTGAATCCACCATAGATTAAATCACTACGGTCAGCAAGACCAATTGTATCGTTTCTTCCCGTTCCGTTTGGATCATCCTCTGAAAAAGCTCTAACCATTTCCATAAATTCTTCCGTTGTAGTTGGAGCCTCAAGTCCTAGATTATCAGCCCAGTCTTTACGATATATAATACCTTGACGAGATAATGGTCTTCCTTGATAAATACCATAAAGCTTACCGTCAACTGCTGAGTTAGCTAAAATATCTTCATTTAGATTGCTTAAATATTCAAATTGATCTAGATAAGGACCAATTTCCCAAAACTGATCATTTCTAATCGCATCTTTGAACTGGTTCAATTGTGCAAAACTAACACGAACCGCATCAGGAAATGAACCTGTTGCAAATGCTGTGTTTAACCTTTCCTCGTAACTGCTATCAGGAACCCATTGAATGTCTAACTTATAGTTTGTTTTTTCTTCAATTAATTCTTGAATTTTTGGAGCAGGTGTTTCTGGTGTGTGTAAGTTAGTCATAATAGAAAACTCGAAAGGCTCTTCTATTTCAACTGCATCCGTTCCTTCTGCAGGAGCAGGTTCAGTACTAGAAGCGCTTTCATTTTTATTACAAGCAGACAGGAGTACAAGAATGAAAGCAATCATACAACCTAAAATAAACAACTTATTAGACTTAAACATGTACAAACCCCCCAATTTATTCTTCGTTATAATGATACCTGGTAATAATAGAAGCAGCCTACCTAGTTGAAAACCGTCTTTTAGTAAAAATAACTCTTCTACTCATGAACTAGCTCAATTCTTTTTTCATCATTAACTGGTCTCGAATTCTTTCTGCCTATCATGAATCACCTCCATTACTCACTATATAACAACGTTGGAATCCATTGAATGATATGAAGTTGTTACCATTGATACTAAGCGAAATGATAGGGTAAGTATATAATCAAAATCTCATTTTGTAAGCCCTTACACACCCTAATACCAAGGCTTCCTCCTATACCTGATATAATGATTATCTGTTTTAGAACAAAAATATGGAGACATCCTGCAAATGGGAGTTTACAATCTCTCTCACCATTATTAGTGATGTCTCCATATGTTTCTATGATGTTTTTTTGTATTTTTCTCGATATTGTCCTGGTGTCATTTCTTCTTGTTTTTTAAATGAGCGGATAAAATTCTGTGAGTTTTTGTAGCGTAAGTGATCAGCTATTTCCTTAACCGTCATATTCGTTTCAGTTAACCACTGTTTTGCTTTTTTAAATCGATACATGGCCAAATACTCACTAAATGTATAATTTGTTTCTTGTTTAAACACACTGCTTAAATAATTAGCATTATAATGCAGTTTTTCAGCACATTCCTCTAAAGTAATATCTGAGTCAAAATTATGGTGAATAAGGTCAATAATTTTCTCCGATAAATTTTGGAACTGAGAATCACGGCGATCACTAAACACTTTTATTAACGGTATGATTAGTCGCTCCTGGAACCATTGTTCAATTTCCTCTTTCATTTGTAACTTCAACAACTCTTCGTAAAGCGATGCGTGGAACACCTCAATTTGCTGAAAGCTCACTCCGCCTTCTTGTTTAAGCATTAATAAATTATTTAATAGCCGCATCATCGATATTTGATATTCTCTAGGTGATTGCGTGTTTTTAAAGGCTTTTTCCATCCATATTTGCAGCTGTTCTAACGCTTTTTCCTTATCCGCTAACTTTACAGCGACAAGTAATTCTTCTTCCGTTCGCTTCGGATAGT
Source organism: Halalkalibacter sp. HAAS-P013 (assembly GCF_056619925.1). Taxonomy (NCBI): domain Bacteria; kingdom Bacillati; phylum Bacillota; class Bacilli; order Caryophanales; family Bacillaceae; genus Halalkalibacter; species Halalkalibacter sp. HAAS-P013. Next base: position 219,000 of record NZ_JBWQTU010000002.1, read on the forward strand.
CAAATATGACCGTATGTTTCCCAGAATTAATACTGCTAAAATGGATAATAACCCCTTTTCCGAGCTTCATCCGATGCTTTAATGCCTCCATGCCTTCTTTATAACCTCTTTTGGCTTCTTTCAGTTCATGGAAAGGTAGGCTTATGCCAATACTAACGGAAACATTTAAGGCATTTTTAATTTTGCTTTGGATGGTTTCAGTTAACTCATACATCGTATCCTGAATGTTGACTGGGGTTTGTTCAGAAAAACCGATAAGAGTGACTAACGTTTTTTCAACCCAAACAGATTGTAATTGATCTTCTTTATTAATCGTGTCTTCCACCATGCTTTTTACTGCGAATGCTACTTTTTCAACGTCAGCTGATTCATAATTAGATCTATCTAGTGAATCAATGTGCACCGTAAACACAACCATGTTTTTCCACTGGTTAACTACGGAATGTAATTGAAAATACTCTAGCTTTTCTTCAATTTCACTTGTCTTATAATTTCCAGTAAATAAGTTATGAATAAAGAGCGATTTCACTTGTTGTGTATGTTCTCGCAATTCATTTTCTAAATTTGATTTTGAAGAAAAAAGATCATTAATATGTTCCTCGATAATCTCTAACTCACTTTTCCTTTTTCTATCTTGATCTGGCCAATTGTCATCAATATAATTCACTAATTTATTTACAGGTGAATATAGTTTCTTACTAATAACCCAAATATACAAGCTACATGTGATGACAATAAAGGTAATCATAAAAAAGGTAATCCAGCCAATTTTCTTGCTTTCAGCTGTAAGCGCATCAATTGAATTAAATGAGATATAGTTCCAATTATTGAAATCAGATTTGTGATATGTCACCGTATATGAATTATCCCTAGAGTCCGTATCGAATTGACCTGATTTTTCTGTAAAACCCTCTAGAGAGCTGACGTAACCAGCGTCTACAAGTGATGTTCCAATCAATTCCTCATTGCGATGAACGATGATTCGATAGTTCTCATCTGTAATAACCACCTCATCTGAAAGCCCGTCGACATTAATCATGTCAGCTAAACTACATGTTGGTATGTTCGTAAAAGCTAACCCAAATTTCTCACTATATCTTGCTGGTAGCTTCTTCACTAAACTAATCGTATTCTCACAGCTTCCGTATGCCATTGGCTCTGAAAATTCTTGATTGTTCAGTAATAACCATGTCGAATCATTATCAGCATTCAAATAAGAAAGATATGTCTCACGATCTTCGTAATCACTTAACCGTGACAATCCTGAGTTATTTACAATCCAATTCTCTTGAAAATTTAACAAAATCACTTCTTCTACTTTTGTATCATAAGATCTAAGATTACTTAAATTTTGTCTGAGCTCCCTGTAAATGGAAAAGTCCTCTGCAAATAAAGGCCTCCTAATTACATCATCCATAAGAGGAGATTCAATCGTATTTGTGACACTATGATGAATTGTCATTAATACTTGTTCGATATTAGAATGCACCTGTCTAATAATTTGAACCTTTTCATGATTAACTTTCTCTTGTATATGCTTAGAAGATTGAACATAGGAAAACACACCGACGATCACTACGGGGATAATACTTATAATACTAGCAAATACAATTAATTTCGTAAGCAAACTTTGACTCTTCATTTGAATCCTCCCCTATAGTAGATAACCGACCAACTAGTTTGGTTATTTTATGTGAGTCACTATCTCCCAATTGACTTAGCACAACACAAATTTGAAAAGGCTTACATAAAATCAAAAAAAACTCTTTCTCAAATATCAAACCACTCATACACAGTTATCTTAAATGTCATACAATTGTTAAAAATCTAAAACAATATGTAAGTCATTATAACATAATAGGACATAATTTGTTCATGAAAATTTAAGTTATGTTCATCTAACTAAAAAGCCTAATTCTCTAGCATAAACACACTAGGAAATTAGGCTCGGTCTCCTCATTTTACAGTTAAAACACTCTCTCTTATTTCTTCAAGTAACTTTTTCGTCTCAACCATCTCATCTGGCTTTGTCGCTTCTAATATTATTTCACAATGCGGCTTATACTCATGAAGTAATTTAAAATAGAGCGGATAATTTAGGTTTCCCCTTCCTGGTCTAACTGTCTTAATTTCCCCGTTCTCATCGATGATACGATCTTTTGCATGACAGGCCACAATACGGTCACCTAATAATTCAAACGCTTCTTCTATTATTATGTCTTGCTCATGAAAGTTTTCTTTTGTAAGCAAATTACCAGGATCTAAAACAACTCCAATGTGACTAGAGGGGAACTCATGTATTAGGCATTTCAACTGTTTAGCTGTACCAATTAAATGCTCATTCGCAGGCTCAATCCCAATGATTACTCCCCATTTTTCCGCTTCTTCAATTAACTCAGAAAAAGAGTCCCTTAATGCTCTCCAATCCTCGTCTAACGCAGTAACACCTTGTATTTTTCCTACCTCACAAGCAACAATAGGTGCATGAAATAAAGAAGCATATTTTATAAGTTCCTTAAATCTTGCTACATTTTCTCTTCGTTTGTCTTCATTTCTATCAAATAAATGAAGATAACATGCCAAAACAGAAATAGAAACACCACGTTTTTGAAATTCATGATAAATATCTTTTACTAATCCAGGACTTAATGTTCCTGCTTTGCTAAAGTCATGATTGCCGATCGCTTTCCATAAAGCTAATTGAACATGGCCAAAATCATATGAAGCTACTTTTTCAGCAAGTTCATGATAAGAGCTCTTTCCAACTAAATGAGCTAAAACACCAATAGACATAGTAACTCCCCCTGTTATTTTCACTTATAACTCTTTACACTATAACCTGTTTCTCGTCTACTTCCTCTCCTACGTGAACTAAGTTCTTTGCATTTGGTAATCCAAACAAACACTTTACATTTTTTGTTTTCTCTCCTGATACTTCTACATACGTTTCTTTATAACTTTTACTTTGTAAATTAATAAGGTCAACATTTATACTGTTTGTTAATGTTAGTAAAGGCCCTTTTTCAACATTCAACGATACATTAGTAAATTGGATGCCTTCACATTCTGAACTAGTCATTCCATATTCAGATGTAATCGTCACATCTTCAAACTTAATGTTAGCCAAAGGTAATTCTGGAAGCCCTTTTAATACAATCGCATTTTTAGAGCCCATACATGTAATGTTTTTCATTTCTATATCACGGAAAATCGGTGTTTCTATAGAAACTTCTTCCTCTATTAAAATCTCATCCCCTACATGTTCATAATACATATGAAAAACAATCGCTTCATCCGAAATATTGGTCATTCGAATGTTCTTTATTGAAATGTTTTCTACGATCCCTCCTCTGCCCCTCTTGCTTTTAAACCTTAAACCAACATCTGTTCCGAAAAAAGAACATTCACTCACTGTTATATTTCTTACACCACCCGACATCTCACTTCCAATAACAAATCCACCATGACCACTATATACTTGGCATCCTCGAATCATTATATCCTCGCAACGTTTTCCAAGTTTCCTGCCTGCCTCATCTTTCCCTGACTTAATACAAATTGCATCATCACCGACATCAAACACACAATTTTCTACTAAGCCAAACTGGCATGATTCAATATCTAAACCATCTCCGTTTTGCGAATACCAAGGGTTTCGTACTGTAATATTTTTTATCGTAATATGTTCACAAATCCACGGATGAAGACACCAAGCCGGTGAATTTTGAAATGTCGGCCCATCTATTAATATCGTTTGACAGTTTCTTAAACTTACTAAGTTAGGGCGAAGAAAATCTCGTATTTGCTCAAAATCTTCAATTCTTTTTGAACCACTGTTTCGGAGATCCTGTATCTCGCTAGCCCCTTCTAAAGCTTGCTTAGTTGGCCACCATATCTCTCCTTCTCCATCAACAATTCCTCCAGATTCGATCAGCTTTGTCCATTGAATTTCGGTCATTTTAAATTTCTTAACCGGCCTCCAAGCCCCGCCAGATCCATCAATGACTCCTTTTCCCGTAATCGCAATATCATGTAAATACTCACCATCTATGGGGGATTGACACCTGATAGTTTCTTCCCCTTCAAAACTGGATAAGATAAGAGGGTACGAGTTGAAATCCTTCGTAAATAGTAAGATTGCGCCCGCTTCAATATGTAAGTTTAAGTGGTTAATGAACTGAATGGGCCCGGTTAACCACACACCAGGTGGAATGATGACTTTTCCGCCTCCCGCGTTTTTACAAGCGTTAATGGTGTTGGCAATTGCCTCTGTATTATCAAAAATACCGTCACCAACTGCACCATAATCTGTAATAAAAAATTGTCTATTTGGAATTTGGGGCAATGCAATATCAAGTTCATTTTTTGTTGTCGACATCATGTCCCTCCTGCTTATTTCGTGTATTTTGCTAAAGGTAAATTTAGTTCAATGATCCCCTCCACTACAAGCTCAGCTATTTTTTTAGCCCCCTCTTCGGAAAAATGAGTGTCATCTTGACCCCCCTCTAAGTAATTCAAATGCTTACCTGGTTCAAGCCATAGAAATAAATCCTTCGTTCGTTCAGGCCCTAATCGCTCAAATAACTCTCTACTTTTCTTAGTTAAATCAATCAATGGAACTGCGAGTGTTTTCGCTAATTCTCTCATTGCTTCAGGATAGATTCCGTGAGTTTCTTGAAGTTCACCTTTTTCAGTAAAACTTCTTCTTTGTACGGGTGTAATGAGTAACGGATAGGCATGATTTTTTCTTGCAACATCAATATATAATGATAAGTAAGATGTAAATGAAGTAAATGGCTCTGTATACCTTTCTTTATCTACCTTTGAATCGTTATGGCCAAACTGAATGAATAAATAATCCCCATTTGTAATTGTTCGGTCAATCATGTCTAATCGACCTTCATCAATAAAACTTTTTGAACTTCTTCCTGATGCTGCTTCATTTTGTATAACTATTTCTTCCTTCATAAAACTTTGTAATGTTTGTCCCCAACCAGCTCTTGGTGCTCTATTCTTCTCATAATTAGAGACCGTTGAATCACCCGCTAAATAAATTGTTATCATTGAAAACTTGAACCTCCAAACTGAGTCTACTAAAAAGATAAAACCATTCTTTCCACGTATACTCTTAATATAGATACTGTTTTCTTGACTTGATTATAAAAGGAGCAGGAAAGTACGTATATAATCATTACATTAGGTTCTCAAATACTTTGTCAGCGCTTACTTTTTTGATAATCATTAGATCAGAATACAAAAAACTGTTAAGGTCTCTCAACAGTTTTAGGAAATTTATTAATATTTATTTGTTCTATGTCCACTACAATATATCGCTCGTACTCTCTTCTGATTTATATCCTAATTCCTTTTTTGCATTTTCCATATCCCATGGTTTATCAATATTATCCGATACACCATAATACGTACCAAATGTAACATCTGAGTCTATTGCAGCTCGAAACAAAGAAATGAGATCAGTATCTGTTAACAACGTATGTTTTAATCGGTCATTCTTCTCAATATCTTCTTTTGTCACATCTTTTGGTACTGAACCAATGCGTATATTGATCACCGATAGTCCTTCTTCCTTGGAAAATAAGGCTCCTACTTGCTCTGAAGCAAATTTTAAAACCCCATATAAACTTTTTGAGCAAGGGTAGTCTTTCACTGTTATTTCTCTGCCTAAAATAGACTTACCTTCATCCTCATAACAATCAGTTACATGATTGGTACTAGCAAAGATTACCTTTTGTATATCTTTTTGATTTGCTGTGTATAAAATGTAATAAGTAGATTTAAAAAAGATACTTGTCATCTGTTCAAAAGTATCCACATCTTCCAGTGCATGCTTCGTTTCTGTATTGAGAAGGTTAATAAGCACATCTGCTTTTGGTACTTTTTCCATGAGTTCTTGTAAATTGGTAGCATCAGCCTGAACGAAGTCAATCTCTGAATCAAAAGCATTCTGTTTATCAACAACCGTGATTTGATGGTGTTGTCGAAACCCTTCTACTAATTGCTTTCCAACGGTACCAGCACCACCAATAATGACGATTTTTTTCATGTAGTTGTAGTCCCTTCACTATGAGTTCTATACATAACTTTCTACTTTCAACCAAAATTTATGTATTTAAATGTGTGAGGAACATTTCTTGTTTCATCCATCAGTGGCTATGATAAAGTATTTTCACAATAAAAAACCCCACTCTTATTAATTCCAAGAGTAGGGATTTCCTGTTACTTCATTTCGAAATAGTGATCAGCATTGTGATAGCTAATATTTTGAATCATACTACCTAGTAACTTATAATCTCGAGGCGCTTCACCAGCTTCTACCCATCCACCTACTAAATCACAAAGAACTCTTCTAAAATATTCATGACGAGGGTAAGAAAGAAAACTTCTTGAATCTGTTAACATACCTACAAAGCTACTTAATAATCCTAGATTTGCAAGATCCGTCATCTGCTTTAGCATCCCGTCTTTTTGATCGTTAAACCACCAGCCAGACCCTAATTGAATCTTGCCATTTGCTTCACTAGATTGGAAGTTTCCAATAGCTGTTGCAATCACATAGTTATGAATTGGGTTTAAATTATAAATGATTGTTTTTGGTAATTCATTCTCCCTATCCAATTCATTTAAGAATGAATTAAGAGGTCTCGCCAAATTAAAATCATGAATGGAATCAAATCCGGTATCTGGACCAAGCTTACTAAACATTCGCTCATTATTGTTCCGGATCGCACCGATGTGTAATTGCATCGTCCAACCGAGGGACCGATACAACCTACCTAAAAACAGAAGGGTAAATGTCTTATATTTCTTTTCGTCTGTTGAATCAATAGACTCTCCTGCCCTAGCTTTATTAAATATTTGAGATGCCTCTTCAAAAGTAGCTGGCTCAAACGGCAATGTCTCAATTCCATGATCAGAAAGGCGGCAGCCATGCTCATGGAAATAGTGAGCTCGTTTCTCTATTGCTTTTAATAGATTTTCAAACGTTACAACTTCTGTTTCTGAAACTTCTGCTAATCTATTAATATACTCATTAAATTCAGGCCTTGCTAGTTCAACAGCCTTATCTGGTCTAAATGCTGGTAGCACCTTTGTCTGAATCACTCCGTTTTGTTTAATCGTTTGATGATGCTCTAATGAATCAACCGGATCATCTGTTGTACAAACAACCTTTACATTGAACTTTTCTAAAATTTTTTGAGTCGTTAATCCATTTTGTAGGACTTGGTTGCAATGGTTCCAAATCTCTTCACTAGATTCCTCATTTAATAAGATATCTATGTCAAAATAACGTTTTAATTCCATATGAGTCCAATGATAAAGTGGGTTTCCAATTGTTTGTGGAACAGCTTTTGCCCATGCTTGAAACTTTTCTTTGTCATCAGCATCTCCTGTTATGAAGCGCTCATCTATCCCAAGTGTACGCATTGCTCGCCATTTATAATGGTCCCCGTGTAACCAAATCTCAGATAGGTTAGCATATGCACGATTTTCCGCGATTTCTTTTGGACTGATATGGCAATGATAATCGTAGATTGGCATTTCTTTCGCATAATCGTGATAAAGAATTTTTGCTGCTTCACTATTTAAGATAAAATCGTCGTGAATAAATGGTTTAGACATGTAATCCTCCTACTCAACTAAAATGACAACGTTGTTATTTTTTATTATTAAAAATCACTTTAAATCTTCCATCTTCACAAAATCCATATCCTTAAACGTATAATTTTCACCAGCCATTGCCCAAATAAATGTATAGTTTTTCGTACCAACACCTGAATGGATCGACCAAGGAGGTGAAATAATGGCATCTTCATTTTTCACAACGAGATGACGTGTTTCACTTGGTTCACCCATGAAATGAAAAACTCTTGATTCCTCATCCATATCAAAATACAAATATACTTCCATGCGACGATCATGAACATGCGCAGGCATCGTGTTCCACATATTATTTGGTTCAAGCAAAGTCATTCCCATCATTAATTGACAGCTTTGCAGTCCACCATCATGAATATATTTATAAATTGTACGGTTATTTGATTCACTATCTGACCCTAATTTCGTTGGTTCAGCATCTGCAATCGGAAGAACTTTCGTTGGATACTCTTTATGTGCTGTAGCTGATACTAAGTAAAAGCGTGCAGGGTTAGTTGGATCCACACTATGAAACGTCACTTCTTTCTTCCCTAAACCTACATATAGACAATCGCGTTTATTTAATTCGAATTCTTCTCCGTCGACGACTACTTTTCCTTTTGGTCCAATATTAACAATACCGATTTCTCTTCTCTCTAGAAAATAATCTGTTTTTAATGCATCGCCAGCATCTAATTTTAATATTTGTGTAGTAGGAATAACCCCACCAACGATCACTCTGTCATAGTGCGAATAAACCATATTGATTTCTCCAGCTACAAAAAGAGATTCAATTAAAAATTCATTTCTTAATTGCTCCGTCGTATTTTGTTTAATCCCCACTGGACTCGTTGCATGTCTTATTTCCATTTTTCATCTTCCCCTTTCTAAATTAAGAACTCATCCATCCGCCATCAACACATAATACATGTCCATTTACATAACTCGATGCTTCAGACGCTAAGAACACAACTGGCCCTTTCAAGTCTTTCGGCTTCCCCCATTCTCCTTTTGGTATTCGTGAAGTAATGAAAGCATTCCTTTCTTCATTTGCACGCAATGCCTCTGTATTGTCTGTTTCCATATACCCCGGCGCGATAGCGTTTACATTTACTCCCCTGCTTACCCACTCATTTGCAAGTGATTTTGTTAGTCCGGCTACTGCATGCTTACTAGCTGTGTAAGCTGGGACTCGTAAACCTCCTTGGAATGATAGCATTGATGCGATATTAATAATCTTTCCAGATCCATTTTCAAGCATATGATTGCCTACTTCTCTACAAAGCTGAAAAACAGAATTTAAGTTAACATTTATGACAGCATTCCAATCTTCATCTGAGAATTTCTCAGCATCAGACCTGCGAATGATCCCAGCATTGTTTACTAGAATATCAATCTTTCCAGCTACTCTAACAGCATTTAATACTAATTGTTTAGCTGCATCTGGCTCGGATAAATCAGCTTTCAATTCATAAAATTTTCTACCAAGCTCTTCAATTTGGCTGCTCGTCTCACTCATATCACTTATGCCAGCACCAATTACATCAGCTCCAGCTTCAGCTAGTCCTACAGCCATCCCTTGACCTAGCCCACGGCTTGCACCTGTGACTAGTGCTACTTTACCATGTAATGAATAAAGATCTTTTATCATTGCTGTACCTCCTTTTATGTTCATTTATACTATAAATGTTCGTTTATGTTCGTTACAGTTCGAGTATAGCACCAGTTGGGGTTAGTGGCAATATATCTTTTGAAAAAAGTTAACTTTTCATTTGGCTAATGATTACAGGAGTTCCCTTACTTTGTAGGCTCGACTGTATTGAAGTATCTAATTTGTCATCCGTAATAATAGAATCAACATCAGCCAGTGTAGCAAACTGTATCAATCCTACTTTTTCAAACTTAGTTGAATCTGCAAGAAGAGTAACGCGATCAGCAGATTCAATAATTTTCCTCTTCCATTCGACATGGAAACTGTTAAGTACAGTAAGTCCATGTTCGATGGAGACTCCTGTTGCCCCAAAGAATAATTGGTTTGCTCGTATTCGGTTTAATAAATCGATGGCTTGCCCCCCATATAAAGAAGATGAGGTTCCAATGCGTGAACCACCTAACACCATAAGCTGTACTTTCTCTTTTCCTATCAATTCAAAGGCAATTTTAATATCGTTTGTGATTACACTTACAGGAAAATCACCTAATAACTTAGCCATTTGTAAGGTTGTACTTCCCCCATCAAGTAATATCGTATCACCATTTTTTATACCTTTTATCGCCTCATAAGCGATTGCCATTTTTCGCTCATTATTCGTTGACTGCCTTTCTTCAATCGGAAAGATTCTGTCTTCTTTTTCTTCTAACAACACAGCTCCTCCGTGTATTCTCTTAAGAAGTCCCTTTTTTTCAAGTGTCTCTAAATCTAGTCTTATCGTTTTATCAGTGACCCCTAAAAAACTGCTAAGTTCTGAAACCTTAACTGCTTTGTTTTTATCTAACTCATCAAGTATCTTTTCATAACGTTCTACTGAAAGCATAAAATTCCTCCAGAATTAGTTCTTTGTTATTAATTATCAAACAAAAACGAACAATTGTAAACATTTTTTTTATAAGAACTAAGACAATATAAAAAAGAAGACTGTCAACCTTACCGGTTGACAGTCTTCTTTCGATTCAATACATTTATTTTGCTACTTTTTTAACAAGTGGTAAATCTAACCGAACTAAATCTTCAAACCGCTCACGTCTAATCACTTCAAATGCCTCTCCGTCCTCAACAAACACAACAGCTGGACGTGGAATTCGATTGTAATTATTCGCCATTGCATAACCATAAGCGCCTGTACAAAATACAGCTAAAATATCTTCATGGTTTGCTTTTGGCAAAGGCAAATCCCAAATTAACATGTCGCCACTTTCACAACATTTACCTGCAATAGAAAATGTTTCAGTCGCTTCTTCATTTGCACGATTTGCTAGAACTCCTTCATACTCTGCCTGATACAATGCTGGACGAAGATTATCACTCATTCCACCATCAACAGCAAGGTAGTCACGAACATTTGGAATATGTTTTTTAGAACCAATCGAATAGAGCGTCGTCCCTGCATCCCCAACAAGCGAACGACCTGGTTCAATCCAAATTTCTGGCATCGTAAGGTTAGCTTCTGCAGCTTTTTGCTTAACAACTTCAATCATCTTGGTCACATATTCACCTGCTGGAAGCGGCGTATCTCCTTCAATATAACGAATTCCAAAGCCCCCGCCAAGATTTAAAACGGTTGGGATAAAGCCAAGGCGCTCTTTCCACTCAACTACTAGTTCAAACATTTTCTCAACGGCCATTACAAATCCCGTTGTTTCAAAGATTTGAGAACCGATATGACTGTGCACACCTAACAGATTCAACCACTCATCTTCATGTGCTCTTTGAACAGCTTCATGCACTTGGCCACTAACAAGATCAAAACCAAACTTTGAATCTTCTTGTCCTGTTGAAATATAGTCATGCGTATGAGCCTCGACTCCTGGTGTGATTCTTAGTAATATATTCATTTTGTAGTTCTTCTCTTTACAGATACGGCTTAATTCAGCTAGTTCATAAAAATTATCAACTACGACACAACCAATTTGAGCTTTAACAGCCATTTCAAGCTCTGCTAAACTTTTGTTATTGCCGTGAAAATGTACACGTTCCATTGGAAAACCAGCTTCAATCGCTGTAAATAGTTCTCCTCCAGAAACGACATCCAAGCTTAATCCCAACTCATCAGCAAGCTGGAACATCGCCATACAGCTGAATGCTTTACTCGCATAAGCTACTTGGTATGGGACATTTTCCTTTTTAAATGCTTCTTGAAATTGCAAAGCGCGTTCACGAATAAGTGCAACATCATAAACGAATAAAGGTGTTCCATATTGCTGTGCAAGTTCAACTGTATTAACACCGCCTATTACTAAATGGCCTTGTTCATTAATTTGACTCGTTCCGTGTGTATACATCCATGGTCTCTCCTTTTTTCTATTCGACAGAGTTGACTCACGCTGAAAATGACAGCTTCCCCACCAACCCTTATTCCTATAAAAAAGCAGCTAATGCTACTACACTAGCTGCTTAAATGGCAATCATTCTCCACTACAGTTTGCAGTGATATATAATATCTTTCATTACTTAAAAGTCATGAAAATTAAAAATGAATGTATATACTTTATCATAATAACGAGTTTTGATCAAGATCAACTATATACCCCTTCGGGTAGGGGTCAGACCCCGCTTTATCTTGCTAAAGCGGGGTCTGTTTGCATTATTCTGATTTTTGCTTGATTGGGTCTTGCGGGTGAAGAAAGCTTGGTCGAAATCTCATGGATGGTACTGATGAACGAACAAGTATGTGCCAAGCAGAGATTGGGTCAAACGGCAGGAATGGCCACAAATATGGTTTTGCAAATGTTTTAATTGATGCTAAGAATAGAACAAAAATGGTCATTCCAATTATAAACCCAGGTGCTTTAAAGGTGGCAACGGCAACAAGCAGAAACACTCGAATAGCACGTAAGGCAACCCCTAATTCATAACTTGGTGTTGCAAACATACCAATGGCACCTATCGCTACATACAAAATAACTTCTGGTGTGAAATATCCAACCTCAATCGCGATCTCCCCGATTAGGAGAGCTGCCACTAAACCAAGAGCCGTAGCTAATGGAGAAGGTGTATGAATGGCTGCCATCCTCAGTAGTTCAATTCCAAGTTCTGCAAATAGTATTTGCAGAAACACAGGAATGTTGGTCGTTTCTTCTGGGCCAATAAAATCTAAGGCTGTTGGTAATAGATCTGGATTCATCGTAAGCAACAGCCAAAATGGTAAAATAAGTAACGAAAACACAATCCCAATAAAGCGTGTCCACCGTAGAGCTGTCCCTATAAATGGTGCTTGGCGATACTCTTCAGCATGTTGAACATGGTGAAAGAATGTTGTTGGTGTAATAATCACACTTGGTGACGTATCGACCATTATAAGTACATGTCCTTCAAGTAAATGGTTCGCAGCAACATCCGGTCGCTCTGTATATCTAACGAGTGGAAATGGATTAAATCCTTGTTTCACAATATACTCTTCAACTACTTTATCTGACATGGTCAAACCATCGATATTAATCGCTTGTAACTCTTTTTTGAGAATTTCGACCATTTTTGGATCCGCTACCCCGTCAATATAGGAAATACAAATATCCGTTTGTGATCGTTGACTTACTCTCATGATTTCATTTCTTAGCCGATCGTCTCGAATACGTCGACGAGTAAGAGCTGTATTAATAATAATGTTCTCCGTATAACCATCACGAGATCCACGTACAACTCGTTCTGTATCAGGTTCTTCTGGTCCACGTGTTGGGTAACTTCTAACATCAATTACAATTGCCCGATCTTCACCTTCCACTAGAATGAAAACAAGACCGGAAAGCATTTGAGTCGTTGCCTCTTCTAAGTTATCAACGAATTCCACTTGTACATGCGGTAGGTGATTTATAATTGCTTGTTGTACATTCGTCGTTTCATTTACTCTCCCTCGGGACTCTAACAGCATCAATTCCCTAATCTGTTCAATAATGAACTGAATGTCGCACAATCCGTTAACAAAGTAAATTTGAATATGCTTATCAAGAACTGTTAATGTTCGAACCCCAACATCAAACGAAGTGCCAAAACCAAGTCTCTTTTTCAGTTCAGCTTCATTTTCAACAATATTTCGTGATATCGGGGTCTCTTTCTTTTCATGTGCTTGACTCATGATATCCACTCCGTTCCAAAATGGTTTCCACTGCTTGCTTTGTAATAGGGGCTCCTTTTTTTAACGCATCAAATCCGGCCATTTTCCCAATGTCCCCTACTCCGACCACAACAGGAATATCTAATTCATCCAAAATATAAACCGTATCGCCATTTATTCTGCCTATTTCCAAATCTGGTATTCCTTCCTTATCTACTCCAAATTCTGTTAAATGACCATATCGGTCTATACTGACATCTACATGAGTCCACTCACTAGAGTGGGTTGAAGAAGCCACAGCAATGGCTCCGAGTACTTCTATTTGTGGATGAGTCGCTACAAAGTGCATCGCCTTTTCTCCGACTCCTTCATCTCGCTGGCCACAATCATCAAACATAACAAGAACAGGATCATAAGGAGTTTTCATAATGAGAGAGACGATCTCTTCCCCACTAATAGGGGTAGGATTCCCATATGAGTAACTTATACATCTCCCACCTATTTCTTTAGCTACAAATTCAACAACTTGCTTGGCGTGTTCATCTCCATCTGTAATCAGTATCACTTTTCGTCTCTCCATTATTTAATCACCCCTTTGGTTTAAAGAAGATTGCTACTAAAAAACTGAACAAAATCGTTGAGGAAATTCCGACTGATGTAACCTCAAAAACACCCATACCAATTCCAAAAAAACCGTAGCGGTCCCCTTCTGACATTGCTCCATGAACAAGAGCATGTCCAAAGCTAGTAATAGGAACCGTTGCACCAGCTCCAGCAAAGTCAATCAATCGATCATATAGATGAAATCCATCAAGCAAAGCTCCCGCTACCACTAGCGTGCTTAATGTATGAGTCGGGGACAACTTGCCAATATCCATCAGCATCTGCCCAAGAAAACAAATAAACCCTCCTACGACAAAGGCTGCAAGATACTCAAACATGCCTACTCCTCCCGTTCAAATGCAACTGCATGAGCGATACTTGGAATTGATTCTTTTTGTTGGATCATTAAAGGACTTAATAGCGCTCCTGTTGCAACAACAAGCATTCGCTTAATCCTTCCTTCTTTCATTTCTTTAAAGAGATGTCCAAATGTGACAACAGCTGGGCAAGCGGCTCCACTACCTCCTGAAAAAACAGGCTGCTCTTGGTGATAAATCATCACACCGCAATCTTCATACCGATCAAGTGTCATTCCCTTATCTTGTACTAGCTTGCGCAATATTCCACTTCCTACACGTGAGAGATCACCTGTAACGATCACATCATAATAAGATGGCTCACGTCTTGTCTCTTTTAAATGTGTAATTAAAGTATCCGCTGCTGCTGGCGCCATCGCTGACCCCATATCAAAAGGCTGTTTAATGCCATAATCCCTTACCTTCCCGATTGTTGCATCTGTAACTTTTATCAAAGAAGGCTTTTTACCAATGACGACAGCACCTGCTCCCGTTACAGTAAATGTAGATGAATCAGGTCGTTGCCCTGCAAATTCAGTAGGATAACGAAATTGGCGCTCAGCAGTTGCATTATGACTACTTACGGCCGTTAACGTTAAATTAGCTGTACCTGTATCTACAAAAAGTGCCGCAAGTGCTACTCCTTCCATAACCGTTGCACAAGCAGCAAACAAACCAAAATAGGGAACATCTACTTCCCTTGCATAATAATTAGATGTAACAATTTGATTGAGCAGATCACCAGCAAAAAAATAATCCATTTCCTCGCTTTTCTTTTCTGCCTCCTTTAATGCAACCTCTACTGCATCTTGCATTAACTGACGCTCAGCTAACTCCCAATTTTCTTGCCCTGCATACAAATTATCGTAGCTTACATCAAAATAGCTTCCGAGGGGACCTTTTAACTCTTCTGGGCCAACTGCAGTTCCAGCCCCCTGTATGTATACAGGTTGATCAAAATGCCATGTTTGCTTCCCTCGTCTCTCCAACTCAAACACGTCCTTTACGAATTAATCAACATTTCAACTAGCATCCTAGTTAGCCCTACTAAATAAGCAGAAAGCACACCAAAAGCAATAACGGCTCCAGTTAATTTGAACATGTTCGCACCAATTCCAAACACTAATCCTTCACTTTTATGCTCTAGAGCAGCGCTCGTCATTGCATTCGAAAATCCAGTCACAGGAACCAACGAACCTGCCCCAGCAAACTGACCAAGCTTGTCGTAAATCCCGAACCCTGTTGCTAAAGCGGCCAATAAAATCAGCGTTGCCAAAGTCGGACTCATAGCTTCCTCTTGAGTAATAGGCAAAAAGGTCATATAAATACGACTAATCCCTTGTCCGATCGTACATATTAAGCCGCCTATTAAAAAAGCTTTTAATCCATTTTTTAGAACATGACTTTTGGGTTGATAAAGCTTTATATTTTTTTGATACAATTTTTTTTGTTGCTCATCGACTGCCATATCCGATCCCGCCTCCTCATAACAACCTTTCCCTTTCTTACCACACGAAAAATCAGTACTCTACGTGAGGTATAAATAAGACAGATGATTGCACTATACCGTTAGTATGACTGTAAATCGACATATCATTCTAGCAATGGAGTCTTTTTTAAGAAATGGTAAAAAAACCGAACAAGAAACTTTATACTGTTTCTTGTTCGGTGTATACATTTAAATGCTGATCTTTACTATTTCATCTTCCCTATTTCGCTCTTTTAACCAACTTGAGTAATCATACTTCTGTTCCATATAGACTTGATGCCAAATCATGAAAGATAAGACAGTCCAGATTTTCCGACTGCGATCTGCTTTAGCCAAGCAATGTTCTTCAAGGAGATGATGAACATACGTTTTATCAATATATGCATCTGTCTCACTTTCCGAAATTAACTTCTGAGCATAATCATACCATTCGTTTTTTAACCAATGACGGAGAGGAACAGGAAAACCTAGCTTTTTACGCATAAATACATGTTCTGGCACAATTCCCGCAAAAGCTTTACGTAAAATATATTTTGTTGTCCCATTTGTCGTTTTCCACTCAGCGGGAATGTGAGAGGCTAGCTCAAACACCTCTTTATCCAAAAATGGCACGCGTAATTCGAGCGAATGAGCCATTGTCATTTTATCAGCTTTAACTAATATATCTCCACGTAACCAAGTACATAGATCTAAATGCTGCATGCGATTGACAGCGTGCTGATGAAAAGAGTGATCATAGATATCTTTCGTTATTAATTCATTTGTAAATTCTGCATTATAAGCAAGAAGAAGCTTTTCCTTTTCTAATTCAGTGAACATCTTTGCATTGCCAATGTATCGTTCTTCTAGTGGGGTTGTCCCACGTTCAAGAAAACTCTTACCTTTCATACCTTCTGGCAAAACTGCTGCTAGTTTCCGTAGATTTTTCTTTAGTACTGTTGGAATGTACTGAAAACAAGCTAGACTTTGCGGTTCTCGGTAAATATTATACCCACCGAAAAGTTCGTCTGCTCCTTCCCCAGAAAGGACGACTTTCACCCTCTTACTTGCTTCCTTGGCAACAAAGTAAAGTGGGACACAGGCCGGATCAGCTAACGGATCATCCATGTGCCACATGATCTTAGGTAATTCCTGCCAATACTCTTGTGCCGAAATCACTTTGCTGTTATTTTTAATATTAAGCTTTTCTGCACTTTCTTTTGCGACATCTAATTCACTATAGCCATCTTGGCTGAAGCCAACCGAATATGTTTCTAGATCAGGTTTAATATCTTTAGCAATGGCGGCGATGATCGTGGAATCAATTCCTCCTGAAAGGAATGAGCCAACTGGTACATCACTACGCATATGTTTTTCGACTGACTCATACATCGTTTCTCTAATTTGTGATACCCAGTCTTCCTCCGTTTTGTTAACGGGGCTAAACATCGGTTTAAAATATGATTTTATAATTGCCTTCTGCCCTATTTTCTTAACAAAATAATGTCCAGGTTCTAGCTTGAAAATATCTTTGGTAAGAGAGTATGGTTCAGGAACATACTGAAAGGACAGATAATGATGGAGTGCTTGTGAATTAATCTCTGACATCTCGTCCCCAATTTCTAAGCTTTTCTTTTCAGAAGCACAAATAAAACTATCTTTATCTTCTTTATAGAATAAAGGTTTAATTCCAAAATGATCACGCGCAGCAAACGCCTTCTTTTCATGACTATCCCATATAACAAAAGCAAACATTCCTCGTAAATACTGTACAACTTGTTCTCCTACTTCACTATAAAGAGCAAGAATCACTTCTGTATCCGAATCCGTTTCAAAGTGCTTGCCTTTAGCTAAAAGATCTTGCTTTAATTCAACATAATTATAAATCTCTCCATTAAAGACGATCCAATATCGCCCGTTCATATAGGAAAGAGGTTGATAGCCACCTTCTAAATCAATAATACTTAAGCGGCTAAATCCTAATTGAACATGGTCTCCACGCATATACCCTTCTTGGTCCGGTCCACGATGAGGAATCATTTTGTTCATTTCTTTTAGTTTATAATCACTTTTTTGCGGTTCATCAAAAATACAGGCTACAAAGCCACACATAAACTTGCACCTACTTTTCTTCTAAATGTACTTTTCGTAGTATTGGTTGTAACTACAACTCGTATTCACACATTAGACG
The DNA here is from genome assembly GCF_056619925.1 of Halalkalibacter sp. HAAS-P013. Classification (NCBI taxonomy): domain Bacteria; kingdom Bacillati; phylum Bacillota; class Bacilli; order Caryophanales; family Bacillaceae; genus Halalkalibacter; species Halalkalibacter sp. HAAS-P013. Next base: position 237,042 of record NZ_JBWQTU010000002.1, read on the forward strand.
CAAGACCTTGCAGAAAGGATTCATATTTATTTAAATATTATTTACACTTAAACATACATCCTGATTTTCATAGTAAAAATAGAACCTGAAGTAGTAATTACTCTTCACTTAAAGGCAACAAAAGAATAAGAAAAGAGGGCACTGAAAAGGTCGGTTTCACCTTTTCAGTGCCCTTCAAAATGGGTACTCTTTTTATCTACACATCTCCCATTTCAAGCTTCATTTGCTCAAGAATTTTCTTCTCAAGCCTTGATACTTGAACTTGGGATATTCCTAACCTCGTTGCCACTTCTGATTGTGTTTGATCTTTGTAATAACGAAGGTAAACGATCAGCCGCTCCCTCTCATCAAGATCACGAATGGCTTCTTTTAGTGCAATCTTATCAAACCATTTTGTCTCCGTTTGATCAGCAATTTGGTCTAACAACGTAATTGGATCCCCATCATTTTCATAGACAGTTTCATGAATGGAAGAAAGGGATCTGCTTGCCTCACCTGCAAACACAACTTCTTCTGGTGTAATTTCTAATGCCTCAGCAATTTCGTTCACTGTCGGCGTTCGTCCTAATGATTTCGTCATTTCATCCTTCATTTTGCGAATTTTATTTCCTAACTCTTTAATGGACCGACTTACCTTAACCGTTCCATCATCACGAAGGAAACGTTGTATTTCACCGATAATCATTGGGACGGCGTACGTTGAAAATTTCACGTCATAAGACAGATCAAATTTATCAACGGATTTGATGAGCCCTATGCAGCCAATTTGAAACAAATCATCTGCTTCATAGCCCCGATTCATAAAACGTTGAACAACAGACCAAACAAGCCTCGTGTTACGATTAACTATTAAATCCCTAGCATCTTGGTCCCCATCCTGACTCCTAGCAATGAGCGCCTTTACTTCGGAATCAGAAAAATGTGCCTGCTTCTTCTTTTGTTGTTTTACCTCGACATCCATAGGCAAAACTCCTTAATTACACATAGCTTTGCTATTTGTAAGTGTTTTTTTTACAAAGACAGTTGTACCAATCATAGGTTCAGATACAACTTGCAGTTCATCCATGAAATTTTCCATGATCGTGAAGCCCATACCTGAACGTTCAAGTTCTGGTTTTGTTGTAAAGAGAGGCTGGCGCGCTTCCTCAATGTCTTGAATGCCCATCCCCTCGTCACGAATTGTGAGTTCTATCGTTCCATTATCAAGCGTACAATGAATATAGACCATTCCGTCCGGCTGATTTTGATATCCATGAATGATAGCATTCGTGACAGCTTCAGATACAACCGTCTTAATCTCAGTCATCTCATCCATAGTTGGATCAAGCTGAGCAATAAACGCTCCCACTGTCACACGTGCAAACGACTCGTTTTGGCTCTGGGCTGAAAACTTCAAATCCATTACATTTTGCATCGTTAAGCCACCCCCAACGTTTGTAAAGCAAATTGTTCACTGTCTTCTAAGCGGATAATTTTAAACAGTCCTGACATTTCAAACAAGCGCTTCACAGATGGGGATATCGCACAAACGACCATTTCCCCCCCATTAGCCTTCACTTGCTTGTATCTACCTAAAATCACACCTAAACCAGAACTATCCATAAACGATAATAACTCTAAGTTTAAGACAATATGCTTTACTTGACCGTCAGTGAGTATTTGTTCAACTTGACCTCGTAATTCCTCTGCCGTATGGTGGTCAAGTTCGCCCTGCAACCTAACGAGTAACACACTACCTTTTTGTTCTAAATCAGTTTGTAAACTCATTTCAATCACTCCCTCTAGTTCACTCACAAGTATGAGTTATCATAGTGAATGTTCTGTTACAAATATTCACTATAGGTCTTTGCTAGAGAGAATTTCGCCTTTTCCCTTTGCTCTTCCTGCAAGGTGACAAAACTAGTCTTCATTCGTAAAAAGTTGTCAAAACAAGTTATGCTGCTCCAAATTTCGCTAGTGTCCTTTTAAACAATTTCCACCAAGAGGCTTCAAGCACATCATCGCCAGCAATTAAAGGCGTTTCACTTAATATTTCCCCTTCTTTCTCGATAAAGAGCGTTCCAACTACGTCCCCCATTTTGACTGGTGCACGTAAATTCGCCTCAATTTCTAGACGTTCTGTCACATCGTCTATTTTCACTCCTTTTTTCGTTAGGATTGATACAGATTCAGATGTGACGACAGGAATTTGGTCTTTATCTCCTTTGCTTACTTCAACATCAGCTAATACGTGCTCACGATCATAAAGCTTATGTGCTTGAAATTGACTAAATGCATAATCAAGCATCGACGTAATTTGAGCATTTCGTTCTTTCGGAGATGGTGCCCCCATAATAACCGTAATGACTCGCATCCCATTTTTCTCAGCAGTTGCCGTTAAACAATACATTGCTTCACGGGTATAGCCTGTTTTTAATCCATCTACACCAGGATAGAACTTAACCAATTTATTCGTATTAACAAGCCAAAATTTATCTTCTTCTGAATCAGCTCGTAAATAATCTTCATAAATACCTGTGTATTTCGTTATATCGTCATACTTTAAGAGTTCTTTTGAAATCATCGCTAAATCATAAGCAGTTGTATAATGATTTTCTGCCGGAAGACCATTTGTATTAACGAAGTTTGTATTCTCTAGTCCTAACTCTTTTGCTTTTTCGTTCATCATGACAACAAATTCTTCTTCGGTTCCAGCTAAATGTTCAGCCATTGCAACAGATGCATCGTTTGCAGAGGCAACAGCAATTGCCTTTAGCATATCTTCTACACTCATTTCCTCGCCAGGTTCTAAGAAGATTTGAGAACCTCCCATGGAAGCTGCATATTCACTTGTACGAACCATATCATCATAAGCTATTGCTTCTCTATCAATGGCTTCCATAATTAAGAGCATCGTCATAATTTTCGTCATACTTGCAGGAGGTAGCTTCTCGTGACTATTTTTGTCAAAAATAACTTCTCCCGTATCACGTTCAATGACAATTGCTGAAGAGGCATTCTCCGCTAACTTTGCTTGTTTTTCTGCAGCGCTTGCCATAGGTACTATCAAACTTAAAATAAGGCTTACGCTTAAAATACTGGATAGAACTTTCCTCATCTCCATCCGACCTCCATATCATATTCATAGTCGTCCTCAGGCGTAACTTTCCATTTCCAGAAGAGGAAACCCCACCCAAGTTGGCTACCCCCCATTTTTCCCACTCCCGTTGTATTTATACATTTTCTGGAGGTTTTCTTGACACTTTCTGAAAGCTAGTGAACTACTAAAGCGTATGATAGGATAGGATAGGAGAAACTCCAAAAAAGGGAATTTGATTGAGTAAATGATTAATTTTTATATAAGCTCCTTTGCTTTATTATCAGATTATTTTTTTTATACAAAATGACGAAAATGATTACTATGTACCTAATGATTTAATAAGATATAGCTCAGATTTTTTATCATGGGAATATGAAGGAGATACCTTTATAATAGAAGACGGCTCTTCCATTAGAGGCTCCACATTACATTAAAGGACTGATTCATTATTTTACATTACTTACAAATTATTTTTATCATTATTGCCTTGCTCATTTTCTGGTATGTGACGATTACCAAAAAATTGTGGAAGTTTGCTATTTTTTTAGCAATGCTGACCCTCGGAGGGCTAGGCATGTTCTTTGAAGCCTATCTTTCATACGCTATGTTTCTTGTTAGTTTGCTGTTATCGGTAATTGCCTATATCGGTTTGTTTTTCATTAGCAAAAAGGAAAATCGTCTTAAATATGTGACTGTTCTCTTCCTCGGGATCATATACATATATATATATGTCTCGTTACTTCCCGATCCATTTGTTCGTTCTCTTGATGATATAAAAAACTCTTATCATACATACACCGAGGCAGCTGCAGACATCCCAAAGTCAGAAGTAGAGGATTCATCGTGGCTATCTACATGGGACCGGTCTTACTCGACACTTGAAACAGAAATGTTGCTTTTCTACACAGAAGAAAGTTATTTTGACCGTTTTTTCCGTACTGAATTTTTGCCAAGTGCCGAGGAGCTGGATGAATTTTCGACGCTCGAGCAGCAAGTCCAAACAGAACATATAGAACATGTTGAGAAAGCTTTACATGCTCTATATGATGCATATCCTCTTCACTCTCATTTCAACATGTTAGAGGAGAATGAATGCGTCCAACACACCGAGGTAATGATTTGTAAAAATGACAGCCATTTTACTATTCAGTTAGACGAAACAGTTATAGCTGATCCAAACATGCTTCAGTCTTACTATGTCTTTAAAGATGTATTGTTACTCACCGGTCAGTCGTCTAATTACTTTTTGCCAAAGGATAAAATGGACTATACAAGTACATTATTAGAAGCAAGATATGAAGATATCAGGTACACGATAATTGGAGAAGTTCAATTTAAAGATTAGGAATTTGCCGGTTTGTCTCAACATTTTTTTGAGGCAAACTTTTTTTATTGATTAATACATACAAATCCGATCTTTTTAGTATATTTTAATTGAGATCAACGCCCACTTCCTTTATACTTACTAATTATAAGACTATAAAGAGGTGCCAGAAATGACGACTAAAGCAATTCGTTTCCATTCAAATACATTATCGGCTGTTCTTCACAAACCAGAGCATCAAAATCAACCTTCTCCGGTTATTATCTTTGTTCATGGGTTTATCGGAAGCAAAGTCGGAGAACATCGAATGTTTGTGAAAGCAGCGAACTATTTTTCACAATTGGGTTTTGTTTGTTTCCGATTTGATTTCAGTGGGTGTGGGGAAAGTGATGGCGACTATCGCGATGTCACTGTTACAAAACAAATTACAGAACTAAAGGCTGCCATTGATTATGTCGCTAATTTACAATTCGTCGATGCAAATAACATCCTCCTAGTAGGTCATAGCCTCGGAGGAGCGATTACCGCTTTAACCGCTTCTCAAATACAACAGTTGCAACATATTGTTTTATGGTCGCCAGTTGCTAACCCTTATGATGATATTACAGCTATAACAGGAAAAGAAGCTGAAGAAACAGCTGCGATCTTCGGCGAGTTTGATTATAGAGGTTTTCTTTTAAGCAACGAATTTTTTACAGATTTAAAGAAGCACCAACCGCTAGAAGCTATAAAATCATTTAAAGGAACTGTTTGTATTTTACACGGTTCAAATGATCAGGAAGTATCTAAAGATAATGCCGAAGCCTACATAAGGTCACTATCTTCCAAAGCCAATAACCAAAATTATTCGTATATTGAGGGCGCTGACCATACTTTTACTAATACAAAATGGGAACAACAACTTTTTCAAAACACATCCGATTGGTTACACAAAATTAAGCTAACAAATTATTCAAAAAACCCCGCCATATGACATGACGGGGTTTAAAAGAATTAACATTTGTGGGCTAGGGTAAAGTTTTTAATTAAAACTGTGAACCGCCAAGTTGTTGCTCAGCTTGTTGAACTAGACGCTTGGTGATCTCGCCGCCAACAGAACCGTTCGCACGTGCAGTTGCATCTGCACCAAGTTGTACCCCAAATTCAGAAGCGATTTCATACTTCATTTGATCTAGAGCTTGTTCAACCCCAGGTACTAATAATTGGTTACTACTGTTGTTGCTTGCCATTTCTGTTCACCTCGCTTTGTTCGTTTTCAGTAACTATTGTGTGAGAAACATATCAACTTATGCAACTTTTTTGTTGGAAAAGTTTTCTCACTGAATGCTACTGGCTTCATAAACTTCTAGAGGTAATCCATCTGGATCAGAAAAAAAAGTGAATTTCCTTCCAGTTGTCTCGTCGATTCGTACAGACTCTACTACTATCCCCTGCTCCTCTAACCATTTTTTACACGCTTGAACATCATCTACTTCAAAAGCAAGATGCCTTAATCCCCTTGCCTCAGGATAACTCGGTCTTTTCGGAGACTCTGGGAATGAAAATAATTCAATTTGACTGTCTCCAATTTGAAGGTCTAATTTATATGAGTTTCGCTCGCTTCGATACGTTTCGTTAATCATTTTCAATCCTAAAAACATTCACATAGAAATGCTTCGATTTCACATAATCTGAACAAATGATAGCTATATGGTGAATGTGTTTAAACACTGTGACGTCCTCCTAGATAAATATTCTCCATTATAGCATTTCTTAATAAGTTTTTTATTGTCCATTACATAAAACTTTATATAGGTTAAAAACTAAAAGCGGTCAAACAGAACATTATAGGAGGGATCTTTACGTGGATCAGGAAATGCATTATAGCGAAGATAATAAATTTATTCCGATTACATCTGTTACTGATGGCGTCATTCAAGAAGTAGCACCACAAATCTATTGTTTGCCTGTTCAAGTAGTAAATGTTTGTTTTGTAGGAGACCCAACGAAAGCCAACGCGTGGGTATTAGTCGATGCCGGTATGCCAAAATCTGCAGATAACATTTTAAATGCTTTAAAAGAAAAATTTGGTTCAGTACAACCGCCTCGAGCAATTGTTTTAACTCACGGTCATTTTGACCACGTTGGAGCAATTGTTGAATTAGCAGAGAAATGGGATGTCCCAATCTATGCCCATTCAGCAGAATTTCCGTACTTAACAGGTGAAAGAAGTTATCCTGAGCCAGATAAGAGCGTGGAAGGCGGACTAATTGCAAAAATGTCATCCATATTCCCGAATGGTCCATCACAAATCGGAAGCCGTCTAAAGGAATTACCTAAAGATCATCGCATTCCTGAAATGCCTGGTTGGCGTTGGATCCACACTCCTGGTCATACTCCAGGACATTGCTCTTTCATCAGGATTGAAGACAACGCACTAATTGCCGGTGATGCCTTTGTGACTGTCAAACAAGACTCACTTTATAAAGTACTCACACAAGAAAAAGAGATGAATGGTCCTCCTAGGTACTTAACGACCGATTGGGAAGCAGCATGGGAGTCAGTTGGTATTTTAAAACATCTCGAACCTACTGTTGCTATTACCGGACATGGCCTACCGATGTACGGAGAAGAACTGACTAAAAGCCTTGATAAACTTGCAGCAGATTTTGATAAGGTAGCGATTCCTGACTACGGTCGCTTTGTTGATCCAAACATTCATTAATTTAATCAAATAAAAAGGGTGACTTGTAAGGAATTCTGAAATGAGTGACTGAAAAATAATTGGTCACCCTTTTTATTTAAACAATCATCAAGAATTTAACGAACATTCGTCTCTTTATACATAACTTTCTGATAATATAAAAAGAAACAGTATTTGTCCGGAGGTTAATGAGATGACAAAAAGAAAATTAGTTATCACACAAAATATTGAAGACACTTATATACAACAGCTAAATATGATTCTACCTGAATGGGAAATAATAGTTGGAAGAGATCGTTCGATTTGGGAAGGACATATTAAAGATGCTGAAATCATAGCAGGGTGGAAAGTCGAAATAAAGGATCTCCTTATCCGAGAAGACCAAACCCCCCTTAAGTGGATCCAAACTTGGTCTGCTGGTGTAAATCACCTTCCTCTTTCTGAATTACAATCAAGAGGAGTTCACATCACCAGCGCTAACGGCGTTCATGCTTACCCTATTTCAGAAACGATATTTGCATTAATGCTTAGCCTAACGAGAAAAATACATACCTATGTAAAAAATCAACAATCTAAAACATGGCACCATGAGCATATGAAGCTTGAAATTCATAGGAAAACAATTGGTATTATTGGGGTAGGTGCGATTGGTCAAGAAACAGCAAAGATTGCTAAAGCCTTCGGTATGAATGTCATTGGCATTCGACATTCAGGACAGCCATCCCCTAATGTAGATGAAATTTATACACCAAGTCACTTAAACGACATTCTGCCTAGATGCGACTATGTCGTCATCACACTACCCCTTACAGCAGACACGCAACATCTATTTGCTGCTGAGCAATTTAAATTGATGAAGCCGAGCGCATTTTTGATTAATATTGGTCGTGGGGAAATTGTTATTGAAGCTGATTTACTAGCTGCTCTTGAGAACGAAGAGATTGCCGGGGCTGGCTTAGATGTATTTGAACAGGAGCCTCTTCCTGAAGAATCGAAGCTTTGGGATCATGATAATGTTATTATTACTCCGCATACAGCTGGTTCGACTGAGTATTATGATAAACGTGTAATGGATGAAGTTCTTATTCCAAATCTAAAGGATTATTTAAGGAATCATCCGCTTTCTGTCAACCTTGTCGATTACGAAAAAGGATATTAATATAGCTCTTGCAAAGAAGTGCTTAAGGAGGCACTTCTTTTTTATGTACGGATTGCTTGAACCTAAAAAACAGTAATACTAGAACAAAACAAATTATTATAAGCAAAAATGCGCGTTATTTTATTAAGCTGTCACTCTTTTATTTAGTAAGATGCTACAATGATAATAATTATTCATATGGGAGGAATCTAGAATGCCGGATTGGTCCTATCATGTGTTATTTAAACCAGTATTATCAAAACTTCCGGCAAAGATATCGCGGGAATTTATTCATAAAACGATGAACCGAATTGCTACCACGCCTGGTGGAAAACAAGTGATTCACTTTTTAGGGAGAGAAGAATCTTCCCAGCTTCTTAAGAAAAACATTCAACAAGTCGAACTTGAGAATTCAATCGGTCTGTCCTGTAAAATAGACCCCAACTTATCAGGAACACAAGCTTTTGCAAATTTAGGTTTTGGCTTTATTGAGGTAGGACCAGTAGGCAAAAAGTCTATCCCAAGTCAAAAGAATCCAATCATTCACCATTTAGAACAACGAATTGATTTCAGTGAATCCACTCCAACGTTAAGTGTAGAGCAAGTTATAACGAAATTAAGAAAGTACAATATAAATAAGCCTATTTTTATTCGGTTAACTGCAAACGATCAGCATTTAGAAGAAATCACTAAGCGCTTAGCGCCATTTACTGATGGTTTTATTATTGATATGACAAATCACTCTCTAATCGACACTGACATTCGTACACTGTCACTATCTCATGCTACGAGCAAACCAACCTTACTTGCTATCGAAGAAAATCAAGTTGAAGACCTACAGTGGCATGAGATTGAAGAAATTTTTTCAGGTCTGGTTCTGGAAGAGGGAAATCAGCAAGAAAATAAGGAAACTCTTTCTTCACATATACAAACGTTAAAATTTTTGCGAGAACATCACTTTTCATTGCCAATCACCACTGTTGGAGGGGTTTTACAACCTAGGGATGCATTAGAGCTATTACATGCAGGTGCGGACATGATTCTCCTATCTCACGGTTACGTCTTTGCTGGTCCAGGACTGCCAAAGAGAATTAAAGAGGCGCAGCTTGATGAGATTAACGTAGCTCCTGTATCTTATCAAGGCTGGGGGTGGTATTGGCTTTTTGGGCTATTTATTATGATCGGAGGGTTATTTGCTCTAATTCTTAGTATGACGACAATTATCCTTCCCTATGATGAGTATTTCTTAGGCATGACTCGTGAATCGATTTATTATTTCAACGAACGCATCCTATTATTTATGGCTCACGATCGAATGACACTCGCGGGAACAATGGTTTCAGGCGGAATCATTTATATGTTTTTAGCTAGATATGGTATTCGTAATGGAATGCTTTGGGCGAAACAGGCAACGGACATTGCCGCTATTATTGGATTTTTAGGTGTTTTTCTTTTTATTGGCTACGGATATTTTGATTGGCTTCACATACTATTTTGGCTCGTATTGCTACCAGTTTATTTAACAGGTTATATAAAAACAAAAAGGGTAACGGGGACACCTTCTTCTTCAAACCGATACAATGATCGGCTTTGGAAAAAAAGTTTGTATGGACAATTTTGCTTTGTCCTGCTCGGCTTCTCCTTCGTCATTGGTGGGATCATCATTTCCTACATCGGCATAACAAGTGTATTTGTTCCAACCGACCTACTCTACCTTTGCATGCCAGCTGAAATGCTTCAATCGTTTAATGATCGGCTCATTCCAGTTATCGCTCATGATCGAGCTGGTTTTGGGAGTGCTCTCTTAAGTGTAGGCCTTCTCGTTTTAATGGTTTCTTTGTGGGGATACCACCAAGGAAATAGTTGGGTATGGTGGCTGTTATTTATCGGAGGGATTCCTGCATTTGTTAGTGGAATTGTTGTGCATTTTGCTATTGGTTATACAACATTTATTCATTTGCTTCCCGCCTATTTTGCTTTAACTCTCTATATGGCCGGATTAGTCTTATCATATCGGTTTCTCAATTTAAAAAGAGGTGTCTCATAAGGTTCTGATTCCCAATCATGAGGTACAGTGTATGTATCCTCAGTAATTAAGGGGGCAGAAACTTAATATGTATCAAGACACCTCTTTACTAATATATTAACGCTATATTACTCTTTCTTCTCACTTTCTTTCTCTTGTAACTCAGCTAGTTTTGCCAATAGAATATGTTGTGGCATGTGCATAATTTGTTCAATCGGAACTTTTAACGAATCCGCGAGCTTTTTCGCTGTTTCAGCAGAAATTTGCAATGGTCTCATTGTTATTCTCCCCTTCTAGTTTTGTATTACCTATATTAAACCATAATACCAAAAAGAGTTACAATGATAGTAGGTATCAATTAGCTGAGAAAAGTAATTGGAACCGTATTAATATAAAAAGCATAGCAAACTTACACACAAAATGGAAGCTACCGAGGTCCAAATAACTTCTTTTGAAGCTTGATCAACCCAATTCTATCCCGAGTACTTCATGACAGATTCTCAAACCAACCTTGATAATTTGATCAAACTCTTCTATCTAAAACACCACGCATTAATACCCTATTTTAGAACTACTAATAGGTAAGTTCACATTTTATTATCTTCGTTCTATTTACTCTATCCTTTCATACGATAAAACAAAAAGGAAAAGGAGGCTTCTGCATGATTCATACCGTTCGAGCTGGGGAAACGTTATTTTCAATCTCTGAAGATTACCGAGTTCCTTTGCAAGTAATTATTTCAGCAAATCCTAGTATAAATCCAAATGTTATTCTTGTTGGGCAAAGAATTAATATACCTGGTCTCCCCTCCCCACAAACGATCCCATATTCCATCGACGTCTCACTGGCGAATCTAACATTAACACTTATGTTTCAAGATCAAATTCAAAAGGTATATCCCGTTGCGCTTGGTCGAATTCTGCATGAAACACCTGTTGGCGATTTTATAATAATTAACAAAGCCCCTAACCCAGGAGGACCTTTTGGTACAATGTGGATGAGTTTGTCAAAGAAACACTATGGAATTCATGGTACAAACGATCCTCAATCAATTGGACATTATGTCTCACGAGGCTGTATACGAATGTTTAATCACGATGTTGAAGAATTAGCTCACACCGTTCCAATAGGTACGTCTGTATTCATCAGGCCTTAATATAACAAAGGTTGTTCTGCCAATTGAACAACCTTATTTTTATGGACAATTTCCATTGCGGGTAATTCATTCTTAATCTCCCCTCCTTTGTGATAAACTGGTAAAAACCGAGTGAACGGAGGAGGACTCATGAAACTACAAACAGTAAATTCAAACGAAGAGAGAAAGCATATCGTTCATCAAACTGCTCAGGCCTTTTTGTCTCGTGCACAAAAACATGATGAAGAAAATACATTTCCAATGGAAAACATTCAAGAGCTTAAAGAAATTGGCTATACAACCCTAACGATTCCAAAAGATTTTGGAGGAGCAGGTCTCCCATTAGCTGACTGGCTATCTTTACAAGAAGTGATTGCTACATATGATGGTTCAACTTCCTTATCCATTGGATGGCATATGGGAATCATGACTCAAATTATTGAAAATAGATCATGGCCTGAAAATATTCTAGACCGCGTCCTTTATGAGGTATTACATGAAGGGAAGTTATTAAATGCTGCAGCTTCAGAGCCTGAAACAGGCAGTCCTACTCGCGGTGGAAAGCCTACGACCACTGCAAAAAACGAAAAAGATAGCTGGGTTATTAACGGCAGAAAGAGCTTTACATCTATGGCACCAGCGCTTGATTATTTTATCGTTTCAGCAACGATTGAAGACGGTCAGGTCGGAAATTTTTTAATTCATCGTTCAGCCCCAGGAGTAAAGATTGAAGAAACATGGAATTCCATTGCCATGAGAGGAACAGCAAGTCATGATCTCTATTTAAAAAATGTTCGTATACCAGCAGATCATTTTCTTGAGGTCATTCACCCTGGAAAGAAAAGTCCAGCTGGCTGGCTTTTGCATATTCCGGCTTGCTATTTAGGAATAGCCCAAGCTGCTCAAAATTTTGCGATTGACTTTGCAAAGTCATATTCTCCAAATAGCTTATCATCAGCGATAAAAGATCTCCCCAACGTTAAAGTCAAAATAGGAGAAAATGAGGCGGATTTAATTCAGGCACGGTATTTTCTTTATGGTGTTGCAAAAAAATGGGATACAAGTTCTCAAAATGAACGCCTCGAGATGCAATCTGAATTAAGTTCGGTAAAATATCATGTTGTTAACAGTGCGGTAAACATTGTCGACCGCGCAATGCGAGTAGTTGGAGCTCAAAGTTTATTTAAAGAAAATCCGATCCAACGCTATTATCGCGATGTTCGGGCTGGCCTACATAATCCTCCAATGGATGACCGAACGCTTGTCGCACTTGCTTCAGAAGCTTTTGAACGCCCTGAATAAACAAAACCATGTGATGAGAGTGATTCTTCAAAAAGTACAAAAAGAGCCTCGACCTTGATTAAGATCGGGGCTTTAGTCTACTCGTCACGTTGAAAACTGATGCTACGTATCATTATTTTGGAACATATCCCCAAAAGCTGAAACGAAATTGTATGCCTTCATTCACAAGTAAAAAATACATATTTCGACATCGTAACATTATACCTGTATACTTATAGACTATTTAGAGGAAGCTGTTTCATATTTTATAGTCAAAAAAAGAGTGCCTGTTCATTAGTCATCACGTATTCTTACAAAACTCGTGATTAATTAATAGAAAGACACTCGTTTAAGTATTTACACTCTTATCAATTTTACCTGTTGTAGAGAAGACAGTTCTGTTTCACCAGTTAAAGCTAGGGCTGTTTGTAATTCAGCTTTTAATTGTGTAATGACTGTTTCTACTCCTACTTGGCCATCTGTAAGACCGTAAGCATACAGCCGACCAATTAAGACACTATCAGCACCTAAGGCAAGGGCTTTTATTATATCTGTACCTCGTCGAATCCCGCCGTCAAAAATGATTTCGATTTGGCCTTTTACCGTATCCACAATTGTAGGTAATGATTCAATACTGCTTATTGAACCGTCTAATTGTCTTCCCCCATGGTTTGAAACAACAATCCCATCCATGCCATAATCAACTGCTAATTTAGCATCGTCAGGATGAACGATCCCTTTTACGACAATGGGTAGGTTAGTTTTCGTACGTAACCATTTTATATTTCCCCATGTTAATGATGGGTTAAACAAGCGAGCGGCTACTTCTTTAATCGCTTCTTCTTTTCCTTCACTTGAAGTGATCTTCGCCTTCTCTTTAAAGACAGGATCCGTTAAATAGTTTCCTAGACCTTGCCCATCCCTTAATGGAAAGTATTGATTTTGTTTATCCTGCTCTCTCCAACCAAGCATCGGAGTATCTACTGTAACAAAAATAGCTGAGTAACCACATTTCTCAGCTCGCTTCACAAAGCTTAGAGCAATGTCTTCATCACTTGGCCAGTACAATTGAAAGAAGCGTGGAACCTCTCCCATTACTTCAGCTATTTCTTCCATTGAACTTGTAGAAACCGTACTAACGGTATACGGAACTTGGTGGGCCGCAGCGGCTTTTGCTGCAGCTAGCTCTCCTTCTTGATGGATGATCGTTTGAAATCCTACTGGAGCTAGAGCAAATGGGACCGGAGCAGAATTTCCAAGAACCGTTTTTGTCACGTCAATTTTTGACACGTTACGAAGAACACGAGGAACAATTTTCCAATTTCTGAATCCTTCGATATTTGCCTGAAGAGTTTCTTCCGCACCAGCTCCACTTTGAATATATTCAAAGGCCCCTTTATCTAAACGTTCTTTTGCAACTTGCTCCCACTCCTCAGGAGACCTAAAACCGATCGTTTGTGACATAATTGCCCCTGCCTCTCTTAATCTTTCTTCAATCTAGCTGCAACGCGGTTACCTATCGACTGAATACCTTGTACAAGAATAATTAGGATAATGACTGTTGCGTACATAACTTCTGGTTCATAACGTAAATGACCGAAACGATATGCTAAGTCTCCTAGACCACCAGCACCAACTAGCCCTGCCATTGCGGTTGCACCAATCAACCCGATTGTTGCAATAGTTAAACCTAAAATAAGAGAAGGGCGTGCTTCTCTTACCATAACATGCCAAATCATATGTCTTGTCTTGATTCCCATTGCTTCATAAGCTTCAAGTACCCCTTTATCGACTTCAAGTAGAGCGGATTCCATTAATCTTGCAATGTAAGGAGCAGTGTAAACAACTAGTGGCACGATTACCCCTTTAACACCCATTGATGTTCCAACAATAAATTTTGTAAAAGGTAAAATAAAGAACAGTAAAATAATGAATGGAATTGAGCGAGTAATATTGATTACAATATTTAATACTTGATAAACGTACTTATTTTCTAAGCTTTTATTTGGTCTTGTTAAAACAAGTAATGTTCCTAATGGCAAGGCAATAATAATGGAAATTAATAATGAGATCGAAACCATTTGAAATGTTTCAATGGTCGCTTTCCAAATCGGGTCTCCCCAACGATCTAAAAATTCAGTTACTTGAAACATGCTACAAATTCACCCTTTCTACATGTACACCCTCTGCTTCTAAATACGTTATGGCCGCCTCTGTTTGTTCTTTTGTTCCTTGTAGGTGAATAACCATTCGGCCATAAGGCTCATTTTTCAATTGAACGATGTTTCCAGATAAAATATTTGTGTACACTTCAAACTTCTTAGATACTTCAGCAAGAGCTGGTTTACCAGTTGATTGACCAACAAAGGACAAACGAATGACTGGACCTTGTTCACTTAATGAATTAATAACTTCAGCTGGAATATCTTCTGGAAACAGACTATTAATGAATTTCTTCGTTGTGTCTGTAGTCGATTTAGAAAAGATATTAATGACCTTTCCTTCTTCAATAACTTTTCCATTCTCCATTACAGCTACTCGATCGCAAATTTTTTGAACGACATGCATTTCATGAGTAATTAACAAGATTGTAATTCCAAATTCTTTATTAATCTTTAATAGTAAAGATAAAATTGATTCAGTCGTTTCTGGGTCTAGAGCGCTTGTTGCTTCGTCACTTAACAATACATCTGGTTCATGAGACAAAGCTCGGGCAATTGCCACACGTTGCTTCTGACCACCTGATAACTGACTAGGGTATGAATCAGCTTTCGCTTCTAGGCCAACTACTGCTAAGTACCTTTTTACTCTTTCATCAATTTCAGCTTTAGGTATTCCTGTTAACTTTAATGGAATCGCAATATTATCATAAACAGTAGCTGTTTTTAAAAGGTTAAACCCTTGAAAGATCATCCCAATGTTTTGTCTTGCTTCACGAAGTTTATTGGTCGATAAATTAGTCATTGATACTCCATTAACGACAATTTCTCCTTCACTCGGCTTTTCAAGCATATTCACGCAACGAATGAGTGTACTCTTACCAGCACCACTATATCCAATCACTCCATATATTTCACCTTTTTTTACATGAATAGAAACGTCGTCTAGTGCCTTGACCGTGTTTTTCTTTGACGCAAATGTTTTTGATACATGCTTTAATTCGATCATATTCGTCAACTCCTTAATAGAAAAAGAGGGTGACAATTGTCACCCACTCTCATATATTACCTTACCATGAAGCTACTACTGAACCAGCAAATTCTTCCTCAACAAATTGTTTTACTTCTTCAGATTGGTAAATTTCAATAAATTTTTGAATCACAGCATCATTTTCATTTTCTGTACGAACAGCAAGTACGTTCACCCAAGGAGAATCACTTGGCTCAATGAAGATAGAATCTTCTGTCGGTACATACCCGTGCTCAATAGCAAAGTTTGTATTAATAGCAGCTGCAGCTAACTCATCTAATTGTCTTGGGATTTGTGACGCTTCAAGCTCAATAAATTCTAAATTATGTGGGTTATCTGTAATATCATTTACTGTTGCAGTAACTCCAGCATCAGGATCAAGTGTAATTAGACCAGCAATTTCAAAAAGAATTAACGCACGCGCACCATTTGTTGGATCATTTGGTAAACCAACTTTGTCACCTTCTTGTAACTCAACTACATCTGTTAGTCCTGTAGAGTAGATTCCCATTGGGAAGTTAACGGTTGTAGCCACATCAATTAAATCCAAATTACGCTCTTCCTTAAAGTTATCTAAATATGGCTTGTGTTGGAAGCTGTTCAGATCCAACTCACCTTCATCAAGCGCTACATTTGGCATTACATACTCTGTAAAAACGGTCATATCAATCTCAAGACCTTCTTCAGCTGCTAATTCAACTACTTTCTCCATGATTTGTTCGTGAGGTCCAGCAGTTACCCCTACTTTTAATTGATCTTCAGATAATTCACCAGTACCAGTGTCACCACCACCACCGCAAGCTGCAAGGCCAATCATTGATAAAGCTGTTAACGCAGAAATTAATATTTTTTTCATTTTGCTCTCTCCTACCCTTTTTTATCTATTTATTTTTTATATGTTTCAACGGTTTTAATTCCGTGAACAACCTGAGTTGTTGTGAATGACTGACTCATAAAGTGAATCGATTCACTTGGATGTAGTGCTTTTTTGGCTATTGCCTCTAAGACTAAGGCTTCACCATTTTGTTTTAGGCCTAATTCCTTTAAGGAAACGGGCAAGCCAACTTTTTCATAGAAAGGAAGCAACTTCTCTATCTCATCCAGCTCACCTTCAAGTGCAAGTTGAACAAGTATACCATAAGCTACTTTTTCACCGTGAAGGACATGATGAGTTTCTTCGAATTGTGTTAGAGCATTATGAATAGAATGCGCCGCAGCTATTCTACCAAATTCATCTCCCAATCCGCCAACAAGACCACCTGCCATTATATTCGTTTCTATAATGGTTAACAAGGATGGTGTAACTTCTTTTTTCGTTAGAGCAGCCAAAGCTTGCTCGCTCTCCTTAAGTATCAGCTCTTGGCAAAGACTTGCTGTTTGGAGTGATAATTTCACAGGTACTCGCATATTACCTAAGTCTTTTGTTAAGGCCTTAGCTTCGTACCATTTCGCCAATGTATCTCCTATTCCCGCACGTAGGTACGAGAGAGGCGAGGAAGCAATAATTGTCGGCTCAATAAGGACAACCCATGGATTCTTCACAAAAGTAGTATATTTTAAATAATCTCCTGCATCGGAATAGATCACACTTAACGGTGTCCATGCTGCACACTGTGAGGCAAGCGTCGGAAGCAAAACGACTGGCACATTCATCTCATTTGCAACGGCTTTGGCTAAGTCCATCACTTTTCCGCCACCTAACCCAATGACGACATCACAGTCCTTTGTTGAACCTACCTTTGTAAAACGCTCAATCTCACTCGATGAACATTCGCCAACATATTGTTCAAAATGAACTTCTAGCTGATCAAAAGAAGGTAAAAACCTATTAGCAGCTTCGAGTGATTTTTCTCCATGAATCAACAACGCTCTACCTACTTTTCCCTCAATCAACAAAGATTGCAGGCCGCCATACACTCCTACTTCACAAGCATAGTAGCTAGGAGAAGCTTGTACTCTTATTTCCTTCATCGTTCCCCCCCTATCCATTCATTTATTTCTTTAGCAGAAAAAACCAAGAAAATGAGTTGGTTTTAACTCATTGTTCATCATTATAAAGAATATTTACTATTACGACAATTGTTTTTTTGAAAAAATATTTCAAAAAAATAAATTCGACAATCTCTCCACCAAAATTATCTGAAAAATAGGCGTTCGCTATAAAATTAAGCATTGACACCTTTCTAATCTCAAGCTATGATTTAAATAACTTAGATTCCGAGAGATCAAATGGAGAAGCAAAGAAGTCTTGTTCTCTTTAGCGTTTTATTGATGTAAATCGATAAGATGAAAAAGTTGAAACAACTTCTAAACTTAATCATTTATGGTAAATCGGCGTATTTCTTCCCTATCACTTGAAGAAATATGCTTTTTTGTATCATCTCGTCTACACATTTTTAGGAGGTATCTTTAATGATACGAACAAAAGGATCGTTAGAAGCGTCAATTTCAAAATCCCTAACCCAGTGGGAAAAGGATTTCTTAGGGAGAGGATCCGTTTCTGTAAAAACTGATATCCTACGTGACATGATAATCGTGACGCTCAAAGGGGTGTTAACCCCTGCTGAATATGCGCTTTGTCAGAAAGATGAAGGTAGATTATCGATCAAAAAAGTTCGCTGTGAACTTGTAGAGTCTGGTCGTGATACATTAGGTGAACTGATCCGAGAAATTGTAGGGATTGAAGTCATTACGCTTCATACAGATATAAGTACAAAAACAGGCGAACGATTAATGGTTTTTAAATTAGCAGCCGACTTAGAGAAAACTTTAACTTAAATGAATAAGGGAGATCTTTAAAAAGCGTTAATGCCTCGTTAAAGATAAACCGCCAATTATGAAAGCAGTAGCGTCTACTTCGGATGAAACTGACTTCCTAATCGGCGGTTTTTTTATATTTAAATAGTCATAAAGGAGGATTCAAACGATGTATGAAATTATGATTCAAAACATATTGTCACCTGTTGTTTTGTTCTTTGTCCTAGGCTTATTCGCCGCTCTCGTTAAGTCTGACTTAAAGTTTCCAAGCGCACTCAGTGAAACACTTAGCATATTTTTACTAGTTGCGATTGGATTAAAAGGAGGGATTGAGTTATCCAAATATTCATTAGAAGAGGTCATCTCTCCTGTAATTGCCACACTATTTCTAGGTTCTACTTTGCCCATCGTGGCTTTGCTTCTTTTAAAGACAATCAAAATTGATAAAAAGAATGCCATTGCACTTGCCGCGACATATGGATCGGTAAGTATTGTCACATACGGGGCTGCAATTTCCTTTCTTGATCAAATTGGAACGACATATGAAGGGTTTATGAACGCCATGGTTGTTTTAATGGAAAGTCCAGCTATTATCGTGTCATTAATTCTCTTGAAAGTGATGGAACAAAAGAAATCAGAAGGACAGACCTATTCACCAAAAACTGTTGCTTTTGCATCACCTGCAACAGCTTGGATTGATAAGGAAGTATTAAAAGAAGCTTTATTTGGAAAAAGTATTTTGCTATTACTCGGTGCCCTCCTCATTGGTCTCATTGCTGGGGAGCAAGCACTTCCGACAGTCCAGCCATTGTTTATTGATCTATATGGCAGTGTGCTTATTCTATTTCTCCTTAGCATGGGGTTAACTGCTGGTGCAAGGTTACCTGAAGTTCGCAAACAAGGTCCACAGCTTTTTCTTTTTGGAATTATCATGCCGATTGTAGGTGGAATCTTAGGGGTTCTAGTAGGAAATGTCATCGGACTTTCTCTTGGTGGAATGACTTTAATGGGAGTTCTTGCTGGGAGCGCATCCTATATTGCAGCACCTGCAGCCTTACGTACGTCTGTACCTGATGCTAATCCATCCGTCTATTTAGGTCTTGCACTTGGTATTACTTTTCCATTTAATCTGATCATTGGAATTCCACTATATTATCAATTTGCTCAGTGGTTAATTCATTTCTAATTGGGAATCCAGATGATAAAAAGGTTGAACCAGCAGACAGTAAATACAAATATCTTCTCCTGAGACAGAAGAAGATATTTGTTAACACGACGCGCGCCTGTAATTAGGAACTATCCTAATTGCAGGCTTTTTTATTTCAAAAAAGAAAAAGGTGATTTCCTTATCGAATCCTAAAATTTGAGATGGAGCTTGTTTATGTTATAGTAATTAAGAAACTAACCTACCTTCCAGAGGTCATAGGAGGCATATAAATGAGCGTACATATTGGAGCAAAACAAGGTGAAATAGCAGAAACGATTCTCCTTCCAGGGGATCCACTACGAGCGAAATATATAGCTGAAACATTTTTAGAAGATGCTGTTTGCTATAATGAAGTAAGAGGCATGTTAGGATTTACCGGTACATATAAAGGTGAGCGTATCTCAGTTCAAGGAACAGGAATGGGTGTTCCTTCCATTTCTATTTACATTAATGAACTTATGCAAGAATACAATGTTCAAAACTTAGTACGTGTTGGAACTTGTGGAGCGATTCAAAAGGATGTTAAAGTAAGGGATGTCATTTTAGCAATGAGCGCTTCGACAGATTCGCAAATGAATCGTTTAACATTCGGTGGATTAGACTTCGCCCCTACTGCTAATTTTGATTTACTTAAACAAGCGTATGATGCCGGTCTTGAAAAAGGGTTAAATCTAAAAGTAGGGAATGTCTTCACTGCGGATATGTTCTATAATGACAATGCAGAATTAGAGAAATGGGCGAAATACGGTATTTTAGCTGTTGAGATGGAATCGGCTGCTCTTTACACCCTTGCTGCTAAATTTGGCAGAAGAGCACTTTCTGTCCTTACAGTAAGTGATCATATTTTAACTGGTGAAGAAACGACTTCTGAAGAACGCCAAACAACATTTAGTGACATGATGGAAGTTGCACTAGAAGCTGTCACAAAAAAATAATCTGTTTTTAAGGCATGAAGTGGGCTTCCCTCTTTATGCCTGTTCTACTTATTACGAGATTATTCTGCGTATTTGTAAATTTTCTCGTCGTAACTTCCCCTCTTTCTCACTCACCATAACCTCTAATTTACTTGCGCAACAAAAAAGCAGACCCCACAGAGCCTGCTCTTCACTAAAATTCATCAATGAATCTCATCATAGATAAGCGTCGGCTTAGCGACTCTTCCGTCCGTAAACGAATACGCAGCATGCACCATTTCGATGACATTACTTACATTTTCTTGATTCGCATGTAACGTCGCTATCGCTTCCCCTGCTTGAACAATATCACCGATTTTTTTATGTAAAACGATTCCTACCGCTAAATCAATTTCTGAATCTTTCGTTGCCCGACCTGCTCCAAGTAACATCGCGGCAGTACCGATTTTATCTGCTACAATGGCTGAAACAGTTCCAGCTTGGTTTGCTAACACTTCTACTTTGTAGCTAGCTTCGGGAAGGGTCTCAGGATGATCTACTACGGAAGGGTCTCCATTTTGTGCTTCGATAAATACTTTTAATGCTTCAAGTGCCGTTCCATCTGCAATAGCATTCTCAAGTTGTTGACGTGCTTCTATAATAGACTCTGCTTTTTTTGCTAGAAAAACCATTTGGCTTCCAAGCGTTAAACATAACTCGCGCAAATCATCTGGTCCACCACCTCGAAGCATCTCAATTGCTTCTTTTACTTCTAGTGCATTTCCGATCGTATATCCAAGAGGCTGATTCATATCAGAGATAATCGCCATCGTTTCACGACCGAGACTATTTCCAATTTCCACCATTGCCTGTGCCAGTTGTTTTGATTGATCCAATTGTTTCATAAATGCGCCAGAACCTGTTTTCACATCAAGGACAATTGCATCAGCCCCTGAAGCAATTTTTTTACTCATAATCGAACTAGCTATAAGAGGGATTGAGTTTACTGTAGCTGTTACATCCCTTAGCGAATATAGCTTTTTATCAGCTGGTGTTAAGTTACCTGTTTGGCCGACAACAGAGAGCTTATTTTTATTAACCAATTCAGTGAATTTTTGAGTTGTTATTTCGACACTAAATCCTGGAATGGCTTCAAGCTTATCAATCGTCCCACCAGTATGTCCTAAGCCACGTCCCGACATTTTAGCGACAGGAACACCGACAGCCGCAACAAGCGGGGCCAAAGCGATCGTCGTTTTATCACCTACTCCGCCTGTAGAATGTTTATCTACTTTAACCCCTTCGATAGCGGACAAGTCAATTTGATCACCTGATTGGACCATCGCCATTGTTAATTCCGCCCGTTCATCTGTTGTCATGTCTTGAAAGAAGATTGCCATCGCAAGAGCAGCCATTTGATAGTCTGGAATATTTCCACTTGTATAGCCTTCAATAGCAAAGCGAATCTCCTCTTTCGTTAATTCATGACCATCTCTTTTTTTCTCAATAAGATCTACCATTCGCATCTGCGTCACATCCTTTTTTTCTTTGACCGATGAAACGATTTCTTACTTCAACTGACTCTGTTCTTTCCTTACAAAAACTGTTCTAATTACTTCTCTTACATTTCTTTCACAATCTCTTTTACTAAGGATAAGAAGTCTGATTTTACTTTTTCTGTCGTTTCAATGACTTCATCGTGTGTAAGAGGCTGAGGTAATATCCCTGCTGCCATATTGGAGATACATGAGATACCAAGCACCTCTAGTCCTGCATGTCGGGCAACAATCACTTCAGGAACCGTTGACATCCCAACAGCGTCAGCACCTAACGTACGAAGCATACGAATTTCAGCTGGTGTTTCATAAGAAGGCCCCGTATTTCCTATATACACACCTTCCTGTACGTTAATAGTAAGTTTTTCTGCTTGATCTCGCGCAAGCTCTCGAAGACGTTCTGAATAGGCACTAGACATATCCGGAAAACGCACTCCAAAGGCTTCATCATTTGGTCCAATTAATGGATTTTGTCCCATGTTGTTAATATGATCTTTAATGATCATTAAGTTACCTGACTCATATGATTCATTCACACCACCTGCTGCGTTCGTTACAATAATTTGTTCGACACCTAAAGCTTTCATGACTCGAACTGGAAAAGTAACAACGTCCATGCTATACCCTTCATAAAAATGAAAACGTCCTTGCATCGCTACTACTTGCTTTCCCTCTAGCATTCCAAATACGAGTTGACCTGCATGGCCAGCTACCGTTGAAACTGGGAAATTTGGAATTTCACTATATGATACTTTTACTGGATTTTGAATTTCATCTGCCAATACACCTAATCCCGAACCTAAAATTAAGCCAATAGATGGTGTTACGGTCATTTTTTCTCGTAAATATGAAGCTGTCTCTGTAATTTTAGTCACTATTTTTCCTCCTAAATTAAAGTTCGTGTAAAAAGCTTACCCCATGTTTCGGAAGCGGAACACCGAAGTTATCAGCAATAGTTGCCCCAACATCAGCAAATGTCGTACGCACGCCAAGGTCTTTCGCACTTGTTTGCTTCTTGTTGTAAACAATTAATGGTACAAACTCCCTCGTATGATCTGTCCCATGATGTGTCGGATCGTTGCCATGGTCAGCAGTAATGATTAGTAAGTCATTCTCTTTAAGCTCTTCCATTACCTGCTTAAGTTGGCGATCAAATTGCTCTAATGCTTTTCCATAACCAATTGGATCACGGCGATGTCCATATACCGCATCAAAATCTACTAAATTTATAAAGCATAACCCAGTAAAAGGCTTACGAATTGTCTCAAGTAATTTCTCCATCCCATCGTCATTGGATACCGTTCGAATCGCTTTTGTTACACCTTCTCCATCATAAATGTCAGAAATTTTCCCAAGTGCAATGGAATCAATCCCGTTATCTGCAAGCTCATTCATAACAGTACGGTCAAAAGGCTTTAACGCATAATCATGACGATTAGACGTTCGTTTCCACTCGCCCGCTTTCCCTACAAAAGGTCTTGCAATTACACGACCAATCATATATTTCGGATCGAGAGTAAGCTTACGTGCTTTTTCGCAAATGTCATATAACTCCTCAATCGGAACGACATCCTCGTGAGCCGCTATTTGCAAGACAGAATCCGCTGAAGTGTAGACGATTAAATTTCCTGTTTTCACATGCTCGTCTCCAAGTTCATCTAAAATCTCTGTTCCTGAAGCCACTTTATTCCCAATCATCTTTCTATCCCATTGACGCTCCAATTCCTCAACTAGTTCTTTAGGGAATCCATCTGGGAAAACACGAAAAGGCTCTTTAATATGTAAGCCCATTAGTTCCCAATGTCCCGTCATCGTATCTTTCCCGCTTGATGCCTCCTGCATAATCCCATAATGCCCTAGAGGACTGTCTACTTTTTCAATCCCTTTTATTTCTCGAATATGACTTAAACCGAGTGCCGCCAAGTTCGGCATCGTTAATCCATTCATCTTTTCAGCAATAGACCTAAGTGTATGAGAGCCTACATCACCAAATTCGGCTGCATCTGGAGCTTCACCAATTCCAACGGAGTCCATTACAATTAAAAATACTCGATCATAACGATAATTACTCACTGTTAAATTCCTCCTTTTATTACATACTATGCCCTATTCTCGTGTCAACTTGAACAAAGTGGTGTTGTCAGAAGTCTGACCTCATAAGACGTAAAAATTCTATGCTCTTGGATGATACTGAGCATAGACGTCTTTCATTTTTGCTTTTGTTACCTGTGTATAAATTTGCGTCGTCGCAATGTCTACATGTCCTAACATCTCTTGAACCGCTCTAAGATCTGCACCATTTGCGAGCAGGTGACTTGCAAATGAATGTCTCAATGTATGCGGGGTTAAAGGTTTTTCAATAGAAGCAATGGCAGCAAGCTGCTTTAAAACTTTCCAAAAACCCTGTCTAGATAACGGGCTTCCTAAATGATTAACAAATAAAACGTCATGCTGTTTGTTTTTCATGAGGTTTCGCCGACTACTTTCAAGATACTTTTGCAAAGCTTTCGTCGCTTCCCCTCCTAGCGGAATAATTCGCTCCTTTCCTGCCTTGCCAATACATCTGACAAACCCCATCGTTAAATGCGTATTCGTGACCGTTACATTCACTAACTCCGACACACGCATCCCAGTAGCATATAATGTTTCCAACATTGCGCGATTCCTAATTGAGAACACATCATTTCCAGAGGGAGCATTAAGTAGGGCCTCAACTTCTTGCACAGATAAAATTTGCGGCAGTCGTTTTGTACGTTTTGGAATATCTAGATGAACAGAAGGATCAGAACTCGTTAAGTTTTCTCGAAGCAAAAATTGATGGAATGCTCTTATTGATGCAATGGTTCTCGCGATCGTTGTATCGGCACGCCCTTGCTCTTTCAAAGAATGCAAATATTCAACAATCGTTAGTTGATCAATATCATGAACACTTTTCTTATTTGCGACACTTCTTACATATAGCTCGTACTGTTTCAGATCACGTTCATACGATTGAACCGTATTTTTTGCGAGCCTGCGTTCCAATTGTATGTAATGTAAAAACTCGTTTCTTTCATGTTCCATCTCTATCACCTTAATTAGGAGTCATTCGCTTACTCACCTTCTCGATAGAACAGCATAAGTCGTTCAATCCACGAAATAGGATCCCCTCCATCTTGTTCCATCTGGAAAACCTTCACAGCTTTCCCTTGAGGCTCATCATAGCGATGATAACTCTCGTATTCTTGACTCACCCATAGAATACCATAATAAAAGAGAAGTGTGCATCCCATAAATAAGAGAAACACTTTTATTGTTTGTATAACTAAACGAAACCAAGATTTCATGGGACATACCTCCACTTATGACTTCTTGTACGATTCCCCTTTTTACAAGCTATGCCAAAAACCATATGGAATATACCTATAAATCCATACGCATTACAATAATTATTAAGTTATCTTCTATTGTTAAACACAGACAAAAGCACCCCCAAGACTCAACATCCAGTGGGTGCTTTTTAATGTTATTTATCTTCTGTTTTTTCTTTATCATGGCAACGATGACAAATTCCATGAAATGTTAAACGATGATCTTTTATTTTAAAGTTCCAATCACGTTCAACGACCTCTTCGACATCACCTAATAAATCTTCTTGTATCTCATCAACAGCTCCACATTCAATACAAACAAGATGGTGGTGAAAATGAGCTGCACCTTCTTGCCGTAAATCAAAACGAGATACACCATCTCCAAAATTTATTTTATCGACTATTTTTAATTCAGCCAGTAACTCCAGCGTCCGGTATACTGTTGCTAGTCCAATTTCTGGTGATTTTTCTTTTACGAGGAGGTAAACGTCCTCTGCACTTAAATGATCCTCTTCATGTTCAAGAAGAACGCGAACTGTTGCTTCCCGCTGTGGTGTAAGTTTGTAACTTTGTGAGTGCAGATGCTTTTTAATACGTTCGAGCCTTTTCTCCATTCGTTATGCCTCCCCTCGTGCAGTTTCCCTTCTTTTATTATAATCATTCAAAAAAACAGTGTCAATCGATAATGATTATTATTTATAAAGTTATAATCATTATTAATTGATAATTATTATATCATAGATTCAATTACCCACTTCATTAAAACAGGTGATACGTATGCCTCAAATGCAGAAGCAAATGCAAGTGCAGATCCTACACATAAAATAAGTAGGGAGTATTTAAGAAATTGCGGAAAAATAGGCATATTTGTTCGTTTCATAAATTGTTGACGAACCATCTTCAAGCAAAATGAAATACTAGCAGTACCTACAATAATAAACGCAGGTACTAGGATGAAATTTTGCGGCATGATTGATACAAACGCCAAAAAAAATCCGGACATCCCCATTTGATTGACTAGAAATCCGACTGTAAAACCAACAACTACTCCTTTTAAGAAAAGCAAAACGAGAATAACCGGCAGGCCAATAATCGATAAACCTAGAATCCACATTAGCCCAAAATATTTTGCATAATGTGCAAAGCTCTGACTAAATAAAGCCGATGACTGCGCTAATTCGCCTTGTTGAACATGTCCAAAAAATTGGTTCAAATACGTATATAAGTCATGCTTTTGCGTTAAGCTCAAGCTATTAACAACGATTGCTCCAAAAACGATCCCTATTAAAAATAAAACGATTGTAAACACATAGATCGTTCGGTTCTCTTCTAAATGGGTAGCTATCATTTCACGTAAGCCGTACTTCATCATGCCAAGACCTCCTCTTTTGCTCTTACTTCACTCTATGAGATGAGATTTGAATCTATGACAATGATGTTTCTATAGTTTTTATGATTAGCGTGTAGCTACCCATTCGATTCAATAGAAAACAGATAGAAGTAACTATTTAATTGAAACGCACCTATTATTTCTTCGATGCAACCTTTCCATAAATCCCGCCACCACCAGCATTAATAGAGAGAGTTCCCTCTCTGGCACCAATAATCGCTTCTGCAACAGGTTTTGATACAACCTGTAACAACTCTTCTATCGGAACGGAATGGATAATGTTCATATCAGTCCCAAAACGGTCTCTAAGTTTCTTTAATGTTTTCTTTCCTAATTTCGGTATAAATTGTAACGGTACTTGATGGATATATGGTGGACGGTCCGTTTCTTTTCCCTCAGAGGATCTCAACTCTAGTAATCGGTCAAAAACTCCTTTAACTATTTTTGAGGTTTGACAATCAGAACAACCTTTTTCCGCTATTTGTTTTAAGCATTTCGCACAAATTGTTCGGTAATACTTGCCTAGAAGGGGATTTAAACCGAAGTTGCTACTAATTTTTCGACCTTTTTTCTTTTGTAAAGCAAGCCTGAACTCTTGAAACGACGGTTGTTTCATTTTTACTTTTTGATACTCTCTTGCAATTTTTTCTAACGAGTGGGCATCAGAGTTCGTTAAATATGGGTATGCTTGTAATTCTTCGATTTGATCAGCCATATTGGTATCACTACTTAAGCCAAGCTCAATGGCATCAATTAACTTAGGATCAAGCACTTCTGTTAAGCTCGATGTTACTCCTTTTCCGTATAAGCTCTTAAAAGGAGTGAACACATGTGCTGGTATAAACAACCCTTTTAGTTCTCGTACTTTTAATTGAACTACTTTTGCATTTTCATAAATTCTTTGGGAGCTTAGATTTGGATTCGTCATCCTTTTTGCTAACCACTCGCTAAACTCTTTCATTTTTTCAATTGTAGGCATGTAGGCAAGCACATGAACAGGTCCTTTGCAGTTTTCATCTAGTAACTCCAGTTCCGTTCCTAGCAGCAATGTTACCCCTGGAAACTGAATCCCACCACCCTCTAATTGAAATGCTTCTCCATTTTCTATTTTCTCTTCTAGTTCAAGTATGACTTCCTTTACATGACAATCGATTACCCCGATCATATCAACCCCTTTTGTTAGAACTGCATATTGAATGATTGAGCTTATTGTCAAAGAAGGAGCAGCAGTTATTTTAACTGCTGCCCCCAAACGGGTTCTGCCAATGTGAATATGTAAATCAGCTACATAATCTCGTAACTCTATCATGACTGGAAACCTGCTTTCATCCGCATATATAAAATTGCATACGCTGTTTTTGCATCATGAATGGTTTGATCCTTTACCATTTTCTCTGCCTCTTCAAGACTAACCTCTATCAGATCTAAAAACTCATCCTCATCCATATTCACTGTTCCTTTTTCAAGTTCATCTGTAAAATATAGATAGATTAATTCATCAGCAAAACCTGGTGACGTGTAAAAAGATAAAAGAAAATCTAGTTTTTTTGTTTTATAGCCTGTTTCCTCTTCCAGTTCTCTTGCAGCTGATTCAAGAGGACTTTCTCCCTTTTCGAGCTTCCCTGCTGGTATTTCTACAATTGTTTTCCCTAGAGCTTTTCGGTACTGTCTTACAAGGACAATGTTCCCTTCTTTTGTCATAGGCACGACTGCTACAGCCCCTGGGTGCTTAACTATTTCACGAGAACTCATTTTTCCGTTTGGGAGCTCTACTTCCTGTACTTCTAAATCAATAACTTTCCCTTTAAAGATTTCCTTAGTTGTTACTGTCTTTTCATATAAATGGTCCATTTTCTCCTCCAAAATATGTATTCGTGTAACTTTCAGTTCTTTTTCTTCCACCCCCGTCATAAACGTGTACCATAATCTACTTGAAAGGACGAGTCCTATAATGAAAGTGTACGTTCATAACAAAGGTGTTATTATGGCTGGAAAGGCATGGGAAATTCAAGCAAAGTTAAAACAAATGCAAAAGTCCTTTGATACGATGGAACAATGGGTTGATGTAATTCATTCTGCTAACTGTAGACCCACTCTGAGTGCTTCTGCTACCGCACAGAAAAAAACAGGGTCATCTTCGTATTTACGTCCCATTGTTTGAATTGGTAGCATCGACTTTTTGGCTACCTGCTCTACTACTGTAGAAACACGATCATCATCAGCATAGTGAATGTGATGACTTGTTTGAGATTGATAAGATTTCAATTGATCGATAACATTTTGACGTTCATGATTCTGCAAATAAGGAAGAGGTAAAATTGCAGGCTTAAACGTAAATTCAAACAATGGTGTTAATGTATGATGGCTGATGCCATTATGACGCTTACGTTTATCCGCAAATGACATTCTAGGAATCCAAATAGGCTTCCCGTTAAGTGCACTGATTGTATGCGACCAATGTGATTGTGCCATTCCTGTAAAGCCATATCGTGTTCCTGTACCGACGACACCTGGCCCCACCGAAATTAAAATAATCTCTGCTTTAAGTACTTGCGTAGCAAATTGCAGTGCTGATGCAACAGTAACCGCTTCATACTGAGCACCAAATGCTTGACCGACACTTATAGAATAAAAATGCAATTGCTCTTCAAGCTTCCGCAACTGATCACTCATCGTTAAAGGTAACGAGGCTTGATCATCAAAAATAACACAACATTTGAGTCCAGGGTTAAATTCTTGTAAAACATAATAAAATAATGGAACCATACTATGTAATTCAGCAAGCCAAACAGGAGTCCCGTTAAGAGAAAAACCTTCCTTAAAATGTTGATGATAGTCACTTTCTTGCGCCTCAACAGCTAAAACACTGTGCTGAATAGGCGTATAGCGTGCTTTCATAATATGTCCCCTACACTCATTTGATTGCCACTGATTACTATAAATGTGAGACCTTACAATATCCCACCCACCTGTTCCTAACTTTAATTCAGTGGCTGTTGTATTAATGAGAATAAGGTTCCCGATCTCAGCTCGTGGTGTAAATTGCTTATATAAGATCGCTTTGTTGCTTCCATTATCCGTAACTAACTTTTGAATGGAATGATCTTCAAAACTAATATCAAGAACCTTAGCTTCTATTTCTTTATACATGCACTCACGCCTT
This sequence comes from Halalkalibacter sp. HAAS-P013, assembly GCF_056619925.1. Lineage (NCBI taxonomy): Bacteria > Bacillati > Bacillota > Bacilli > Caryophanales > Bacillaceae > Halalkalibacter > Halalkalibacter sp. HAAS-P013. The sequence continues at coordinate 267,214 of NZ_JBWQTU010000002.1, forward strand.
ACTAGGAGCTTATTAGGTTAATAATAATGAATAACCTTTCTTATTGTTGCCAAAAAACGGCAAGATATAGACACGTTATGATCAATCTACAACAAAGGGAGGATTAAAGATTCAAGCCCTTCATAGTCGACTTCACCACGAATAACGTGTTCAATTACACCTTCTCTATCTATTATATATGTCATTGGCATTCCGAAGATCTTATAACGATCTGTAACATCACCATCTACATCAAAGAACACTGGCAATGTAATGCCGATTTCTTCTATAAAATTGGGAGCATCATGTAAAGTCCGTTCCGTTTTTTGCATATTAACCGTGACGACACTTAAACCTTTGTCTTCATAGTCAGCTTGTAAGTCCATTAAATCAGGCATTTCATCTCGACACGGCTCACACCATGATGCCCACATATTTAAAATGATGACATCATCTCGATAGTCCCATAATTCACCTGAATCATCTGTATACATTGGTAGCGAAAAATTCTCGGCAATCATACCAGGCTCGTTACCAATTTCCTGACGTTCTTGCAAAAAGATGATTCCAATTATCAGGACGGCTACAACACCTAGGATAAAAATTGTGGCTCTACGTTTCATTTGTTCGTCTCCCCTATAACCATCTTTACTATCTACTTCGTATTATAGGGATTTATTTCTTAAAAACGCAAGTAAAGCAACTAAAAATAAACGACCAACAATGTAAAATGAAGCTTTCCTGAAGATAATAAGTTTGGTAGAATGATAAGGTTAATGGTCACAGATTAGAAAGGACGGATTAAATTTCATGTCAATTATTGAAGCTTTAATATTTGGAATTGTTCAAGGAATCACAGAGTTTTTACCAATTTCTAGTACTGCACATATCGTTATAACTCAACTAGTATTAGGATACCAATTCCCAGGATTTGGATTTGAGATATACCTACACTTTGCTTCTATCCTTGCCGTTATGATTTATTTTAGAAAAGACATTTTGGTTGTCATTTTTGGATTCATTGGATATCTTGCTAATCGTTCCAAAGACAACCGTACACAATTTTTCTTTGGAATCTACATCATTGTTGCAACACTAATAACAGGAGTACTTGGACTACTTCTTGAAGACTTCATTGGAGCTTCTATAAAAACCCCTCCTTTTATTGCTATTGCTTTAGCTGTAACCGGGCTATTTCTAATTATTATTGAACGTTTCGTTCAATATGGGGACCGTACAGAGGAACAAATGACATTTAAAGACTCCATTTTTGTTGGACTAGGACAAACGTTAGCGGTATTCCCAGGAATTTCTCGTTCTGGTGCAACACTTGTTACAGCATTATTTGCTGGTCTAAATCGTGATACAGCTGTTCGTTATTCTTTCTTACTTTCCATTCCTGTCATTCTTGGTTCAAGTGTGTTAGCGATTGGAGACTTTGTTGACGGATCAATGGTTGCAGAAGTAGGAATTCCTGCATTAATTGTTTCCTTTATTGCTACATTCATTTTTTCTTGGCTAGGAATTGTTTGGTTAATTGAATTCTTAAAGAAAAGCAAACTTGTATACTTTGCATTGTACTGTTTCGTCGCAGCAATTTTTGTTTATTTCTTTCTAGATAACAGTATGATTATTGACCTATAAGAAAAAGCCGCGCATGCGGCCTTTTCTTATAGGTCATGTGTGATTGCTTCGTGTATGCTTGAAAAGTCCCCTCAAAAATAATTGACTTTTTTATCTAACAAGCAAAATCAAAGCGTAAAAAAGCGGAATGGTTAGTACACATAGAATAGTTGTCGTTGCCACTGTAAAAGTAGCGAACTCTACATCACCACTATACTTCTTTGCAAACATCGGAACTGTCGGAGCAGTTGGAGTTGCTGTCACAAGGATAGCAACTCCCATCACCGTTGTCGAAACAGGCATCCATAAGAAAGGAATTAAAAAAAGCGGAAGTAACAGTAACTTAGCGCCTGTAGCATACCAAATATATCGGTTTTTTATTAATTGTTTAAACTGTTTTCCACCAATACTCGATAGTAAACTACCAATTAATATCATAGATAAAGGCAATGTCATAGTCCCTATATCTTCAAGCACTCCCCCTAGTATAGGCGGCAAGCGAAAAGGCAGAATCATGACAAGAAACCCGATTGTTGTGGCAATGACACCTGGATTAAGCAAGATCTGCCTCCAAGATACCTTCTGCCCTGCCCTTGCAACGACATACACAACATACGTCCATACATAAAACAAGAAAAAGATCATAAAGAAGGCAGTATATAATACTCCAATTTCTCCAAATAACAAAAAAGCTATCGCATATCCAATAAATCCTTGGTTACCAAAGATAATCGCAGCCTCATACACTCCCTTTCGATTATCAGGTAGCGTTGCTTTTTTTCTTAGCCAATAACCTGTACCTGTTGTACAAAGCAAGGCAAAAACAGACAGACCAATTAACCATGAAATATCTAGCACCAATTCCATAGACATTTGAATGTCCATAGAATAAATGATGAGACAAGGAAGAGTAATATATAGTACGACTTGCGTTAACACAAAATTCGATTCTTTCGGTAAAATGTTCACCTTTCTCATGATAAACCCTATTAGCCCAATTACTAATAAAACAAACATCTCTTGAGCTAAACCAAAAATCGCATTCATTTCATTCCCCCTACCCTTTGAATTCTCCCTCATCTATTAACAAAAAATGGTTATATTAAATTATATCATGACTTAAAAAAATGCATGAAAAAAAGAGGCTGTCTCAAAGGTCTGTTCTTTGACCTTTGAGACAGCCTCGAAGCAATGAGCTAAGCCGTCGTAATCTTTGAAGCCTGTTATGAGTGGTTTTTTCATAACAGGCGCGCGACGAGTGTGCCATGGCAAATCTCTCAAAAGCTCCGTTCTTTGACCTTTTGAGACAAACCACATTTTTATAACTTATCTAATGCTTGCTGTATTGGTGTATCTCCATTTAGAATTTCAAACGTCTTACCATATGAAGGTTTTAGGTTAACAACCTCAGCAAGAACGATCGCTACATCTTCTCTTGTTATCGTGTTATCACGAACTTGAATTTCCTCTTCTAGTTTGAGAAGCTTTTTCGCTGGCTCATTTGTTAAACTGCCTGGCCGAACAATCGTATAGTCCAAACTTGAACGCTTTAAGTGATCATCAGCCAACTTTTTTGCTACAAGATAATGGCGAATTCGCTCACTTTTATCAGGATCAACCGTTCCCATAGAGCTTAACATGACAAAACGCTTCACCCCAAGTCGCTCGGCTGTATCAATGGCTTTCACTGCACCCCACAGATCGATTAAGATAGTTTTATCTGCTCCTGTATGTCCTCCTGAACCCGCTGCAAAAATCACTGCTTCAATCCCGTTAAATGCGTGATCAAAATTAGCTTCTAAATCTGCGATTACTGTTTCTTTTGCTCCTTTTTCTTTTACAGCTGTTTCTTGCTCTGCATTACGGATCATCGCAACAGGAGTATGCCCAGAATCATTCAGCTTTGTTAATGCGTGACGTGCTACCTGACCGTTTGCGCCAATAACTAATACTCTCACAAAGAACACTCCTCTTTTTCAGTGGCTTAATTGTCTTCTTCAATTTTGAAGCAAAGAATTACTAGAATCAACCGATTTGCTTTGCAAATTTAGTTAAAGACCGACGAATCTTCTCTTGATCTAGGCTTGTCCCGATTAGAATGATACATGTTTTTTTACCTGACTCAATTGAGTGTAGCTCGAGTTGATTTGTCGCATATTGAAATGAGTACAATTGTCGATCACCTTTAAAAACAATATAACCTTTTGCACGTAAGATTGATCCTTGTTCTTTCAACCATTCTTCAAAGCTTTTTTTATCGATCACCTCAATCCCTTCAAGTTTAATCGCTTGAAATGGGTGAGTATGATGGTGATGGTGGTGACTCGAATGATTATTTACAGGGACGGTCTCAGTTAAAAAACGTTTTTCAAATAAATCTTCCTCAGACACATCCCCATGTTTTGCTCTTACTATTGGAGCATCTTTCATCTTTACATCTTCTATTTTTGTTATGACTTTTTTTAGTTTTTTCTCATCAATGAGATCGGTTTTGTTTACAACTAGAAGCGTACTTGAGGTAATTTGCTGCTTTAGCATCGTTCTAATTTCTTTTGAGCTTTGGAATAAGCTTTGATATTCTAGATAGTGGCTAGCATCTACCATTCCAATGATTGTTTGAATGCTTACTTGATCGATTAATTCTGGATGGGTAAGAGACTCAACAATTTCTGCTGGATTGGCAATTCCAGTTCCTTCTATTAATAAAACATCTATTTCATGATTTTGCTTCAGAAATTGAATCAATTCATTCCTCATATCATCTTGAATTGTACAACAAATACAACCATTGAGGAGTTCGATCATAGCTTCATCTTCAAACAGTTCCTTTTCAACATTCTCAGAACCGAGTTCATTCATTATTAATGCAGGTTGCTTTCCTTGGCTCTTTATCGTTCTTACCATTTTCTTTAATACAGTTGTTTTCCCACTTCCTAAAAAACCGGTTAATAAATAGACAGGAATTCGGCTCATCATAAGTCACTCCTTTATTTTAGGCTGTTTTCGCATACTTTGTTGTTTTTATGGGGTACGTGTTCTCCACATGTTCGTTGCATTACGCTCCAGCCACTCGCACCCGCAAGGAGGTGTCGAGCCTCCTCGGCTGTGGGGTCTCGCCCCTACCTCTACATCCCGCAGGAGTCGAGTGACTTCCGCTCCATTTCACTTCGAGGAAAACTACCTTTATAGCAACAATCTTTACGAAAATAGCCTTATTTTAAAATATCATACAATTTTCCCCCTTACAAATAAGAAGAGTTCTTATTTGCAAGAGGGGGAAAAAACGACTACATTTAATCTGTAGTCGTTCAATCATATTAAAGAGTGGCACTCTCTTTTTTTTTGCTTTTTAGAAATTTCTCTTTTCTCTTTTTCATTGCTTTTGTGATATAGCCACCTTTAAAATTACGAGGTTCATAGGAAACAATAAACGCACTCGGCTCATAGGAACTTACAATTTGAATGAATTCCTGTTCGCGATCTCTTCTTGCTGTACAATCTAAACGATACCGTTTTGCATCATTCATTCCTTGCACTTCTCCCGTTGACACACTAAATCCTACTTCACGGAGTCGGTCAGTTAAAGGCTCATTTTTATTCATTAAATTCACTTCAATCGATACATACCCTATTGCTAGTTTCTGTTCAATAATTTGACCAATATATAAACCTACACCAAAACCAATAGCATAAGCAGCCATATTTAAATAGTTAGATAAATCACTAAAGACAATGGCAATTGCGCCTACATAAATAACTCCTTCAAGAGTTCCTAAAGCAGATGCTTTTCCTTTCATCCCTTTTACCATCGTGATCGTTCGGAGTGTTAGGACTGGAACATAAATTAATTGTGCAACAAAAATAATTAACGCTTGTAGCATTTATGACACCTACTTTCAATCTAATATAACTATCGTAGTGTAACAGGAAATATCCTTATAATCTACCTTGTTTTTTAAAGGATTTTTTGAAATTATTCCATAGATTTCATCATTATTACAAAACGATATTTCACACTTCATTCACTCAATCTATGTTAAAATAACGAAAGAACTTTCATAGAGTACAATAAGGAGAATTTGAATGAATAAATTTAAACAATTTTTTCTCTCATTTGGAAAAGACTTTTTAGGATTTGTTTTACTTTTGTTATTCTTAATTCTTTTCTTCAATATTGAGTCTTTTAAAGATGAACGTGCTGGTTTTACTGTTCCCGATTCGTGGCTAAATGTAAACACGATTTTCCTTGGAATAGTGATTGAAGCCGTTCCTTTTATTTTGCTAGGTGTGTTTGTCTCAGCACTCATTCAAATTTACGTAAAAGAAGACATCATTCATCGGTACTTGCCAAAAAATGCTTATGCTGCTCTTTTACCCGCTGCCGTATTAGGTGCTATTTTTCCAATTTGTGAATGTGCGATTGTCCCAATTGTTCGCCGGCTGATAAAAAAAGGAATGCCCTTGCACGTTGGCGTGGTCTTCTTAGTAGCCGCTCCAATCTTAAATCCAGTTGTTGCAGCATCTACCTTCTTCGCCTTTCGAACAGATTTGACCGTTCTATATGCACGAATGGGACTTGCTTTTGTTCTTTCAATTATTATCGGGGGGATATTATACGTAGTCTTTAAAAATCGTGATCAGTTAAAATGGACAAAAGAAGAACTTGTTGGGCGTCAAGTTGTATTAGAAACAGGGGCAACTGCACCAAGAAAAATGAATCGTTTTAAACAAACCCTTTACCATGCTGCGGATGAATTTTTCTTAATGGGTAAATTTCTCATATTAGGTGCTTTTATTGCAGCACTATTCCAAACATTCCTTGATCGTAGCATTTTACTAGCTGTCGGGAGCAATGAGTTTAGTTCGACTGCTGTCATGATGGCTTTTGCATTCCTTTTATCGTTATGTTCTGAAGCTGATGCATTCGTTGCGGCATCATTTGGAAATACATTTACAACAGGCTCGCTTATTGCCTTCTTAGTCTACGGTCCAATGATTGACTTAAAGAATACGATTATGTTATTTGCTTTCTTCAAAGCAAAATTTGTATTGATTTTTATTGGGGTTGTTACAGCTATTGTCTTTATTGCAGTTGTTGCTCTGCAGCTACTAGCCATTATTTAAAGGAGGAGTAGTTATATGGAAAAGAAATCAGACTTAGGCTTCCACGCCTATATTCGTGGTATCATCCTGATTGGCTTTGCTTTGCTTATGCTCGCCTTTATTATTACAGGCAATATTATCTATTATATTGCCCCTACGATGATGCCATTTATTTATTTTGCAACAGGAGTCTTCTTATTACTAGGAGTCATTCAAATCATTCGAAGTACAAGTAAAGGGCAAGAAGAAGAGGAATTATGCGATTGCGGGACTGATCACAATGTATCAGGTTCACCAGTTACGAAGTTACTTATTTATTCAATATTCGTTGCTCCAATCATTTTCGGCTTTGTTCTCCCTGATAAATTACTGGATAGTTCTGTTGCTGCCAATCGCGGTATTCAGTATGGTTCTGGAATTTTGGCTGACCAAGCCGCTGCTGAGCAAAATAAAGAGGAGTCTGTTTCTCGAGCTCAAGCATATTTGGATGATCCAGATGCATATTTCGATCAACTTGAAGCAGGGGCTGAAATTTCAGAAGAAGACCATATGACTCCTGATGAATATTTTACACAAGAAGGATTTAATCAGTATTATGAGGAACTAACTGAAGAAGTTCTCGAGCAAGGTCAAATTGTTGTAACAGAAGAGAATTATCTAGATATGATGACAATGTTAGACCTTCAGCTTGAACAATTTATCGGGAAACCAATTGAAATTATAGGTTTTGTTTATCGCGAGCCCGAGTTTGAAGATAATCAGCTTGTTGTTGCTCGTTTTGGAATGACATGTTGTGTGGCAGATGCTTCTGTGTTTGGAACAATGGTTGAAACAAATGAAGCAAATCAGTTTGAAAATGACACATGGGTACGTGTAACAGGTATTTTAGACCAAACAAATTACAATGAATTTCGTATTCCTCTCATTAAATTGCGTGAAATCGAAGTCATTGATCAACCGGCAAGTCCATATGTTTTTCCACGATTTAGCTTTTAAATGAAACGAACGGCTGCCACGAAAGGCAACCGTTCATTTTTTCTTAGGACAATCTATAGTCACTTTGTTGCATTTACATTTTCACTGTTCGGTCTGATTTATCTTCCGACATCGACCTTCATCCTTCAAATGCAAGAGTGTCCTGTAAGCTTTTTCTATAGTTTCAATTTCCTTAAATGTGCATCTACTTCAGCCATTGTAGGCAATGCGGTCATAGCACCACGTGTTGACGCAGCCAAAGCCCCTGAAACAGATGCAAACGTCAAAATTTCCTCCCAACGGTCAGTTGAAATCTGATTAATATCTATATGTTCTTCATTCAAGTTATAAAGAACTCCTGAGACAAACGCATCACCTGCACCAGTCGTATCAACTGTCTCCACTTTCATTGCTGGAACATGAATCGTTTCTCCATTCACATGAACATAACTTCCACCTGCACCAAATGTGACAACTAGGGCAGGAATGCGATAGGTTGACAACTTCGCAATCCCTTTTTCAAGCTCTTTTTCTCCTGTTAAAAATTCTAGTTCTTCTTCCGAAATTTTAACTACATCGGCTTCAGATAACATTGATAGAATCGTTTCTCTTGCTTTTTCAGCTGAAGGCCATAAGCTAAGTCGTAAATTAGGATCATAAGAGATAATTAGACCGCTTTCTTTTGCCCTTTTCACCGCTTCTATGGTCGCTGTTTTACTTGGTTCACTTATCATAGAAATCGAACCGAAGTGCAACACTCGGTTATTAGAAAATAGCGAATCGTTTAAGTCATTCGTACTTAAAAAGCGATCGGCACTTGGATCGATATAAAAACTAAAATTACGTTCTCCTGTTTTATCCAATGTAACGAAAACGACACCCGTTCTCGCTTCATCCGTTAAAATCATATTAGTAATATCAACTCCATGATGCTCTAACGTCTCTTGCATAAAATGCCCTAGGACATCGTTTCCAACTTTCCCCAGAAAGCTTGACTTGGCTCCTAGTTTCGATACAGCTACAGCTACATTTGCAGGTGCCCCACCTGGACTTTTTTGATATGATGTATTTTCTTGATCAAGAGGAATAAAATCAATTAACGCTTCACCTAAACAGATAATTCCTTTCATTATGACACCTCATCACCTTTATTACGTTCAATTCGTTGAATGTGTAATGTTAAATAGACAAGTTCGGAAGGAGGTAGATCGTACTGATGTGTTTCTGCTAAATAACGTCCGATCTCTGTTGCCGTATGATAGGCTGATTTATGCTTTTCTTTAACTAATTTGTGCATATCTTCATCCACATCTTCAAAAGGCTGTCCTTCAGCTACTCGTCTGAGTGCAAAATTTAAATGGGTTAGTAAGCGTTGATATGAAATTGAATCTTCATCTACCTTCACGTTAAGCATTTGTTCAATTTTTTCTATTAGTTCATTCAAGACAACGGTTGTGTTCATGGTCTGATCCATTGTAAGAGCATTCATTTTAGCAGTATGCAGATGTAGGGCAATATGGCCTGCTTCGTCCTCAGGCAACCGAATAGCAACTCTTTGCTCAATCAGATCAAGGGCCCAAATGCCAACCTCATATTCAGCTGAATAAAGAACACGAATTTCATTTAACAACTTATTTTTTAATTGAAACCCTTGTTTTATCCGTTCAATGGCGAATGATACGTGATCAGTTAACGCAACGTGAACATGTTCATTTAATTTGGTTTTTAGTGCTTTTTCCGCATAGGTAATGATTTCTTCTGCAATCGCTATGTGCGCTTCCGGTAATTGACCAATAATTTGAGTGAACTTTTCATATTCATTCTTGTCCTTCATGACAAAAACCTTCTCAATCTTATCAGTACTTATAATATCATTTTTACTTTTACCAAAAGCAACTCCTGCTCCCATGACAATGATTTCTTCTTCTCCTTCTTTCACCACGACAACATTGTTATTTAGCACTCTGTTAATCCTCATTTGTACGAACTCCCTACACTGGTTACAGTTTTAACGTTAAAAGAGGCGTCTCTCCTGCCACTGTCTCTGCTGCTGTTTCTTTCTCTAAGCTAGCAACTGCTTCCATATTTGTAATGACTATCGGAGTAATGGTACTTGTTGCTTTTTCATTAATTAAGTCTAAGTCAAACTCAACCAATGTATCACCAACATTAACCTTATCTCCTTCTTTCACATGAGCAGTAAATCCTTCTCCTTTCATATTAACGGTTTCCAGACCAATATGTAATAGAAGTTCAATTCCACCTTTTGTCCTTAATCCAATCGCATGTTTCGTTGGAAATACTTGCACAATTTCACCTGCTACTGGTGCAACCGCCTTGCCTTCTGTTGGTTCAATAGCAACACCGTCTCCCATCATTTTCTGAGCAAACATAGGGTCTGGTACTTCTTCAATATTAACTAGTTTCCCTGTAATTGGAGCTACAACAACCTCTTGTTGTGGTTGAATTGGCTCTGCTTCTTTTTTTCCAAGCCCAAATAATTTCTTTAGCATTTTTCATTCTCCTTTTCGTTAGCTTTCGTTGAAACTAAAAAAGACTTAAAAAACATAGAGACACCCTAAAGCACCCCTATAACTTTTTAAGTCTTGCCTGATCAAATCAGTAACAATCTTAATTATTCTTTTTCTAACCTATTTTATTATGGGTTCAGACTGTTGTCAAACAAAGACAATTATAGGAGGTACACATACTTTACCCTTAATTTACCGAAACAAACGCAAAAAAAAATCTTACTAAGCTCTAGTTCTCTCCGCACATACCTAAACTTCTTCAGAGTCTTTTCATATGATGTTATGAACAGAAGGAAAGGAGGTAACAAATATGAGTTACGGATATCACGGAGGATTCACGTTAATTGTAGTTCTATTCATTTTACTAGTGATCGTTGGATCTGCTTACGTTTGCTAATTTCATTATAAAAAGGTGCCTTTTAATCAAACTTAGAAAAAAGGCACTTTTTTCAATTAACTTCAAATAAGTATAAAGTTCTATTTTTATCGACAAAACAAGCAGAAAAATTTTTAAGGAAAATTATGTATGTTAAAAATCCCTACAATATAACTATTCAATAATTTGCAATTAGGGTAATATTACTTATAGGAGATGCAAAAAAATTCAAATAGCAAAGGAAGGTCGAAATGCTGACGAGATTAGAAGATGAGATTATACTTGAAGCATATCAACAATCTGTAGAATTACAATTAGATGTAGAATTTATTTCTTTACTAAAAGACGAGTTATTAAGAAGAGGTTTATTAGATGATTTTCAATCAAACGTTGTCCTTTAACTTTTCTACTTCTCTATTCAAATGAGGTGATTTTTTGTTCAATCATATTCTACGCTTCTTCAAAAGAAAATCGTGCTTTTTCTGTAAGGTAACCACAACATACATGAGAAAATATAAAAAGAGTTCGAATGAATCAATCTATGTCTGTGAAAAGTGTCTTGAATATGCCGAACGCCGGGCTTATACAAGACTACCATAAGCCTCCATACCGTATACCCATATTCTTCACCTTCATTTCCCCTAATCTTCGCTGGTCCATTTTTAACATTTATTTCTTCCCCTGCTAATTTTTAATAATTAAAACGAACGAATTTTCTAAAAACAACCTTTTTATTCGTAATTTATATAAAACCTCTTTCATTTTTCATTCATCTCCTCTATACTTACCCGTATACACAAACAATCAAATAAAAAACTCGTATAATATTGGGGATAAGGCCCAAAAGTTTCTACCAGGCTGCCGTAAATGGCTTGACTACGAGTGCAAAGATATATCGTTTTTTTTAATTCTACACAAAAAAGGCGGATATCAAGGTCACTCGTTTTTCAACAGATGCCTTGATATCCGTTTTTTTATTTGAATTTTTAGGGAGTTGAGTTAGATGGAACGATTAAAACAAGCAATTCGTGAAAGAGGAAACGTTCTTTCATCTGAAGTATTAAAAGTCGATACATTTTTGAACCACCAAGTAGATGTTGAGTTGATGGGAGCTGTAGGCGAGGAATTTGCCCGTTTATTTAAAAGTGATGGGGTTACAAAAGTTCTTACAATAGAGTCATCAGGGATCGCACCTAGTTTTATGGCGGCGTCAAACCTTAATACACCACTTATATTTGCACGTAAGAAAAAATCTCTAACTATGAATGAGAATGTGTATGTTAGCCAAGTTTATTCATTTACAAAAAGAGAAACAAATGACATCACTGTATCAAAAGATTTCATCAATGCTGATGACACAGTTTTAATCATTGATGATTTTCTTGCAAATGGCCAAGCTGCATTTGGGCTTATTGATATGGTCAAACAAGCTGGTGCAAAAGTTGCTGGTCTTGGGATTGTTATTGAAAAGTCATTCCAAGACGGAAGAAAACGATTGGAAGAAGATGGATATCGCGTAGAATCATTAGCAAGAATTCATGAATTAGAAGCTGGACGCGTTACTTTTGTAGATGAGCTTGTAACAAACAACAACTAAGGGGCTGACACCATGAGTACAAAAGTTATTCATTATCCGTTATATAAAAAAGAAGATACAGATGCATTCTTTGCTTTATTTCAAAATAACCTAGCTAACTTTGTTGTGATTGCTGTTACGATGCTAGGAATGGGATTTCCGGCTAGTATCGTTTTTGGTAAAGTTATCCCAGGTGCTGCTGTTGCTGTTATGGTTGGAAATTTGTATTATGCTTACATGGCCAAACAATTAGCTGAAAAAGAAGGCCGAACCGACGTTACGGCTCTATCTTATGGTATTAGTACACCTGTTATGTTTGTGTTCTTATTTGGTGTTCTAGCACCAGCTAATGCATTAACTGGCGACCCTGAGCTCGCATGGAAAATTGGGGTTGCTGCAGCTCTATTAAGTGGACTTGTTGAAGTCCTTGTCAGTTTCAGTGGAAACTGGGTTCGTGATCGTCTGCCGCGTGCAGCTATGCTCGGAGCAATTGCTGGTGTGGCTTTAACTTTCGTCGCAGGTGAAATGCTTTTTAATACATTCTCAATTCCTGTGGTTGGACTTGTTTCATTAGCTATTATTCTTGTTGGGATTGTTGCGAAAATTGCAATGCCATTTAAAATTCCTGCATCGTTGTTTGCAGTGTTAACAGGAACCATTTTAGCATTTGCTCTCGGTTACCAGTCTCCAGGTCAAATTACAGATGGACTAGCTAATATTGGTTTCTATCCAATTCTGCCTACACTAGCTCCTTTTGAAGGTATGACATATTTATTCGGTGCCTTAATAGGAATATTAGCTGTTCTTATACCTATTACATTATATAATGCCATCGAAACGATGAACAATGTTGATGCAATGTCAGCTGCTGGTGACTCATATGATGTACGTAAATGTCAAGCAGTAGATGGTGTTGGTACAATGATTGGAGCCTTTTTCGGCGGTTTGTTCCCTACAACTGTATATATTGCAACAGTAGGTTCAAAACAGATGGGCGCAGGTCGTGGATACAGTATTTTAAATGCAATTGTATTTGGGATCGCTGCTGTGACTGGAGTAATTGCAGCTTTCTCAGCTATTATTCCTCTTGCTGCTGTTGCTCCAATTCTAGTATTTGTTGGGATGTCTATGGTTGGTACAGCGTTTCTTTCAAATGACAAGAAATATTATCCAGCTGTTGCCATTGCAATGCTGCCTTACCTTGCAAACTATGTCATGACCCGTTTTAATAATGCTGCAGGAGAAGTCGTAGCAGGAATTTCTACGGGAATTGTTCCACTAGGACAAGGTGCGATGTTTACCGCAATTTTACTGGGAGCAATGACTGTTGCTATTATTGATAAGAACTTTAAACAGGCTATTATCTTCTCATGCATCGCTGCATTCCTGTCATTTATTGGTTTCATGCATGCACCTGCTTTAGCATTTAATGCCGCTCCAGACTTTGCTATTGGTTATCTGTTAGTAGCTGTATTCTTTGGATATGCTTCGTATAAGCAGCGTTCTGAACAACAAATAACTGCAGCCAATACCGTCGATAAAAAAATCGCTTAATCATTTAATTCTATAAAAGGTGTCCCAAAGCTCAAAAAACTTTGGGACACCTTTTATTCTTCATAAATCATTTTTCTCGTCATTCCACCATCAATCGTTAAATTCTCTCCATTAATGAATTGGTTTGATTCATCAGTTAAGAAAAGACATGCCCTTGCAATATCCTTAGGTTCTCCTACCCTCTTGGAAAAATGCTGTTCATGATCAATTTTCCTTAGTTCCGACTGGTCTCCTGTGTGAATCCATCCTGGGCTAATAGCATTAACTTGTATCTGATCTTCTTGAAAGGAAGCGGCTAATGCATGCGTTATAGCAACAATTGCCCCTTTAGAAGCCGCGTATGCTTCTGAATGAGGCTCTGACATAACTGAACGCGTTGACGCTATGTTAACAATGGAACCTTTCTTACGTTTACGCATCACTTTCGCTACTTCTCTTGAAAATAAAAACACACTTCGAACATTTGTATGTTGGATATCGTCCCACTCTTTTGTTGTTATATCAAAGGGTGACTTAAACTTTGAAACTCCAGCATTATTAATTAGAATATCAATTTTCTCATGTTGCTGTAGAGTTCGAGAAACGACTTTAATGATTTGTTCCTCTTTCCTCACATCACATAATTCAGAATAAGCAGCTCCACCATTCTTCACTATATAGGCCGCTGTTTCTCTTGCTTTCATTTCGTCAATATCTGTCACAATAACAATATCACCGTTTGCTCCATATGCTTTTGCGATAGCTTCACCTATTCCTTGTCCTGCACCTGTAACAATAACAATACGGTTGTCCATCAGTATGAACCTCCTCATTTATCATTCAGTTTATATGTATCCTTCCACCTATATTATCATCTACATTCCTCTCTCAAGAAAACATTATACAAAAAATAAAACGACTTAATAAGGGAATGCCCTCTTAAGTCGTTTTTACCTCCCTAGGGGGGAGTTAAGATTCGGCCACATCTTAACTCCTCCTATACACTATGCAAATAATTAATATTGGTTAAATCTAATTTATTGTAGTAACTATCTTCTAACAAAGATGGGGCGTCTTATGAGTTTGTTGACGATGTCTTCACTTGGACTCGAAATTATAGAGTATTGTTGCATTTTTTTCTCACACTTGAAGACGCTAAATTAAAAATAGAGCTGTACCGAGGTGACTATGAATAAAATATTTATGATTCTGACCATTTTAGGAGTTCTACTGTCTGCCCTTGGCACCTTTTTAGCTTGGTCTCCAAGCATTATGTTTCTCATTTATAGTGTGACAATTTTAGCTCTAGCTTCCTATATAGGACGTGCCACAGAAAGCCTATCGATTATTTCCGGCCCAAGAATTGGCGGTTTATTGAGTGTTACTTTCGGAAATGCGGTTGAATTAACCATCTCAGTCTTTGCATTAAAAACAGGTTATTTAAACATCGTCCTTGCTTCTCTGACGGGTGCTGTTATCAGTAACTTACTTTTAGTTGCAGGACTATCATTTTTTATCGGAGGCATTAAGTTCAAGCGCCAATCATTTGATATTCATGATGCAAGACACAGCGTAGGGTTGCTCATGTTCGCTGTTGTTGTTTCGTTTGTATTCCCATATATATTTGCGACAATGCTAACAGATAGAGAAGTTTTACAGCTTAGTCTAGGGATAGCTATTATTATGCTGCTGCTGTACTTCGCTGCCCTCTTTTTTAAGCTTGTTACTCACCGTGGAGTATATACCAAAACAAGTGATACTGAGGAGGATGAAGAACCAGAGTGGACTAAAAAGAGATCAATGGCCATTTTAGCACTTGCAGCTCTCGCTGTAGCCTTTACGAGTGATCAATTAGTCGATACATTTGAAAGCGTTGCTGTTACATTTGGTTGGAGTGAAGTATTTATTGGTGTTATTATTGTAGCGATAATTGGAAATTCCGCTGAAAATATCACTGCGATTTATATGGCATTAAAAAATAAAATGAATGTTTCAGTTGAGATTGCAGTAGGGTCGACGTTGCAAATCGCGATGTTTGTAACACCTGTTCTAGTGTTGTTATCACTGTTTTTTGCAGTACCCATGCCTCTCGTTTTCTCGACTGAAGCTTTAATAGCCATGATTTTATCTGTTTTTCTAGCTACTGCCATGATCAATGACGGTGATTCAAATTGGTTTGAGGGATTAACGTTACTAGCTGCTTACGTTATAATGGCAATTGGTTTTTATTTTATATAATAATCCATCAAGAATTTAAAAGAGGGCACATCAAGGTCGTTTTTACCTTTTCAGTGCCCTCCTATTTCACTATTCTTTTATCTTTACATGGTACGTATTTAACCAGTAATCCATTTGGATAAAATGAGCTAGTAGCTGAGGTCCTGCCATTAATTGACCAAAGTAAGGCTGACCTGTTGGGAACCCGCCTGAATCTGCAATTTCTCTTAAGGCATCCTTATTTATAAATTCAAAAATTGCGGCATCCTTTTGAGCTAATACCTCTTTCATTCCTTTTTGTACAGCGGCCGTATATTTAGGATGATGCGTTTTTGGATACGGACTCTTCTTACGGTATAGAACATCATGCGGCAGTAAGCCTTCCAAAGCCTTTCTAAGAATCCCTTTTTCACGTCCTGCTAATTGTTTCATTTCCCATGGGATATTCCAAACATATTCAACGAGACGGTGATCAGAGAAAGGCACCCGTACTTCTAAGCTCGCTCCCATGCTCATCCGGTCTTTTCTATCAAGGAGATTGGTCATAAACCAAATAATATTTAAATACGAAATTTCCCGGCGCCTTGCCTCTTCAGGTGTATCTTCATCAAACGTAGGGGTTTCTTGGATAGTTTCTTTATAACGTTGATACACATATTGCTTTAAGTCTAATTTCTTTTTCCATTTATCATTTAAGAGATTTTCACGTTCATCAATGGAGCGCATCCAAGGAAATCCATCAATATTCATTATTTCCGGTTTATGAAACCATGGATATCCTCCAAAAATTTCATCGGCACATTCCCCTGATAACCCAACAGTCACATCTTCTTTGATTTCATGACAAAACCAAATTAACGATGAATCTATATCTGCCATACCTGGCAAGTCGCGAACATCGACGGCTTCTTTTAGGCGATTAGCTAGTTCATCAATCGAAATTACTTTATTATGATGTTCAGTCCCTAGAGCAGCTGACACGACTTTGACCCATGGTGCATCTGAATTTGGTTGGAAATCATTTGCTTTAAAGTATTTGTCATTCTCATCATAATCTATTGAATAACTCTTAATTGCCCCTTTTCCCTGTTTTTCATATACTTTTGCAGCAAGAGCCGTTAACGCACTTGAATCAATACCACCTGATAGAAACATCCCTACTGGTACATCAGCAAATAATTGACGCTCGACTGTATCCTCTAATAAATAACGAACATGCTCAGCTGTTTCTTCTACAGTATGTTTATGCTTTTTGCTCTTTAATGTCCAGTAGCGGCTTATCTTAGCTCCATTTCGATCATAGATGAGCATATGGGCAGGACGAAGTTCATTTATATCATCATACACCCCATGCCCTGGTGATCTAGATGGAGCTAGCCCCATAATTTCAGCAAGACCTTCCGTTTTGACTACTGGTTCAATATCACGATGAGCAAGCAATGCCTTTAACTCAGACCCAAAAAGTAAGCAGCCATTACGTACCGTGTAGAAAAGTGGTTTTACCCCTAGTCGGTCACGGGCCATAAATAGGCTCTCATCTTTATCATTCCATATTGCAAAAGCAAAGATGCCATTAAACTTTTCTAGACATTGATGCCCCCACTCAATATAGGACTTTAATAGAACTTCTGTATCGGAATGGCCTTTAAAATCATGCCCTCTCACAAGAAGCTCTTTTCGTATATCTTCAGTATTGTAGAGCTCCCCATTATAGACAATTGTATATGTTTTATTTTTGTAAGTACGACTCATTGGTTGAATGCCATTTTCTGGGTCAACAACTACTAGACGCGCATGACCAAAAGCTGCATGAGGTGATGTCCAAACATTCATATCATCCGGCCCTCGACGATTAAGAGTCTCTGCCATTTTACGTACTTGCTTTTCTTCTTTTCGTAAATCTTGACGCCAATCAATCCACCCTGTAATACCACACATGTATCATCAGCCCCTTTTGGGAAGTTTTCTCATGCTCTTGTAGAAGTAAGGTCCGTTCCCACTAATACCGAGCTTTTCTCTCTTTGTAATGTCCATATTAGGCCCTCTACTCATAAACTATCCTATTCAGAAACTTGGGCTAATGTGATGATTTTTTTCTTTCCGTAACATTCAATCATGATTAAAGATATGAAAATCATAGTAATGATTACAGCTGATACTTTTTTTATATAAATTATTCGAAAAGGAGAATGAGATTTGGGACGATCAAACGAAGGTCAAAAACGCTTCGCATCCAAAAAGGAGTACAAAAAGATTTTAAAAAAGAATCAATTACAACTATTGCACCTGCAGCATGAGCTTTATGAGTTAAAATTACCAGTCATTTTGATTTTTGAAGGCTTTGATGCAGCAGGAAAAGGTGGTGCAATCAAAAGAGTCACAGAACGTTTAGATCCACGCGGAAACACGGTTCACGGGGTCGCTGCCCCTGATGAACATGAATTAAAATACCATTACATGAGGCGTTTTTGGAAGAACCTACCTAAAAAAGGACAAATCACAATTTTTGACCGCTCTTGGTATGGTCGAGTTCTTGTGGAACGAGTCGAGGGATTTGCAACGAAAGAAGAATGGATGAGGGCATATGACGAAATTAATCATACTGAGAAAATGCTTGCCGAAGACGGTCATATAATTATGAAGTTTTGGCTTCAAATTACAAAAGATGAACAACTTGCCCGCTTCCAAGCGCGTGCAAATGATCCTTTTAAAAAGTGGAAATTAACTGATGAGGATTGGAGAAACCGTGAAAAGTGGGACCAGTATGA
Organism: Halalkalibacter sp. HAAS-P013; assembly: GCF_056619925.1. Lineage (NCBI taxonomy): Bacteria > Bacillati > Bacillota > Bacilli > Caryophanales > Bacillaceae > Halalkalibacter > Halalkalibacter sp. HAAS-P013. The sequence goes on from NZ_JBWQTU010000002.1 coordinate 285,895, forward strand.
AGAAGCCATTGGGGAGATGATTGATAAAACAAATACCAAATTTGCGAAGTGGCATATAATAAATAGCAATGATAAAAAAGCAGCAAGAGTGGCTATCATCGAAGCCATCATTGCTGGATTTCAAAACAATACAGCAAAAATTCATCCATAACACACGAGTGACTGAAACATGTCGAAGGGTGGCTTGTTTCAGTCGACTCTTAGAATCATTACATGGATTTGTTTTCTGATCTAGAAGGTTGCTTCCTGTTTACTTGATGTATCCGAATTTTTCATTTCCACTTTGATATTCCCTACAATAATTCCGATAAAAATTAGAAACACCCCTAACCACTGTGTCCAATTAATCGTTTCGGATAATATAATAGCAGAAAGAATTATGGCAACGGGCAATTCAGAAGCAGAAAGAATGGTACCAAGACCCGCACCAATATGTGGCATACCAATTGAAAATAAAAGAGGCGGAAGTGCCACACCAAATAACCCTAACATAAAACTATAAGGCAAGACCCCCATAACGACTGAAACGTCTAAAAGGAACATCGGTGGAAACCATACACCAACTATCAAAAATCCCCCTAAAGATAGGAAGGAGCTTTTTTGAACAGGAGGAACAGTCTTCCCTACTGTTCCACTCACGTAAATGAATGTAGCAAATGCGATCGCTGCAAGAATCCCCCATACTACTCCGCTCAGCGAAAATATTCCATTTCCTTCAACTGCAAGTCCCGTTGCTAAAAGTGAACCTACAAACAAAATGAAGATAGCAACAAGTTTTTCACGTGAAGGTCTTTTCTTCTCAAAAATCCATTCCAATAGCGCTCCTATCCAGATAAATTGAAATAAAAATATAATGGCTAATGATGCATCAAGTGTTTGTAATGACAAATAATAAAAAATACCCGTTAATCCCATTGGCATACCAGCCAGTAGCAATTCTCGAGACTGTCTTAATGATAATTTTGTTCTTTTCGTGAATAAAGACAACAAGAATATAAGAATTGTCCCTATAATAAATTGTCCTCCTGTTACTTCTCCAACCGAAAATCCAGCCCCATATGCTAACTTAACAAAGGTTGATAATATACCAAAACAGCATCCAGCTAAAAATACTAGAAACGCATAATGCCAAACCTTCATCATCCACACTCCTCCCTCTTCATTTAGCTTAACCCAAACAAAAAAACACACTCTGTCCTACGACAAAGTGTGGTGAAAATAGAGTATCCTCTAGAAAAGTCCACGCCTGTTTTGAATACAATAAACAGGTTTTAGTAGTTACTAGTTTGATAGCTTTATTGTAAAAGGATGAACTGGTCACGTCAACTTCCTTTTTATATACTGTAACTGTTAAAGAAAAACTTGAAAAGACTGGCGTGAGCATAGGATGGACAAACGCTTTATTAAAAAACAAATGGATAATGTTATAAAAACCTACACAGAGCAAAGTTTTGGTCTACCTCTTACGAAAGAAGAAGAGGATCAATTACTGCAAAAGATAGTCATTCAAGTAAAACAACAAGGATTTGAAAACTTACCAGACATTCTACATGATGTTCTCTACCCTTTTTTCACTAATCAGGATGAGTGATTCCTTTTTTCCATTAACTTTTTCACATGCTCTTTTGGCTCCCAGCAATGAAAAGTATAGGTCGGCTTTGTTTCATAACCTAAACGAATGCAGCGATAGTGCATTCCTCCTCCTTGCTTTTTTTCAGCAACGAAATGATGACATGTTGCGCAGCAATGATAGCGGTTAGCCATAAGTTGCTCCCCTCTCTTCTTATTTTTGATTCAGCCTTCTGCCAGCAATTCGTTCTATCACTTTTGGCATAACTTGATATAAAGTGGAACCAATATTCATCCATTTAGGTAAGTTTAGCTCTCGTTTCGGCTTTTTGATAAGCTGAATTGTCTTAGCTGCGACATCTTCGGATTGCAACATCCACCGATCCACATTTTTAACATACGTTCCTTCCTGATCAGCTCGCTCAAAAAAAGGTGTCTTAATAGGACCCGGATTTACAGCACTAACATTAATTTTTGTATCCATTAACTCCATTCTAAGCCCATTTGTAAAACCTAAAACGGCATGCTTGGTAGCGGAGTAAACAGTTGACTTTGGCGTTGACAGTTTTCCTGCTTGTGAGGCAATATTAATTATATGGCCTTTATTGTTTTTTAACATATACGGGAGAACGGCTTTCGTTAATGCTATCAAACCAACGACATTCACAGAAAACATTTCCTTAACATCGTTTATATTAGCTGACACGACTTTATCAAACACTCCAAACCCTGCATTGTTAATTAGAACGTCAACTCGCCCAACCTCTTTCATAATCTGTTCTGTTCTTTCTTCAATCATCAAGGGATGGCTAACATCTAGCGAATATACAAACGCTATACCGCCCTGCTCTTCAATTATTCCTTTTAACTCCTGTAATTTATCAATATTTCGTGCTAGCAAAACAACGGTATAGCCTTTTTTCACCGCTTCTAGCGCAATCTCTCGTCCTAAGCCACTTGACGCTCCTGTTATCCAAATCGTTTTATTTGTGTTCATCTTTCCGCTCCTTAGTTTTATTCATTTATTTTTCTGTTTTTTCTGAGTAAGAGTTGACTACGAAGCCGGACCCTCATATAATGGAAAAAAAACATGACAAAAGCGTTGATAGGGATTAGTAAATGACCATTATGTGTAAAGAGAGTGGCTTCATCGGCTGAAAGAGTCATCACCTCTAATGATATTGAACCTGCCCTAGAGCTAGTCAGCTTAATACTTTACATTTTTATTAAGCTCGACCGTCCCCCACGATACGGGTAAGAGTGGGCAAATTGCCAACTAAGGTGGTACCGCGGAAACTAAGCTCTTCCGTCCTTATTATGATGAGGACGGAGGGGCTTTTATTTTTTGAACTAGTAATTTATTGAAATGAGGAGAGAATCATGAGTCGACAACGTCTCGTTGTTAAAATTGGTAGTAGTTCATTGACGACAAAGCACGGTGCTTTAAGTATGGAAAAAGTCACTGAATTTGTCAAAGCAATCGCACAACTTAAGCAAGCCGGTCATGAAGTGATCGTGATCTCTTCTGGCGCTGTTGCAGCTGGATTTAAGGCTCTAGGCTATCCAAGCAGGCCTGTCACAATTGCTGGCAAACAGGCTGCTGCTGCGGTGGGGCAGGCAATGCTCATGCAAGCCTATATTGAGCAGTTTGGAATTCATGAGTTAACCCCTGCCCAATTACTATTAACTAGACAAGATTTTTCAGATGAAACACGCTATGGGAATGCATATTCCACGTTAACAGAGCTATTAAAACGAGGCGCTATTCCGATTATTAACGAAAATGACTCGACTTCGATCGAAGAACTGACATTTGGAGATAATGACATGTTATCTGCCCTTGTTAGCGGGTTAATTCATGCGAATACCTTATGTATCATGACAGATGTGAACGGGCTCTATGATGATAACCCCCAAACAAACCCAAATGCTAAAAAAATCCACTATCTACCTTACGTTACCGATGACCTGCTCGCTCTAGCCGGGGAATCGACATCAAAAGTAGGTACAGGCGGCATGAAATCAAAAGTAAGCGCCGCACAAACAGCCTTAACATTAGGTGTAAACGTCTTTATTGGAAAAGGCGTTCAGAAAGAGACATTCACCGATATTTTAGAAGGAAAAGGTGATGGAACTTATATTGGGTCATTTCAACATGAAACGGTAATGCCAACAACAAAACAGTGGATTGCGCTTCATTCAAAAATCTCTGCTCGCCTTATGATTGACAAAGGAGCAGAACAAGCACTATTGCACCGAGGGAAAAGCCTTTTGCCTGTTGGCATTGTAGCTATAGAAGGTCAATTCACAACAGGGGATGTGATCGAAGTGGTCAATGAGACTGGCACCCTTATCGGCAAAGGAAAGGCCAACATGACACTGGAAGAATGTAATCATTTCCGAGAACAGCAAGGAACTAATAAAGATACAACTAAAAATAAACAACCTGTTGTCATTCATCGCAATGAATGGGTTCCACATATAAAGGAGACGATGAAACGATGAGCGAATTGAAAATCAAAGCAAAAAAAGCAAGCGAATGTGCCCGTGAACTAGCAACAAAAACAACGACAGAAAAGAACGAAGCTCTTGAAGCGATTGCCCTGCAACTCCTTCAAGAAGAAGAGTACCTATTAACAGAAAATGAAAAAGACATTCAAATCGCAAGAAACAACGGAACAAATGAAGGTATCATTGATCGGTTAACATTAACTTCTACAAGATTAAAAGATATGGCAGAAGGAATCAAACAGGTTATTTCACTAACAGATCCAGTAGGAGAAACTCTAGCAAGTATCGAGCGTCCAAATGGATTACAAATTCAAAAAGTACGTGTTCCTCTTGGAGTTATTGGGATGATCTATGAAGCTAGACCAAATGTGACAATCGACGCGTCAAGCCTTTGTCTAAAAGCGGGAAATGCAGTATTACTTCGTGGAAGTTCTTCTGCCATTCATTCCAATACAGCACTTGTAAAAGTGGTCCAACGTGCGTTAGAACAAACAACGATTCCAGTAGAAGCAATCCAATTAATTGAAGATACTAGCCGGGCAACAGCAGCAGAAATGTTCATACTAAATGAGTATTTAGATGTCCTGATTCCTCGCGGGGGTGCGTCACTTATTCAATCCGTAGTAAAAAATGCATCAGTACCAGTTTTAGAGACAGGAGTTGGCAATTGCCATCTTTACATTGATCACAATGCAGACACCAACATGGCTATCTCCGTAGCTGTTAATGCAAAAACACAGCGCCCTTCTGTTTGTAATGCAGTTGAAACGATTCTTGTAAATTCAACCTGGGCAACTGATCATTTCGAATCATTACTGCAAGCTCTCTCGGATAAAAATGTAGCTTTTGTCGGAGATGAAAAAACTAAGTCCTTTGATTCTAGAATTGAGGCAGCGCAAGAGGTTGATTGGACCGATGAATTTCTTGATTTAAAAGTCGCATTAAAAATTGTTGATTCATTGGACGAAGCAATCGAGCATATTCATCAATATGGAACGAAACACTCTGAGGCGATTATTAGTGAAGATGCAGACAATGTGGCAAACTTTTTGAACAAAGTAGATGCTGCTGCAGTTTACCATAATGCTTCCACACGTTTTACTGATGGTTTTGAATTTGGGTTCGGCGCTGAGATTGGTATAAGTACACAAAAGCTCCATGCTCGTGGACCAATGGGATTAGAAGCATTAACATCAACAAAATATATCGTCCATGGAACCGGACAAGTGAAAGGATAGGTGCGAATCGTTGTTACAAAACAAAACCATTACTTTTTTAGGTGCAGGATCAATGGCCGAAGCGATCATTGGTGGATTGGTAAGACAAGAAGTTGTCGAACCAAAGCAGATCATCGCAACAAACTTAAGTGATCAAGAAAAGTTACATTATCTTAAGAACATGTACGGAATACGAACGAATAGCGATCGTAGTGAAGCGGTTTGTCAAGGTGATATTGTCATTTTGGCAATGAAACCAAAGCATGTGAAAGAGGCCATTGATGACATTCAACATGCGACAAATGCAAACCAACTTTTCGTCTCGGTTTTAGCTGGAATTCCTACCTTCTATATTGAAGATTTATTAGGATCTAAGGCTGGTGTTATCAGAACGATGCCCAATACATCAGCAAAGGTTGGCGAATCTGCAACAGCGATTACGAAAGGAATCCATGCAACGGATAAACAGCTTAAAGAAGCGGAACAACTTTTTTCAGCTGTAGGAACGGTTACCATTGTAAAGGAAGATAAATTAGATGCTGTTACTGGGCTCGCAGGCAGCGGGCCAGCGTATTTTTATTATTTGGTTGAAGCAATGGAACAAGCTGCACATGAAGCAGGTCTTACACCTGAAGAGGCATCTGCACTTATCACTCAAACCATTGTTGGTGTAGGAAAAAGGCTGCAATCAACTAGCAAATCTTCAAGAGAGTTATATGAAGAAGTGATGAGCCCTAATGGTACAACAGAGGCTGGAATTAATGTCCTTAGAGAACGAAAAAGCCAAGAGGCTATGTGCAGTGCTGTAACCCGTGCAATATCAAGATCTAAGGAACTAGGTGAAGTGTTCACAAAAACAAAATAATATATTTTCTTTTAGGTAGACACAGCTTATGTGTTTACCTTTTTTTATTAACGAAACACCAGTTATTGAACTTGATTTGTTTGTACATACTGAATCGACAAAATACGATCTAGTCGAAACATAAAATACTTTTTCGATAATAACAATAAGCAATGATGCCTTGCTTATTTAACGATTTCACCAATATGTTTCATTGTAATAATGAAACATTCCCTGCTAGATAAATTATTTCTAGTTTCACTCTAAATTCTTTGCTGTTCCTTAATAATTGTACCATCCGCATTTGCCTTCCTTTTTCTTACATCTTCCAAACACAAATACGTTCCTTTTATCAAGAATGTAAGCTTGTAAAACAACAAACACTTTTTCATAAACTCAAAATCTAGTAGAATAAGTAATAGATTTGTTTCTTAAGGAGATGCGCCAAACATGGAAACTAGAAATAGCGAACTATCTAAATCCCCCTTTGTACGGACCGTTCAGAAGATTGTGTATCATCGTGCATTTACTACAACAATCATAACTCTTATTCTTATTAACGCCATCATTGTCGGGCTTGAGACATATCCCGATTTGTATAGAGCTTATTACGAGTGGTTTTATTTCATTGACTATATCCTGCTATGGATCTTTACAATTGAAATTGCCATGCGATTTATTGCAACGCGGCCGACAAAAGATTTCTTTAAAAGCAGCTGGAATTGGTTCGACTTTTTGATTGTTGCTGCTGGTCATGTATTTGTCGGAGCCCACTTCGTGACAGTGCTCAGGATTTTACGTGTGCTTCGTGTACTTCGTGCGATATCCGTTATTCCTTCATTGCGTCGCCTTGTAGATGCCTTGTTAATGACAATTCCTGCACTTGGTAACATAATGATTTTAATGAGTATCATTTTCTATATTTTTGCTGTAATAGGAACGATGTTGTTTGCTGGAGTTGCCCCTGAATACTTCGGAAACTTACAGCTGACTCTCTTAACGTTGTTTCAAGTTGTCACGCTAGAATCATGGGCAAGTGGTGTTATGAGGCCCATATTTGCTGAAGTTGCTTGGTCTTGGATCTATTTCGTTATTTTTATCTTAGTTGGCACATTCATTGTATTTAACCTCTTTATCGGGGTCATCGTTAATAATGTAGAAAAAGCGAATGAAGAAGAAGAAGAGGAAAACAAAAATTCAGAGTTAAAAGAACTACGACAAGAGGTAGCAGAAATGAAAGCAATGATCCAAGCATTGACAGAACGGAAATAAAAAAAGAACGAGGCTCCCCTCGTTCTTTTTTATTTCTTATTGAACCGTTTCGTCTGCACCACCAAAAAATTCATGATACAATTCAACAACTGTACGGTCTGCGTCTGAAGCATGAATCCCTAAAATTAAACTTACTTCAGAAGACCCTTGGTTAATCATTTCAATATTTACATTTGCTCTAGTTAAAGCTGCTGTTGCGCGCGAAGATATCCCGATTGTATTATGCATTCCTTCTCCCACAATCATAACCATGGCAAAATCACGTTCAACATAGACATCATCTACATGAAGTTCCTCTTGAATTCTTGAAACGACACGCTCCTCAATTTCTGCTGTTAACTGCTCTTGGCGGAGTATAACAGAAGTATCATCAATTCCTGATGGCATATGCTCATAAGACAATCCTTCGTCCTCTAATATTTGTAATAACTTGCGACCAAAACCTACTTCTCTGTTCATCAAATACTTACGAACATAGATCGTTGCAAATCCTTCATCTGCCGCTATTCCAATAACTGGATTCATGAAGTATTCTCTCTCAGCGATAATCATCGTTCCTGATGAGGAAGGATTATTTGTATTTTTTACGCAAACAGGAATTCCATTTCTGAACGCCGGAAATAAAGCTTCATCATGAAACACGGAGAAACCTGCATAAGACAACTCACGCATTTCTCGGTAAGTCATTTTTTTAATCTTAACAGGGTTATCAATAATATTAGGGTTGGCAGCAAAAACTGAATCAACATCTGTAAAATTCTCATATAAATCTGCTTTTACACCTGCTGCTAAAATAGAACCAGTAATATCAGACCCCCCTCGTGAAAAAGTTACGAGCGATCCTTCTTTTGAATAACCGAAAAATCCAGGAAACACAATAATTTCACTACGATCGCGTAAAGCTTTAAGGTGCTCATATGCTTCTGGTAAGACTTGTGCATTTCCTGGTTCATCACTAACAAATAGACCAGCATCTTGTGGATTTAAATATGTAGCATTTAATCCTATGCTTTGGAAGTATGCAGCAATTAATTTAGCATTGTTATCTTCACCACTTGCCTTTATTAAGTCCATGCATGCACCAGGACGATTACGATCAAACAAAAGACGCTCACGCAAATCTGCTTCAATCGTCGCAACGATTTCCTTTCCAAGGCTTAACCCTTCTGCAATATCTTCATAACGATTTAAGACAGCTTGTAATTCATTTTCCGTATCTTCATTTTTTAAATAGGTTTCACCAAGGTGGATAAGAAGGTCCGTCACTTTTGTATCATCACTGCTTCTTTTTCCCGGTGCGGAAACGACGATTATTTTTCTTTCTTTGTCTTCTGCAACAATGGAAGCTACCTTTTTAATTTGCTCCGCACTTGCGACTGATGTTCCCCCAAATTTCGCTACCTTCATCTTTTGTCTCCAGCTCCCTTATTCTTCATTTCTCTCTTCATTTATAAGTTTTTTGAACATTCTCAATATAGCATAATCAAGCAGGTTCTGCAAAATGATTCTTACACGTTTTAAGCTTACATACTCGCCTAAATCTTCTTCAGTTATTCTCACCACATTGTTCCACACAATCCTCCCTGATTCTTGACAATGGCTCCCATTCCCATAAGAAAAGCCGCGATGCAGCCTTTTTTGTTTTAAACAAAGAGTAGGTGAATATCTCACCTACTCTATAATGGGTCATCATCAATTTTCACATAATATAAAAACACATGTTCATATTCATCATTTGGATAAATGGCCTCTTCGTAATCAAAAGTTTTAATACGACTAGCTTCTACACTTTCTACAAAATAAGCGGTGTAGATCTTCTCACCGACAGGAACCTCATCAAAGTGATCAAACAAATAGCCCCATGAAAAAGCACCTCGATTAGTTCCTTCGCGAGTAAAGGAATAATCTGTAGAACCTGCACCTCCACTGTCATAAAGAAGCCTTAACGTTCCAAAAACCATGAGATCGTCTCCGTCTTCCTTCATATCAAGGGTAAAAAGAAATCTCACTCTCTCGTCTTCTACTTCTGCCTCCGAATAATTAGCCCCCATTTTCATGCCACCCATGCTCTCGACAAGTTCACCATAATGATAATATTCTACCCCTATTTCCACTGATTGAAATTGTTTCTTACGATCATGAAATTCAAAATAAAAAATTTGATCCGCAAGCAGTGAAAACATCACCTCTTCGTTTTCTGATAACGTTATCTCATTCATTGACTTTACATTTCTATCATTTGAAGAAATAAGCGTATCACAACCAGCTATAAGCAAGAGAAAAACAATTCCTAATCCCCATTTAGCCATGTTACACCTACTTTCTCACATCATTGAAAAATACCTATTAAGAATGGTTTAGTTTCTTGCAACTGATCTTGTGTACAAGAAGATTCACTTACATATTCAAGCTCTAATGCATACTTTAACGTCGTCTCTTCTAAATTATTGGTTAAATGAGCTTGATCAAAGCATGCAGGTGCACTATACACTTTATTTGTATGATCTAATATTACTCTTGTATCACCTGATACCGTTACTGTAATTGGAATGACTAGGCCAATTACAAGTAAGAAACCTGCCAAAATCATCCAAATTATGGTTCCCTTTTTCATTTTATACCTTCTTTCCACTCTTTTCCTTCTAATCTCTTTGTAGAAAACAGTCGATATTCTTGTTTCCTTTTCCCTTTGTAGTGTAATATGGAGTAAGCATAACCCGCAACTTTTTACCTTTCGTTTTATCCATTTAAACATGTATCGTTATGCTTACATTCGTTAGAGGTGGTTCGTTAGCAGCATCGATGCTTGATGAACAACTAGACAAAAATGAATCTAGTCATATTTGTTGTCAAACGCCACATAAATAGAATTAATTTTCAGGAGTGATAGATCAGATGAAACGTTCTTTACCACCTAAGGCTGAGCGTCATCGTCATTTTGGTACAGTTGATCCCATTGTAGGAACAAAGCCAACAGACAAAGAAAAGATGCCAGACCTTCAAAATAAACCAGACGATTTTTACTTTCCCATTCAACAAGTGGGAATTTCTGACGTGAAGTACCCTGTCATGATTGAATCAGAATTAGCACCAACAACCCAAACAACAACAGCTACATTTTCCTTAACAACAAGCTTGGACCAAGATTTTAAAGGAATAAATATGAGTCGCCTTACAGAGCAACTTCATCTATTTTTCCAATCTCACTTGTTAACAGATCAAACCTTACGTGAATTTACTTCTATTCTTGCTCGTGAAATGAAACAAAGAGCTGCGAATGTTCGTGTTACGTTTCCATGGTTTTTCACAAAGACAAGCCCTGCTATGCAAAAAGAAGGAATGGCCCACGCTGATATCACATATGATGTCTCGTTTGATGAGGACAAAGGGTATACATCCGTTATTACACTAACAGGGGCAGTCACGACTCTATGTCCATGCTCTAAAGAAATTAGTGAGTACAGTGCCCACAATCAGCGAAGTTTCGTAACAATGACTGTAACGGTCGATGATGCGTACGAAGCAGACTGGAAGGCTATTCTGTTAGAAGCTGCGGAAAGTAATGCAAGCTCCATTCTATTCCCTGTCTTGAAGCGTCCAGATGAGAAGGCTGTTACCGAGCGTGCATATGAGAATCCTCGCTTCGTGGAAGACCTCGTTCGTCTTGTTGCGGCTGATTTATATGAAAATGAAGCGATTCGTTCATTCGAAGTTCAATGTCGTAATGAAGAATCCATTCATCAGCATGACGCAATCGCAAAACTATCTTTTACAAAGTAATACAAAAGGGAGAACCATTGATTGATCAAAAATGGTTCTCCCTTTTTCTATTAATTTCTTGTTTAATCAATTGATGTAGGAGCTGTTCTCGATTTTGCTCCTGCAAAAAACGTAAAGACGCACATTGCTGTAAAATTTGTTTGCGAACGTGTTGTTCTAAACCACTATTGAATACTTGTTTTCTTGCATACTCTAAAAAAAGCAAATCTTCTTCAATGGAATCAGGGATGTTTTTCTTTATTTGTGCCATCAGTCTCTTTCCATACGTAGGACTTGCTCCACCTGTTGATAAAGAAACGGAAAAGGGTCCTTTTTGAAACGTCATAGGAAAATGAAAATCACTAAGGATAGAATTATCAGCAAAATAAACGAGTTGATAATTCTTTCTATGTTGATAGAGAGCTAGATGAAGCGCTGAATCATTCGTCATTAAAAACAGAAAGTCTTCATCAAAAGAAAATGTTGGATCGACCATTCCTTTTTCCCATTTAAAATGTGGTTTATTTAAATAGCTTTCTAGAGTTGGATGAAGTGATGGTGCATAAACAATCACTTGGCTGACGCCTGCCTCAAGTAATTTAGGAATCTGGCGAGCTGCCACAGTACCAGCTCCAATGACGGCAGCCCTTTTTCCATCTAGCTTAAGTATAACTGGAAGATGACTCACGCTTTTACACCCGGTGCCTGATTAGAACGTCCACGCAAGTAACAAGTATCACAATTTACTTTCACCTCTTCGTCTAATACCTCTTGTACACGTTGTCCTAAAACTGAGATCAATTGATCGTCAAATCCTAAATAGTCACATAAAACAAATTCTTTATTCGTTTGTTTTGACCATTCATCTAATTGTTTTTGCAAACCTTTCATTAACACACCTGTAAATAACAAATAAGGAACAACATACACTATGTTATTTGGCAAACGGTTCACTCTAGCTAATCCTTCAGCAACATTCGGTCTCGTAGCAGCTAAAAAGCATACATCGACTTCATCTACAGGAGTATATTCCCAAACAAGTCGAGCAATTTTCATTAAGTCACTCGTCTGATCAGGATCACTGCTTCCCCTTCCTACTAAAAGAATTGAGATCGGTTTACGCTCCTCATATTTTGGTCGTTCATTCTCAAAGTGAAACCCAACAGCTCGTAACCGATCTTGAATGATGTCAATCACGGTTGATTCAATACCAATTGGTCGCCCATAAGAGAAAGCTATATGATGATATTTCGCCTGCATTTTATCAATTTCTTCAGGAATATCTACTTTCGCATGCATTGCTGTTAATAAGAGGAGGGGAATAACTGCAATCTTCGTGGCACCTTGCTCCACACATGCCTGTACTCCCTCTTCAATGGTCGGCTCGGCTAATTCTAGAAAACAGCATTCTTGAATCTTCACTTCTGAATGTTCTTTTTTGGCTTTGTTCACAAAAGAAAGAAGCTCCTCATTCCCAGCCTGAACACGACTTCCATGACCTACATATAAAATAGCTTGCACAAAATCACCTACTTTGTTTTAACAATCTCTTTTAACACTTCAACTAGCTCTAGTTTTGATGGCTCTTGCAGCACATGTTTAACTTGATAACCTAATTCATTTGCTGCATTAGCCGTTTCAGGTCCAAAACAGATAACTTCAGCCCTTTTTGATAATGAAACTGGTGTTTCCTGGCAAGCTTCGATTTGCTCTGTCACAACTTTGACAGCTTCCGCACTTGGAAAAACAATTGTATCCACTCGGTTTTCGTCAAGAATACGTTGACAAGTGAAATTGGACTGTTCAATAATTTCATCTGTATGAGATACATAAAAGTCATGCTCTCCATAAAGCTCGTACCGCTTCTTCTCTCGTTTTTCCCAATTTTTAGAACCAATAACCAATCGTTTATCTGATTCAATCATCTCACGTAATGGGAACCCAAGACAAGCAAATGACTCAATTGCCTTAATTGATTTTTTAGACGCTCCGTAAAAACGTGCTTGAAGAGACCTAATATCCATTCGCTTTTTTCTAAGCTGCGCAAAGAACCAATCAACTGATTTCGGTGAATGAAATATAATTTGATCGTAGTTTTTGAAGCTCACATCGATATCCATATGACCCCTTGTTACAAAGCGAGGATATTCAAATACGTCCGCTCCTAATTTAGTTAATTCTTTTGCAATCTCACTTGATCCTTCCATTGTGCGTCCAAATAAAATATGTTTTCCAAAAAGTGGCTGACGCTCAAACCAGCTTTCTTTCGTTCTTAGTTTTGCTACCTCACCTACTAAAGTAATTGCTGGATTAGAGAACTTTTCTCTCTGAACAAGTTCTGCAATCGTAGCTAAATCCCCAGTTAGTGTCTTTTGCTTTCCTACTGTACCCCATTGTACAAGTAGCACAGGTGTTTTCGGATCTCGACCATGGTCGATAAGTTGCTCACAAATATATGGTAAGTTTTTTACACCCATATAAAAAGCTATCGTATCTACTCCTGTAGCAAGTCCCTTCCAATCTATAATTGGTTGTCCAGTGGGAGATTTATCATGTCCTGTTACAACGGCAAATGATGCTCCGTGATCTCGGTGCGTTACCGGAACACCAGCGTATGTAGCTGCTCCAATACCTGCTGTAATTCCCGGTACAATCTCATAAGAAACTCCCACTTCTTCAAGAGCTGTCGCCTCTTCTCCCACTCGACCATATACGCTTGGATCTCCACCTTTTAACCGAACTACTTGCTTGCCTTCTAGTGCATATTTCACGAGCAAATCGTTAATAGCTTCTTGTCTAAGCAAGTGTCGATCAGGTAATTTCCCACAATAAACTAACTCTGCTCCTGGCTTCGTAATCTCAAGTAAAAGTGGATTGACAAGACGGTCGTACAAAACAACATCCGCTTTTTCAAGACACTGCTGACCTTTCACTGTCATTAGACGAACATCTCCTGGCCCAGCTCCAATTAAATATACATATCCTTTAGTCATTATGATTCTCCTTTAAGCTATCTGTAAATACCGGATTAAATTACATTTCCGACTTTTTTCATATGTTTTATCAATTATAATATACCAAAAGGCTGATCTCAATTGAAAAAATACAATTAATGTTAGTCTTACTCTTTCTAAATGTTCTACCCAATGATAAATCCCAATAATTAATGTTAGATTATCTGACATTCCAAACCACTCGCCACCTATTAATGTGCTATGATAGTAAAAAGATCTGAACATTCTAACTTAATAAGGGGTGGAATGGGTGTCAACATATAAAGATAAAAAAGTAATTACAATTGGAATTGTTAGTGAACTTACAGGCCTTTCCGAAAGAAAGATTCGTTATTATGAAGAGAGAAAACTAATCTATCCAGAAAGGTCAAAAGGCGGAACAAGAAAATACTCATTTCTAGATGTTGAGCGATTACTAGATATTGCTAATAAAATGGAAGATGGTATGCAAACATTTGAAATTCGGAAAATGGAACAAAAACAAATGCAGAAAAAAGAAGTACGCGATCGTATGCTTCGCGGACAGCTTAATGCCGCATTTAATATTCGCAAGTAAGACATGTGTGACGAGAGATCGTTATACATGTTTTTTTTTTGGCCTTTTTTCATTAGGTTATCTTTATTTTATCTTTTTATCATAGAACGTAAAGCCCTTTGACAAACTAACATAAAAATAGAGTGTTTAGAAAAGGTGGATGGCTATGCGAATTCGATTCATAATTATGGTTTTTTTATGTATGTTCCTACTTCTGGTCTCCTTTTTCCCTACTTCATTTGCCAATGAAAACAAACAAGTTGCCATCATCATTGACGACTTTGGGGGGAAAGTAAAAGGGGTTCAGTCTTTTTTAGATGGGAATATTCCCATTACTGCAGCAGTTATGCCTTTTATGGAGCAATCAACTGAACAAGCAAAGCTTGCTCACCAATCAGGATTTGAAGTAATGATCCATATGCCAATGGAACCTAAAAAGGGGAAGGCATCTTGGCTCGGGCCAAATGCGATTACAAGTGACTTGTCTGATGAAGAAATACGAAAAAGAGTATTAGCAGCCATTGAGAATGTTCCTTTTGCAAAAGGAATCAACAACCATATGGGATCTAAAATTGTGGAAGACGAACGAATCATTCGTATCATTTTAGAAATTGCTAAACAAAAAGGGTTATATGTAATTGATAGTGGAACAAGCTCAGCTTCTGTGATTCCTAAATTAGCAAGTGAGATGAATATTCCTCACGCAACAAGAAGTATCTTTATCGACGATACTCACTCTTCAAAAGAACATGTTATGAAGCAAATGTCATCTTTATTAAAAATAGCAAAGAAAGATAAAAAAGCAATTGCAATAGGACATGTAGGTATAAAAGGTCATGAGACGTTTGCAGGAATTTCAAATACACTTCCATTATTTAAAAAAGAACAGGTGGAAATTGTACCTGTATCACATCTATTGGACACTGAAATAGAGAAAGATCCTATTCATTTTTGGCAACCTAAAGAAAAGGAGGATTAAGATGACAACACTTACTCACCTAGGTAGTGAAACGTTTACAGCTAAAGATCATTCAAAAATTATTCTTCGCCCTGCACAAAAGCATGATGCAAAAGAAATTATTTATTCAGTTTCCTCTATCATTGAGCAAGGAGCTTATATTCAAAAAGAACGAGTTCGAACAATTGAAGAGGAAGAAGCATTTATTGAGGAAATGAAAGAAAATGGGAACATGTATACTGTAATCGAAGTTAACGGAGCAGCACGAGGTATTGCGAGAGTCATCCGAGGAGAATTAGAGATGAAACGACATATTGGTCTCTTTCGAACGTGGCTTCACGAAGACGCACAAGGAAAAGGAATTGGAAAAAAAGTAATGGAGTACACGCTCGCATGGTGTAAACGAGAATATTTGCATAAATTATGCTTAACGGTTTTTGCTTCAAATAAAGTAGCCATAAGTTTATACGAAAAAGCTGGGTTCGTCACAGAAGGCATCCAAAAAGAACAAGCATACCTTAATGGTGCGTATGATGACGAATTATTTATGGCTTATTTTTTTAATCGTAAGAGAAAGGATGTTTGATTCTAATGTTATGGAGAATGGCAAAAACAGTGTTGATTGTCGGTCTCGTAGGGATTGGTCTAGCCATAATAGGAAGAGCACTTATTGACGACAATGATTTCACAATACAAACAAAAAAGATTCCAGAGCAGCTAGAAATCTCGGCAATGAACCACTTAATGGCTGAAGACCTGACAATGACAACTTCTATGTTCTTGAAACAGCTTTCTGCTCAAATGCAAAGGTGGGCAAATCAAGACTTAACTGAACAAGAGTTACAACTTAGGTTCGAAGAAGAAGTGACAGAACATCCACATTTTCACGGTTTCGCTATTATTGAAAACGATAAAGTTATTGAACAAGTTGGCCATGTCGAGCGAATGGACGTATCAAAATTAACTCACCGCCATATGAAAAGTAACTTTTCTGACCCTTATTCTGTTGATGGAAAGCAATACATGTTAATGGGAGAGAGGCTTGACGATGGTCGAACCGTTTTAGGTGAAATTGACTTATCTTTCGTAAAATCTTTCATAAAAGGACTAGCATCCGTAGCTGATGCCAACGGGACTTTTTTCGTTTCTGGGGCTGATCCTGAAGTGGACTGGAAAACAACTGAAGATATCCCTGAAAATTTAGAAGCAGAAACGGTACCAGAATTAGGTTGGCAAATCGTTGTACATTCTGATGATCAGAAACCAGAACAACTTCAACAACCTTTTTTTGAACGTCAAGCCGTTATTAAATTTAAACACCCAGAAGTTGCTCATACGTGGTTAATGGAAAATCAAGATTTACTAGTTCTTGAAGATCACAATCCAATGTTTGTTGTCGAATCAAAGACGGAATCAACCGAACAATTGATTCAGCGTTTACGTAAAGAATATGATTTAGCCATTGCAGAGCCAAATTATAAAATTTCTAAACAAGTCATTCTTTTTTCAACTGACCCAAATGAACCAAGGCATACATTTCCAACACAAAACAATAGACAACAAAATCAGAGAAGGGCAGGACGAGAACAAGTACAGCAAAATGTATTAACATCAAAACCAAACGATGAATTTTTCGAGCCTTATCAGTGGAATTTAGATCAAATAGAGATTGATGAAGGATGGAACTTGGCAGGAGGTCAAGGGGTGAAAATCGCCGTCTTAGATACTGGCGTAGACCCAAATCACCTAGATATCGCTGAAAAACTAGGACCAGGATACAACTCGTTTGACGATACCTCTGATTTCTCTGATGCACATGGGCATGGGACACATGTAGCAGGAGTAGCTGCTGCCTTAACAAACAATGTAACAGGAATAGCTGGTGTGTCTTGGGATAGTACAATTTTGCCTGTTAAAGTATTAAACGATGAAGGAGAAGGTTCATCGTTTGAAGTGGCTAAAGGAATTTACTGGGCCGTAGAACAAGGAGCTGATGTCATCAATATGAGTCTTGGCGATTACTACTCTTCTGATTTATTACACGAGGCAATTCGATATGCATATGAACAAGATGTTGTTTTAATTGCTGCATCTGGAAATGACAATGTCCAAGACCCTATGTACCCAGCGCAATATGAAGAAGTATTCACAGTTGCTGCCGTTGATGAGGCAAGAAATCGTGCATTTTTTTCCAACTACGGTGAACATGTCGATGTTACAGCTCCAGGCGAGCATATACCAAGCTTGTTTCCTGATAACAACTATGTAGTGATGTCTGGTACATCTATGGCGGCTCCACATGTTGCTGGCTTGGCCGGGTTAATTCGTTCTCTGCGCCCAGATTTAACAAATGAAGAAGTATACAACGTTATGCGATCAACTGCTAAAGACCTCGGTACAGCAGGACACGATCCATACTATGGATTTGGTGAAATTGATGTAGCTGCCGCTTTACAATCAATAGCCAATCAATAAAAAGCATTCTATGCAATGCGTTAATACAATAAAGGAGGGTCTGCCCCTCCCTTCTTGCTCGATTCCAAAATTTCAATTTAAAAAATAAAAAAGCCAGATTCCCTCTGTGATCATCCGCGATTTAACGCGGTGAAGATACACAGAGGGATCTGACCCCTAAATAACCAACCCTGCTGTTTTTCCAACAGGTTTTTTTCCTGTATCGTAATAGACGTAATTATTTGCCCCCTATAGGATGTTCTTCTCTTGCAAATAATTTAATATTGCATTAACTGATTCTTCAACAGTTTGTTTATCCGAATCAACAATAACTTCTGGAGCATCTGGCTCCTCATAAGGCGAACTAATTCCTGTGAATTCAGGTATTTCCCCAGCGCGAGCTTTTTTATAAAGTCCCTTTGGATCACGTTCTTCACAAGCCTCCAAAGAACAACGCACGTAAACTTCAATAAATTCTCCGTTTTCCACTAATTCACGAACACGATCGCGGTCTTCTTTAAAAGGAGAAATAAAGGCCGTACAAACGATTGTACCTGCATCGACAAAAAGTTTGGCTACCTCTCCGATTCGTCTAATATTCTCTTTTCGGTCCTCATCACTAAAGCCAAGACCTTTATTTAAGCCATGACGAACATTATCCCCATCTAAAACATAACTGTTCTTCCCTTGCTTAAAAAGTTGTTGCTCTAAAGCATTAGCTAGCGTTGACTTCCCTGCACCTGAAAGCCCTGTAAACCAAAGTATCGCACTCTTATGACCGTTGCGCTCTTGGCGCTCTTCTTTCTTTATCGTTGTCTCATGCCAAACAATATTATTATCTGCCATAATAGCTCCCCCTCTAATAATTCTGATAATTTTGCTCTGTTTTAAAAATAAAGTTCCTTAGTTCAACTGTCAATACGCTGATTTATATGCCCGCCCCATCATCATACGTCGTTCGTCTTTCTTGTCTTGCTGCTTGATACATGCTATAAGCTCCAGCAGTGGCAATCAGAACACTTACTAAGACAAATAGGGTGTAGTAATCTCCTTTTTTAAAAAGAAGAATAAGTCCATACGACAAAACGAGTGAAAATAGCGGAGATACAATCCAAACTTTTAAAATTTGTTTGAGGATGCTTTTTTGCCATAAACGCAAGCCGCCCTCTACCGTACCAATTCCGATAATAGCTGAAGTTGTCACTTGTGTTAATGGAACAGGCAATCCAAAAATAGACGCCGTTATAACAAGAGAGCCTCCAGTTAGCGAAACGGTACTTCCTTGTAACAAGCTTAATTTCGTAATTCGTTTCCCGTTTGTCTCAAGGACACGACCACCTAATAGGAGCGCGCCGATAGCTACAAAAAAGCCTCCAAGTAAAATAGCTGGACCGATCTCTATTAGTCCTGCACCTACAAGAGGGCCCACTGCATTTGCAACATTGTTCATCCCTGCTGCATAAGCTTCCATACAGCCGCTAATAATGAGCAAAATGACCAATGGTTTCCGCCATTTACCCTTTCCCGTTAGATCAGGATATTTATTCTCTAACTTTCTTACTAAATGACCTGCTGCATAAGCAAAAAGAAAGGCAACAATCGGAACAATCACCCAAAACGCAATGATCACAAGTAACTTATCAAAGAAAAGCGATTGATAAGCTATTCCAGCTCCTACAATCGCTCCAACAACGACTTCACTTGTTGATAATGGAATCCCTAGCAAATTAGCAATAAATAAAGAGAGACATGCAGCACCTAGGATGATGATAACGAGTTCTACATCAACGATGGATGTGGGAATAATTCCACTTCCTATCGTTCTTACAACTTCTCCACCAGCTAATGCACCTAAGAACGCAAATACTCCAACAAGCAGCATCGCATTTCGTTTTTTGGGGATCGCGCCACTTCCGTATGCAGGCCCCATTGCCGCGGCGGTTCCACTAGCTCCTATATTCATTGCAAAGAAACATGCAATAATGATAGCGGCAATGGCTAACATACTATGACTTCCTTCCTTTTAAGCATGCACTTTCTGCATTCCACGAATCAATACTTCAACTACTTCACGACGACTAAATTCTGGTGGTGGCACTACACCTTCAGACAGCATTTGACGTACTTTCGTTCCAGATAGAACGACATGGTCTTCTTTTCCATGAGGGCATGTTTTCGTTGATGCCATGTTTCCGCATGCTTTACAGAAAAAACTATGCTCAAAGAATAATGGACTAATCGCTAATTCATCTTCTTCAAACTCAGAGAAAATCAATTGTGCATCATACGTTCCATAATAATCACCAACACCTGCATGATCGCGACCGACAATAAAGTGCGTGCAACCGTAGTTTTGACGAACAATTGCGTGGAAGATTGCTTCACGCGGCCCCGCATAACGCATTGCAGCAGGGAACACCGCTAAGAATACGCGATCTTTTGGATAATACTTCTCAAGCAACACTTCATAACTTTCCATACGTACATCAGCCGGAATATCATCTGACTTTGTTTCACCAACTAATGGATTTAAAAATAGACCATCAACAATTTCAAGAGCCGACTTTTGAATGTATTCATGTGCACGGTGAACCGGATTACGAGTTTGGAAGCCTACAATTTTCTTCCAACCTAAGTCTTCAAATCGCGCTCTCGTTTCTTTCGGGTCTAGATAATATGTTTCAAAACGCTCATGTTTCACACGTTTTGTCACCGTTATTTCTCCACCAACATAAACATTTGGACGCTCAAACATTTTTTTCACGCCTGGATGAGCATCATCACTTGCACGGTACACCTTTTCAGCTTCAACCTTCTTATCCGGTGTGTAAATATCAGCAATTTCAATTACGCCATATACGTCACCATTAAATACTAACTTTGCCTTCTCGCCAACAGAAAGAGTTGCTGCCTTTTCTTCGGAAACTGGCAATGTTACAGGAATGCTCCAAACAGTTCCATTTGCTAAACGCATGTTGTGTACGACTGACTCATAGTCTTCTTTACCTAAAAATCCTGTTAATGGGCTAAATGCACCAATTCCAATTAATTCTAAATCCGACAGTGAAAATGAATCTAATTCAATTTCTTTCGTTACAGCTGAACTATCATAAGATTGGTCAAAACGGTTAATTAGTGTTCCTCCATGTGCTTGAATCATTTAAAATCTCCCTTTTCCATTATTATTTGTGTAAACCACATTCTGTTTTTTCTGAATTTGCCCAGCGTCCACTCCGTGGGTCTTCGCCTTCAGCAACTTGCTTCGTACAGTATTCACAGCCAATGCTTGGATAGTTTCTATCATGCAACTCGTTATACTCTAATTGATGAAGTTTCACATACATCCAAATTTCTTCTTCCGTCCAATGAATTAAAGGACAGATTTTAATCGATTTAAACCTGTTGTCTTGATTGACAAACTGAGTATTAGCTCGAGTTGGTGACTGCTCTCTCCGCAGACCTGAAATCCATGCATCATAACGACTTAACTCTCTCTCAAGAGGAACCATTTTTCGAATATTACAGCAAGCATCAGGATCTCGCTCCCAAAGTCGATCGCCATGTTGTTTCGCTTGTTCTTCAGGTGTAACTTCAGGCTTTGCTAACTCAATATTTAAGGTTGGATAGCGTTTCTTAACTTTTTCAATTAATTCATATGTTTCGTTAAAATGAAAGTCTGTATCAAGGAAAACAATGGTAGCATCTTTTTTCACTTTACTAATTAGATCAATCAGTACCATACCTTCAACACCAAAACTACAGGAATAAACTAATTTATCCCCAAACTTCTGATAAGCCCATTTTAAAACTTCTAAGGAGTCTTTACGTTCTAATTCCTTATTTACTTGTTCATAATCCTCTTTTACTAAGGAATTGTAATTAAAAATCATACATTCACCCCTCTTTTAAATAAAGACGACGTAGATTAAGTATCCCAATCAACCGTCGCCTCTAGTTTTCTAGTCAGCACTCGTTATTTAATTCGTACTTTTTCATTTTTCTCCAATTGAATGACCTTTCCATCTTGAACGATAAGCGTTACAGAACCATACTTTAAATCCTTCAAAAGCTCTTGTAGCTGCTTACTAATTCGTTGGAATTCCTGTTCACTCGCCATAATAGCCTCCCACAATTACCGTTATTAAAAACGAGGAAGTTTAATCCCTTGTAATTTGATATGATTTATTAGTTTAATAGTATTCTATCCATCATTCCATCAAAAGTCAAGACGGTATAAGGTGAAAATGAGCACAAAAAAATAAGTGCACTACCTTTTCCTAGTAGTACACTTGTATTTTATGGTTGTGTAATTATCCCTGTCACATCTTCAATATTTATCGTTCCACCTCTACTCTCTAAAATCTCAACATTTCCATTAACTCCAACAATGCTAATATTTCCAGAACCGCTTCTAACTAGGATGTCTCCGGCATGATCCTGAAAATCAACATGTCCTGATCCCGCTATTAGCCGTAATAAGCCAGATGATCCAGTTACATTGGTTGTTCCTGCATTATTATTAATCGTTATTGATCCGTGTACATTTTCTAATGTTACATGCCCTGCTCCATCAGTAATTTCAACATTACCTTCTATATCCTTTAAAGAAAGATGATTGGAGCCATGTTGCACCTTCAAATCCGACTTCATTGATAAGATTTTTAATTGACCTTCATTTTGTCGATATACTAAAGGCAAATGATCTGGCACTTCAATCTCTAAATGAACAAATCCTTGTTCTATGTCCGTTCCTCGTTTTACAGAGGTACGCAGCTCTCCGGTTGTCCCTTCTGCTTCCAATAAAAGTGATGTGTTATTTTCACTAAACGCTTTCGCATGTTCAACATCTTGATCACTCATTGCCGCAAATGTTGCGGTAACATGAATTTGGTCTAGGCCTTCAACACCAGTAATAGTCACATCTCCTTCATCTTGATGAATAACGAATTCCTCTAGCCCTTTTGCATCTAACGTGAAAACCTCTTCGTTTTCATATGTTACAATATTGCATCCTGTCATAACAATTACAGCCATGACAAGCATAAATCCACTTACTAGTTTGTTCATTATGTTCTCTCCTGTCTATTATGCATGCCAGTTTCCTAGTTAAGTGTACAAAATGTTTCTGGTGGAAGCCAACAAATATAAACAGAAACCATATTAATTCACGATTTGGTCACTTTTTCGAAATGGTATTACTTCTGCCGGAGGTTTTGAAACAACTATATATTCAATCTTATAGCCTTCTTTTTTTCTTTTTATAAATGTTGATTTTGAAATAGGACGTGCTCTTGACCAACTTAATGAATCAATATTTTCCCAAGAATCATGTGTTATTAGTTCTTTCTTATAGTAATAGTCATTTCCAGATGGATAAGACTCACATATATACTTTACCGTCTGTTTTGAATGCATTTATTGCCACTCCTTTGTCCATAGCTTTCCCAGAACATGACAAGTTAAAACTACACTTGCTAGGAGTTCGTGAAATGAATAAATACATGCTAAACTATGTAAATGAATGGAATAAGAAAGGGGAGTGATTGAGCTGTTACTTTTTTCGCTTAAACTCTTGCTTAATGGCCAATTCACGTCCTTGAAACATAGCTCGTAAGATTGGTCTCGTAACAAAACTCCACACTTGCTTTAAACATAACCATGTCTTCCATGATCGTCCTTGAATCTTCTTCAGTAAAATTGTGCGTATGGCTCCATTCTGTAAATGGATATGGTAGCTTTATTCCTTTATCTATAAAGAAACTTGGAGCATGTACATGACTGATCTGTGAAGTCCAGTTCACATACAAACCAGCAAAATGAAGTTTCATATGAATTGTGTTTCCTTCGACTGTTTCAGGATTTGAAAGAATCGTCACTTTTGGAAATGATGTAATCTTAGCTAAATTTTCTGCCGTAGAAAAAAACGTCCAAACTTCTTCAATTGGTGCATTAATAACTGTTCTATATGTAAAAACAAGTGAACCCATCGCTAGCACCACCTTCAGCAAAATTTATTAACTACAATTAAGAGGGATTATTTATGGTAAAAAAAGATTTCATTTTTTGCATTGGTTTTCTTTTCGCAGTCACGCTATTATCAATCAGTTTTTTTCTCCCCACATATTTCTGGATCCTCTTTCCAATATCGCTTTTTTTGCTTTCCGTGTACAGTTGGGTATTCGAGAATCAACTAGTAGAGAAACTTCATTTATCACAATGGCTTCTTTCATTTGCAAGCGGGCTCTCGTTATATCTTTTATTTGCTCTTGGTAAATGGTTGATAGAGATTTCTGGCATTCCATTAATGGACCAACTCCAAGCACTATACGCATTAGTCAAACCAACCGATTGGCTTCATTACGTTTGGCTTTTTATCATCATCATACCTGGAGAAGAGTGGTTTTGGCGGGGATTTATTGTTAATCGACTAAGCAAAAAAACTACAATATATAAAGCAGCCATCGTTGGTACTTTTTTATATGGAGGAGCACACCTTGTAACTGGTAGTTTACTATTAGTATTAGCCGCTCTGTTCGGGGGCTTCCTTTGGTCGATTCTGTATTTGAAGACGAGAAACATCTTAGTCCCGATTATATCCCATTTATTTTTTGATGTTCTCTTACTAATTCTTTTTCCTTTAGTGTAAAAAAATGACTCAATCAATTCCTTTTAATTGATTGAGTCATTTTTACGCATATATATTTACTAACAATCCTTTAATTTCCCCAACCATATTAAGGATGTCTAATCCTTTTTTCTGCTTTTGTAACACGGCATCTGTTAAGTCTAATAGCTTGCGGTCGACTTCTTGGACAATTTTATAAATTTTCGTTCGCCCTCTACGGTTAAACCCTCGGCGTTCTTCTACACTTAATCCAAATTGAACAGCATCTTCCATGAACTCTTTGACAAGTTGCTTATATTTTCTTAACTCATCTACAGTTCGCGTTTCCGATAGGACTTTCCCCTGATCATCAATTTTACTCATTAATTGCGAAAGTCGTTCATACGCTTTTTCGTCGCGTTGCTTCCCCATTACTTCTTGAAACGATACCTTTGCCTCAGGACCAGTCTTCTTCGGTTCAATACGACCAAGTCCTGTTTTGGCTATACGTTGCACATCCATAATAAACCTACTTTCTAAGCTAGTCTCTTTGTTTGTAGTTTACCACATTCTCTTGAATTCAGTAGGAAAATGACGAGAAGTTAGTCTTCTCGTCATTGGACACTATTTATTGTAATAATTGTAATACACCCTGCGGCAACTGGTTTGCTTGAGCAAGCATCGCCGTAGCAGATTGGTTCAAAATGTTGTTACGAGTAAATTCAGTCATTTCAAGTGCCATATCTGCATCACGGATTCGTGATTCAGCAGCTGTTAGGTTCTCATGAGTGACTTGAAGATTGTTAATAGTATGTTCAAGACGATTTTGTATTGCACCGAGTGTTGAACGCTGACCTGATACAGTTTTTATAGCGGCATCTATTGCACTGATTGCTTCGACAGCACCCTCTCTGTTCTCTACACTTATGTCGTTAATACCCAATTCGTCGCTGTCCATTTGGGTAATTTTGAATTCAACGCTTTGACCTTCATTTGCACCGATCTGGAAAAATAACTCTAATTCTCCAGATCCATCTTCTCCACTTAACAATTTACGGGTATTAAATTCCGTTTTCTCAGAGATTTCATCAATTTCTTCAATTAGCTGTGAAATTTCTTTATTAATTTCATTACGATCATCGTCTGTATTCGTATCATTTGCAGCTTGAACTGCCAATTCACGCATACGTTGAAGCATTGCATGAACCTCCTGCATAGCTCCCTCAGCTGTTTGCATAAGTGAAATACCATCTAATGCGTTTCTTTCTGCCATTTTTAATCCTCGAATTTGCGAGCGCATTTTCTCTGAAATAGCAAGTCCTGCAGCATCATCTGCAGCACGATTAATACGCAATCCAGAAGAAAGTTTTTCTAGATTCTTTGAAGTACTCGCTTGATTTTGATATAAATTCCGATAAGAATTTAAAGCTTGTATATTGTTATTAATTTTCATATTTTTTTATCCTTTCGTTACTCATAGAGTGCAGTAGTTTCATATGCATTTACCTTCGCTGTTGTTCTTTTAGCTGTTGAATTAGGTTTCATTTTCGTTGATTCATTCCATGAAGACATAATCTCCATTAACAACTTCACAACCTCTTCAATGAGTTTTTTGTCTTTTTTTATATTAGCTTCAATTAATCTATCTGCAATATAGTTATAAATTTGTTCAAGTTGATCTGCAATAATCCCAGCACCATAATTCAAACCTGCACCTAAACGGTGAACAATATCGCTTGCTTTCTTCAGCTTTTCATTAGCATTAATAAAATCCTTTTTATCTATAGAAATAATCGCATTTTCTAAGTTCGTTAAGCACGCTTCATAAAGCAAAGCTGTCAATTCTTGAGGAGACTTTTGATAAAGTGTCTCGTTCGTTAGGATTGTGGTCATCCGTTCCACCTCCATTATTTCTATTTCCTATAATTTATATCGGGAACTGTCGAAAAAAGTTTAATAGCTTTTTTCCATTTTCTCTATTAAGAGTAATATCTCAGCCATAACAGAATAAAGTTGTGGTGGAATATTTTCACCTAAATCCATATCAAGTAAATTTTCAACAAGTTTAGCATCTTCTTGCATATGGACATTGTTCTTCTTGGCTAACTCCATTATTTGATCAGCAACTTTTCCTTTTCCATGAGCTACAACTTTCGGCGTTCCACCATTTTCATCATCATATCTGATGACAGCTGCAGTTGGTCCATTGATTTTCTTTCGTTGCTTATGATTTATGTGTCTAGCGACCATCATATTTTATAATCAAACCCTTTCTCCCCGAACGCAGGTTGTAAAGATGATTCTTGTTCTTCTCTGCTTACTAACTCTTCACTTTTAGTCAGCTTACTAAAATTAATTCCATTAATCGAATAACCAATCTCAGAAAGCTTCGCGACAGCCATCTCGACGAGTGGTGCCATTTTTTGTTTAAAATCACCTTTATCGTTTTTTAACGTTACCGAAAGATGCCCTTTTGCTGCTGATACAACAATTCCAATCTCCCCCATCTTAGGCGTTTCCATTAAAAAATAAAGACTGCAGTTCTCCCAGTCCACTTGTTGTCCTTCATTTCGCGAATTAACATATACTTGTAGGTTTTCAACTTTATCCTCTAGTAATAACGGAAGTTGGAAATACAAGCTTTGTAGATTGCTTTGTTGCTCAGATCTACTTAATAACTGCTGTCCTGTTACATTTGACAAAGCTTGATTAGCAAGCTGTTGTACACGTGAGCCTTCTTCTTCTCCTCGTGCTAATTGCATTAAAATCGATTTTAAATTCCGTTCAGATGAATCTTGTTGCTCACGTCCAGATGCTAGTTGCATAGCTACTTCACTATCTCGATTTAGACCAACATTTCTCACCATTTCAAACATCGCTCGTGGTGAACCTTCTTGCATTGGTCCACGGGCTGTATCAGCATATTTTAATCCAAATGATTTACTTGGCGTTTGAAATTCACGTAATGCTTGTTCACTTGCTGCTGTATAATGCTTCACCCTCGTTTCTGATGGTTGAAATTGCAGTCTCTCAACCTGCTGCTTCACTTCACGGACGATCTCATTTACTTCTCGATATTTCCCTTGTGCTAATAACTTTTTTGCTTCAGCTAATTGACTGCTTGCCTGCATCAATTGCCTTTCCGTCTTCATATCAGTCAGCAACATCATTTCACTTTTTAAAATCGCATTATCTAAGTTTTTAATCGTCGTCTCAAGTAATGGCTTGGTCTGAGATTGTGCTTGACTGCGAAATTGCTCAATTTGTCGATTAATCAGATCTAAATTACGAGTAATATCTCGTTGAAGTTTCTTAAAATCGCTTACCATTTGTGCCATTTTTTCTGTTACCGTTGTAACAGCAATTGATTTATTAGCCATACCCACACTTGTTTGGAACGCTTCATTTTGAGTATAAGTGGTTGTTTCTTGCTGCCTTAACAGATTAACTTGCTTAATATCTTCAATTGCCTTGGCTATTTCTTGACGGGACTTTAATTCTCTTCCTTGTTGCTGCAACTCTCTTGCACCGGTGATTGACTGCCTAAATTTATTTTGCTCTTCTGCCGTGAGCGCTTGGTGATTATTTAGTAAAGAATCTACTTTTTGTATGGCACGGTCTAAAGAAGCTTCCCTTCGAAGCAACGTTTCTGCTTCTTTTGTCGCTTCGCCTAGAGCTCTAACATGTAGATTCTCATTAGCTATTTCTTTCGATACAGCCTCTGTTTTGATACTTTGTTCAATCGTATTCAGTGATTGCTGCAATCGGTCCTTAGCCACACTTTGTAATTGAATTGCCTGACGCAATGACTTGGAAAGCTGTTGACTTGTTTGAGCATCTGAAGCCGCCATTTGCCTAATAACCGTTTCTACTTTCTCGCTAACAGAATAAGATAAGTCACCTTGTGTAAGTTGTTGTCTAACATCTGCGAGAGATTGACGTCTTCCTTCATTACTAGTTGCCCGTTCAGCTTGTTGCAAAGATTGAATCAATCTTTCATTAGAAATTCGATCAAGATGTCTTGATTCTGTTACCGCTCGATCAACAGAGCGGCCTGTTTCACGGTCTACTTGAGGATTATTCGCTAGTTGGTGTACTCGCTCCACTCCTCTTCGGACTGACTCCCGTTGAATCTCAGTTCGTACTTGCACAATTTGATCAACTATTCGAGATCTAGTTCCTTCCTGAACTTGAGTAGTTTGACCTCTGTCATGAAGTCCCCTTGCTTCTCCCTCCATTTGAGCAAGTGCTTGGACTTGAGTTGCACGCTCCACACTCCCTCGTTGAACTTGGCTTTCGATTTGATTGATTGCCCTTACTAATCGATCATTCGTTGACTTGTGGACTTGATTCGCTTGACGAACTTCCAGCGTTAGTTGTTCATGTAAAGGAGTACGAACTCTAATGTTTTCGACACGTTCTCTCGTTCCTTGCGTAAATCCTTGTTGTTCCATTTGCGTTCTTATATCTCGTATAGCTTGGCGCTCTGATGGATTTGTAGTTATTCGTTCGACTTGCAAAAGTGCTTGAGTGATTCGATCTGTCATAACTCGAACGACATTCCGAATGTCATCTGTCGTTCGCTCGATTGCTCGGCTTGTTTCCCGGTCTACTTGCGGATAATTTGCTAGTTGCTGGATCCGGTCCACTATTCTTTGAACTGGTTCACGCGAAATTTCATTTCTTACTTGCGCAATTTGGTCAACCAGTCGAGGTCCATTTCCTTCTCGTGTTTCAATTGTTGATACTCTGTCTGGATTTCCACGTGCTTCACTCCCTGTTGGACGCTCCAATCGTTCTCTTTCAGCTGGCCCTACCTTAAAATCACGGTCAAGTTCTTTTGCCAAATCCGTTAAAACACTATTTATTTGTCTGCCATGTAATGTTTCATGAATAGAACGCAAATGAGTTGAAGTCACTTCTAGCCTTTTATTCGCTAAAGCCTGAACTGTTTGCAGCCGTCTTTCTGATTTTCCTTCGTTAATAAACTTTTGTAAGTCTCTTACAGCTTCCTTTGAAAGAGCAACCCCTTTATCGAGTACGATAGCAGCAGCCTGTCTTAGCTCAGGAGTAGGCTGTTGGATTCCTAATTGACGTAATGTTTGAGTAACACCTTGCTGACGGCCTTGCTCATGAGTTCTCGCATGTTGAGTATCTCTTCCGCCCTCGTCATGAAGAACTCTAACTAGAGTACGATCAGCTTCAGACCCAAGTACCTGAACAGTCGTACGCTCTCCTGATGGAACACCACCTTCAAACTTAGCTACAACCTCTCTTCCCCTTACAGAGAGTAATGCTTCATTGTTACCCTTTTGTTCTTTCACGGTAACCCGATATACGTCACCTTCTCTAAGTTGAATCAGTCGCTCTGATTGCTGTGTTGTATGTAAAGATTGTTGAACCTGCACCCTTCTCACGCTCCGCTCATGTTAAATCTACTTCTATTATCGGTTCCATATGAGAAGATCTTTACTGTTATTCCTCTTCTTCTTTTTTCCAACCTTTCTGGACAATTCCTTCACCAAACCGTTCACGCAATTGATTAATCGTCTCATTAATTTCTTCTTTTTTTATCTCCTCTTCATATGTAAATAAGTCGAGCTGCTTATATGCATGTTTTTTCTCAAGCAAATCATATGTACTTATCCCTAATAGACGAATGGCATTGCCATTCCAAGCTTCCTCAACAAGTGATTTTGCCTCATTGAATAGCTCCTCTTCAGATTGAATAGGGTTTAGGAGTTTATGACTTCTCGTAATCATTTTCCAATCGTAATAACGAATTGTAATTTGTACTCCTCTCGCAAACATGTCTTTCTTTCGTAATCTTAGATGTACACGTCTTGCAAGATCTTCTAATGTTCCTCGTATGACTTGGTCGTTTTTTGTATCTTTACGTAATGTAGTTGAATGCCCAATTGATTTGAATTCAGAATAAGCATGAGGGTTAACAGGCCTACTGTCATTTCCGTTCGCTCTTTCTTTTAACTCTAACCCACGCTCTCCGAATTTTTTCAAAAGGCGTTCTCCATCCGCAACAGCTAAATCTCCTATAGTTAAAATGTCCATATTTCTCCACTTATCAACCGTTCTTTTCCCAATTCCGTGCATTTCTTCTATTGGTAGTGGCCATAATTTCTGCTGGATATCACGTTTTCGTAGAATTGTGATCCCATTTGGTTTTTTCATGTCACTTGCCATCTTAGCTAGAAATTTATTTGGGGCAATTCCAATACTACAAGGGAGCTTTAGCTCTCTTAACACACGCTTCTGCATATTCTCCGCTAGTTTTACCGGATCCTCCTCATGTAAATAAGACGTTAGGTCCAGGTACCCTTCATCAATGGATACTTGCTGAACAAGAGGAGTATAGGTAAAGAGAAGTTCAAAGAGAGCTTTCGATGCCGCACGATACCGATCCCCATTGGGCCTAAGGATGATTAAATTCGGACATAATTTCTTTGCTTGCCAGATAGGCATCGTTGTTTTTACCCCTTTTGCTCTTGCTTCATAACTACTAGTTATGATAATGCCTCGACGTTCTTCCGGATTCCCTGCAATCGCGACCGGTTTACCTAATAAAGAACGGTCATAAGCTATTTCCACCGATGCAAAAAAACTATTCATATCTAAATGAAATATCAAACTAGCACGATTCATCCTACAGACCTCCTTACACTTATTATACGAAAATGCGTTCGTTTTTTAAAGAAGACAGTTGCAGTACGAACCGTAGTACGTTAAGGTGTTAACAAAGAAACATTTAATGTACTTATTAAGAAAAGAGCAATCCATTTTAAGATTGCTCTTTTCTTAATTATTCTTATTTTATTGATACTTCTTTCACAACTGCGACTACTGCTTCTGAAAGTTTAACAAGTTCAGAAATCGGCATGCGTTCATTTTTTGTATGAATTTCCTCATACCCAACCGCTAAATTCACAGTCGGTACCCCATGTCCAGCAAAAATATTCGCATCACTGCCTCCCCCACTTTGAAGTAGCTTTGGGGTACGGCCAATTTGTGACATGGCCTTCTTTGCTACCTCTACAACTTCATCACCATCACCTAGCTTAAATCCTGGATACATAATTTCAACTTCTACCTCAGCTGATGTCCCCATCTCTTTAGCTGTAGATTCAAAGGCCTCTTTCATCTTTGCTACTTGTGCTTCCATTTTCTCAGCAATTAAAGATCGTGCCTCCGCCAAAATGGCTACGTGATCACACACAATATTCGTTTGTGTCCCACCTTCAAAACGTCCAATGTTTGCCGTCGTCTCTTGATCAATACGTCCAAGAGGCATATTAGAAATTGCTTTTGCAGCTACAGTTATAGCGGAAATACCTTTCTCCGGAGCCACACCTGCATGAGCGGTTTTACCGAGAATCGTTGCCTTCACCTTTGCTTGAGTTGGAGCTGCTACTATAATATTTCCAACAGGTCCATCACTATCTAAAGCAAATCCAAATTTCGCTTTTAAAAGACCTGGATCGAGAACTTTGGCTCCGTTCAAGCCCGATTCTTCGCCAACTGTAATAATAAATTGGATCGTACCATGCTCTAATTTCTCCTCTTTTAAAACACGAACAGCCTCAAGCATAGCTGCAATACCAGCTTTATCATCCGCACCTAAAATTGTTGTTCCATCTGTCACGACATAGCCGTCTTGAATTGTGGGTTTGACTCCTTTTCCAGGGACAACAGTATCCATATGTGAAGTGAAGTAAATCGTATCTACTCCTTCTTTTGTTCCTTCAAGAGTACATATTAAATTTCCCGCTGCATGCTCTGTTTTACTAGCTGCATCATCTTCTACTACAGTCATTCCTAAGTCTTCAAATTTCTTTTTAAGTATAGGGGCTATGATGTCCTCATGCTTTGTTTCAGAGTCAATTTGTACAAGTTCCAGAAACTCATCTACTAAACGTTGTTCATTTACCATATGTATGTTCCTCCAAATTCAGTCTATGTATGAGCGTTAGTCAGTGTAGGCTCAATCCATCTACTTGCTTGCTTATAACCATCGTTAAAAAGGGCTGTACCTATTTACGACATAATTAAATGTTACCGTTCTCGATCATAAAGCGCAAGTTCCTGTAAAAACAACTAACTTACTTACTTTTCTCACAAAACTCATATAACACGCCATGAGTTGATTTCGGATGAAGGAAGGCCACTTTTGCTCCGCCGGCACCATCAATCGGTACATCATGGATCATTTTAATACCATTTTTCTTAATTTCTTCTATTCGTCCACTAATATCAGTCACACCGAGCGCAACATGATGAATGCCCTCTCCACGTTTTTCGATAAATTTGGCAATTGGGCTATCTGAAGATAAAGGTTCAAGTAATTCAATTTTCGATTGACCAATAGCTAAAAAAGCAACTTTTACGCCTTGAGATGCAACTTCTTCTATTCCAAGTACCGGCAACTGTAAATGGTCCATATAGAATGGCAGTACTTGATCTATTGAACGAACAGCGATACCAATATGGTCAATTTTCTCTAGTCTATTTATTGTCAATTGAATCAACTCCTCCATATTCTTTAAATTTATTTCTTGATAGCGTCTTAGATTCCTTCTTTTATCTGGTATTTATAGATTTCACTTGTCCAAAATCGTATAAGAAGATAAAATAGAACAAGGTATTAAAGAGGAGGGTTTCACATGCCACGTAAATTTCAAAAAGCTATTATTTATTTAATGATTGCAACTATGGTTCTTGGTACCCTTTTAATGGGTGTATCTTTTTTCTAAACAAACTACAAAAGCAAGCTCTTATATGTGTAAGAAAAACACCTGGGATATTCTACCAGGTGTTTTTCTTTATTGCTCCAAACTTTTCTGCTATTTCTATAAACGGATCTTCTGTATCCGTTATATAGATTGTTGTTCCAATCGGGATCTCTTCAAATAGCTCTTCGACAATGGTGTTAGGCATCCGAATACACCCTGCCGTCACAGAATAACCAATGGAGTCAGGACGATTCGTTCCATGAATACCGAACGTTCTTCCGTCCGTATCATTTGCATTAAAACCAATCCACCTTGAACCAAGAGGGTTGGTTGGATCACCACCTGGTATATCTTTCTTTCGATAATAAGGGTCTTTTGCCTTCACAATAATTGTAAATGTTCCAAGAGGCGTTTCATCACCCGATTTACCAGTTGCCACTTTAAACACCTCTTTGATTTCACCATCATTAACATAGGCAAGTTCGTTCTTATTGACATTTACAATAAGAAATGGGTCTCCCACCATTGGGTTATCTCCAATTGGCCAAATAGGTGAAGCAATTAAGATAACTAACATTGAAAGAAGTGAGAGTTTCATTAGAATCCTCCCTGTACTTTTAGCAAAGGATGCTTAAACAACCATCTTTTTAATTAGTTTCTCTCTACAGTTTCTTTTTATCCGCTTGATTCCATAATCGATCCTTTATATGCAAATATTCCTCAAGCTCATGCAAGATATAAACAAGTGAAGACCTAACTTCAAATTCCTCTCTCGTCTTCGGAAGTGGCATCTCCTCAAATCCAGCTCTCATCGAACGGATCCTTTCCAAGAAATAAGGAACTCTGTTTGCAGGGCTCACGGAATTACTAAGCTCATCCATAAAATCAGCTACAGTCTCACTTTGAGAAACTGTTTGATGGATTTGCGATACATATGGCATTAATCGTTCTAAGATTTCAAATTGCTTCTCACGCATCTTAAAGTAATAATAATATTGATCATCATACCGCAGGATGTGATTATGAATATTTCTCAATGCAAGATTTTTTCCTTGTTGTAATAGATCCACCGTTTCTGGAATTTCCTTTCCATCCCATTCACTTTCCCCATATCGTAAATAAACCGATAATTCATGAAGAATGGTCTTGAAATGCTCCTCTATTTCTTTATGATACATTCTTAACGCTTGATCACTATTTGGCATGTAGAGGTTCATTAACAAGGCAACTCCCACTCCAATAATAATGATCAACAATTCATTAAATATAAGAGTTAATGACATATTACCAACTGTGTAAAGATGTAGAATAATGACCGAGCTAGTAGCAATTCCTTCATTCATTTTCAATTTTACAACAATTGGAATGAATAAAATCATTATTAAGGCTAGTGTCCATGGTTGATAGCCAATTACCTCAAACAACACTCCGCTGATCATCATTCCGATTATGCATGAAACAACACGAGCCCAAGAAACCTTAAGCGAATCTCTCCTCGTTACAGAAATGCATAGGATCGTTATAATGGCAGCTGATCCATAAAAATCTAAATTAAGTCCCTGAGCAATTGCTACAGCAAGTCCAGCTCCTACTGCTGTTTTTAATGTCCGATAGCCAATTCTAAATGACATGAGCTCCCTCTCTTATGTAAAACTTATTTTACGTAATTTTACCATACTTTCGTACAAGTATAAGGTGTCCTTCTTGAAAAGAAAAAAGGGGCTATGCCAAAAGGTCTAATTTTGACCATTTGGCATAGCCCTGAAACAATGAGTCACTACATCTTTTAAAAGCTTTGAGACTAACCCCTTCACCTATAAAACCTTCTCCAAAAACTCTCTCGCTCGATCAGATCGCGGAGCATTGAAAAATTCACTTGGAGGAGCATCTTCCATTAAAATACCATGATCTAAAAAGAGAACACGGTCAGCTACTTCCTTTGCAAAACCCATCTCATGAGTGACAATCGCCATTGTCATACCAGACGTTGCTAAATCTTTCATTACTTCTAGTACTTCTTTAACCATCTCTGGATCCAAAGCTGATGTTGGTTCATCAAACAACATAACTTCTGGCTCCATTGCTAGTGAGCGTGCAATAGCTACCCTTTGTTTTTGCCCACCTGAGAGGCGACTTGGGTATTCATCACGCTTATTTAGTAACCCTACTTTTTTAAGTAACGTTTCTGCTCTTTCGGTTGCTTCCTGCTTAGATAGACCTTTTACAGTCATCGGAGCATATGTTAAGTTACCTAAGACGGTCATATGTGGAAATAAATGAAAATGTTGAAATACCATACCAATCTGTTGTCTGACGCGCAGGACATTGGTTTTAGGATTCGTTAACTCTTCACCACCAACGTATATCTTACCAGATGTAGGAATCTCAAGTAAATTCATACATCTAAGAAACGTGGACTTTCCCGAACCAGAAGGTCCGATTATTGCGACAACCTCTCCCTTTTTAATATCTGTAGTGATACCTTTTAAAACTTCGACTTTTCCAAAGGATTTATACAAATCGTTTATTTTAATCACTGCGCTGCAATCTCCTTTCAATAAGTCGACCTATGATGGTCAATACCATAACAAGTAAATAGTAAATCAAACCAACAAATAACAGTGCCTCAAAATATCGATAAATTTGTGCGTTTAATACTTGAGCACGGCGCATGAGATCCATAACACCAATGATTGACACAATTGCTGACTCTTTTGTTAAGTTAATAAATTCATTGAAAAGCGCAGGCAATATATTGCGGAAAGCTTGAGGTAAAATAATTCTTAACATCGTAGGACGATAAGGAATCCCTAACGCCTCAGCAGCTTCCTTTTGGCCCTTGTCTACCGCTTGGATACCTGCGCGAATAATTTCAGAAACATAGGCTGCTGAGTTTAATCCAAAAGCTAGTACTCCAGCTACATACGCTGAAATATCCATCCCTAATTGCGGGATTCCAAAATAAATAATTGATAATTGTAAAATCAATGGTGTTCCACGGAATACTGACGTGTAAGCATCTGCAAACCAACGGAGCACTCGGAATCGACCAATTTTAAAAATGGACAAAATAATTCCTAACACGAGACCTAATACTAGTGCTGCTGATACAAATTGTAACGTGACCCCGATCCCTTGTAGTAAAAAAGGGATATGGGGCACGATTTGGCTAAAATCCAAATTCATGCCCAATTATCCTTCCTATTAACATTCTTGTAATAACACAACACATCCCGCGGCAAAGTTTGCGCGCGGGTGTAATTTCATAGACTTTTATTGTTACTGTGCTAAATGACCTTCAGCAACAGTATCCTCCATTAGGACAGCATCAATACGTCCAGCTTGTAATTCTTGCATAATTTCAGGAATACGATTTAACTTCACTACTTCAAAACCATATTCTTCAGCTAGTTCATCTGCTTCTTCCTCTTGGATTGAACCCAATTGAACGCCGACTTTTAATCCCTCTAAATCTTCAAGGGATGAAAGATTAGCACTCTCTTTTGAAACGATAAGGTTTGTTGCCTCATAATAGATATCGGAAAAATCCACATTTTCTTTACGTTCTTCTGTAGGTGTCATACCAGCTAAAACAAAATCAACTCGCCCTGATTCCATTGCAGGAATTAACGCATTAAAATCCATATCTTCAATTTTTAAACCATAGCCTAGTTCTTCAGTGATGTACTTCGCTATATCAATATCAAAACCGATAATTTCTCCTGTCGTAAGGTCAACAGATTCGTATGGAGGATAATCAGCTGATGTTCCCATGACTAATGTAGTCTCTGCATCTGTCGGCTCAGTTCCTTCTGTAGCTGCATCCGTTTCTTCAACTTCACCACCAAACCATTTTAATATTAGTTCATCCATCTCTCCGCTTTCAATTAACTCATTTAACGTTTGATTGAACGGTTCAACAAGCTCACTGCCTTTTGGAAAAGCAATAGCAGACCCTAACTCTCCTTCAGTTGGAATCTCAAAGCTCACTAATTGATCAGTGTCCTCGCCGCCACAACCAGCTAATAATCCAACAGACAGAATGGCTGAAACTCCTAACATCCACCAACTCTTTTTCATAGTAAAATAACCCCCTGAATCTTTTTTTAATATAATATTTATTCTTGTAAATGCATATTAACACATACTTAAGTAGTTGAAAATAACTTTTTTCCGAAATTACCAACACTATTATTAACAGAAAATTCATTGATTTTCAATTATTCGAGGTAGATTACTTACCAATATAATTTGCTATTTCTCAATATTTTATCAATTGTTAATCCAACCAAAAGAGCGACCAGCTTCCTGGTCGCTCCTAGTACTAGTTTTCATGTTGTTCAATAAGTATTATTATTCTGTACCTTCTGCATCATCTTCTACAGGCTCATCAATTGTTGCTGGATCATCCACTGGTGCATTCTCATCCACTGGCTCTCCACAAGCTGCTAACACACTAATAGAAAGTGCCCCTACTAATACCATATAAAGTAGTTTCTTGCTCATCGCAAATTCCCCCTTTGTCGTTGAGTTGGAATTATGATGCGCTCCCAACTATTCCCATCATACTAAACTCCCCCTGCCGTTAGAAGCGCATTTACTTTTTTTACAAATTTTCACAAATTCATTTGATATTCTCACAATCTACTATCTTATTCTTTTAGAATTACAGAACTTCTTACATAAATCTAGATTATGGACGTCTTCCTCGTCTAAATTCAGTATACTTAACAGTAAGAACTATCCATAAGAAAGAAAGAGAGCGATTGAAATACCTTATCGACGACGAAATGACGCTTTTCGTTACCATTTTAAATACCCTCTCAATGCTAGGTATTAAAAAAATATGCTAAAGAAGTTAAATAATTTAGTTTATTATTATAAATTACTTTAAAGAAGCGAAATGCTACCTCTGTAGCATTTCGCTTTTTTTGCTTTCTATTTGGGCAGGTAGAATAATTTCCATTTTCGTCCCTTTTCCTTCTTCACTATAAATATTTAACACTCCATTATGATGCTCAATGATCTTGTAACAAACCATCAAACCTAAACCTGTTCCCTTTTCCTTTGTCGAGTAGAATGGCTCACCTAAACGCTGGATTCGTTCTTTAGGTATTCCACATCCATTATCTTCGACCTGTATGCATATTTGATTATCGGGGTGATTTAGTATACGGATTGTAATTGTTCCATTATCGGCAACTGCTTCTATGGAATTCCGAATTAAATTAATAAATACTTGTTTTAACTGTTTTTCCAAGCCAATAATAAAAGGAACTTGTTCATATTCAAACTCTAAAGTGACGTTATTCATATTCGATTGTGTTTTTGTTAAAGTTAAAATTTGGTTTACAAGGTTTAAAATATCTAATTCTTCAAATTGATTATCAAAATTAGGCTTAGCTAAAGTAAGATACTCATAAATGATTGCTTCTACTCGCTCTAACTCTTCCATCACCAAATTTATATAAAACGGGTTGTATTGCTGTTCTTTTTGAAACAGTTGCAAGAAACCTTTCACCGTCGTTAATGGGTTTCTTATTTCATGGGCTACTCCCGCAGCTAGTTGTGCAACAACTGATAATTTATCCGATTTTCTAATAATATCATCCACTTTTTTTCTTTCTGAAATATCTTTTAATATCGTTCTAAACGCAGGCTTCCCGCGAAATCTAATAACAGTTGTCGTAGCTTCTACTTCTATAGTCTTCCCTTGTTCCAGTTGAAAGCAATAAATTGTATTCGCAACGGAAATTTTCCCTAGAAGTAATAGGCGGCTATCCTCTCTCGCTCTTGCTCGATCGTAATTAGATAGAAGGTTATTTAATTTCAAACCAATTAATTTCTGAGGATGAATAAAGTTAAAGAGCTTCTCCCCTGCTGGATTCACATAAATAAGTTTCACTCCATCATGGACCATAATCGTTTCCGGTGTATTTTCTACTAAGCTTCGATAGTTTTCTTCTTTTATTCGAAGTTCTTTTTCCATTTTTTTGCGATCTGTAATATTAATAAAATACATCGTTACTTGTTCATCGGAACGGTACGCTCTTACATCAAACCATTGCTCTTGTTTTTCGTGAAAATATTCAACTTGTGTGTATTCCTCACCAACAAGCAATTGATAAAATTTCTTTGTCAACGTTTCTTTCTTGTCTTGTTTTAAACTTGCCCAAAAATCACTTTTTTGTAATTCTTTCCATGACATGTCTAGCATTCGTTCAGCTTCTTCGTTAACGTATAGAAATTGCCCATCAAGTCTAATCGTAATAATAGCATCTTTTATTCCATCAAGAATTTTTTTCGGCAAACGAACTTCATCACGATTTCTGAGGCTTGTTTCGAGCAACGAGCTTTCGCCTTCTTTTCCAATTACCATTAGTCGATCTAGTTGCAAATGGAAACAGATTTCACCTTCTATAGAAACATCTGTAACTGTAAATAATGTCGTTTGAAGGTATCCTTTTCCATGTAATATTATCTTTTCAATTTGATCGTTCTTCCGCCCTTTTTTCAACAATGGTTCTTTTATACTTTGTCGATTTAGGCTGTCTTCATTAATTAAAAAAGATTCTATATTTAACAACTGAATTTCCTCTTTTGTATAACCAAATTGCTCGCAAAATGCTGTGTTAACGAACAGAAACTCTCCACACTCATTCACAATGGCTTGTCCTTGCAGCGATGCACCTAAACACGAAGAAACAATTAAACCATTCATATCCATTCTCCTAACTTAGGCAAACTATTCCTCTCGATAAGATTCGCCGTTATCCCTATAAATCCTGTTTTTTTCGCCAGTTTTCTTGCTCATATGCTACTCTATTCCATTAACCATCACTTGGTTACCATTTCCAATAGGTGCATTTCTTCATAACGAAAGAAGGCAGGTTATTCCCTGCCCTCTACATAAATGTTGTCGTTCTATTAAAGAACATCAAGGTTAACAAGTAACGCGAGGAGAATTTGTAACAATAATTGAATGTTTACACCAATTTGCGTATCTGTTGTTGTGACATCGACATTTCTTGAGTTTTCAATTACTGTTTTCTGGAACGTCATTTGCTTTGTTTTTGTACTCTGTAATAACTCTTGCGTGATTTGTTCAGCTTGCTCGCTGCTAGCTATAGAGATACTAATAACTAACGCAATTGCTGCTTGCAATGACGCTTGCAATGAAACTGCAGCTTTCGTATCTGTTGAACTTACTTTTACATCACAAGAATCTTTAATGATAATATACTCCTCAGACTGTTGGAATGTTTTATCTACTTGCCCAGCACTTTGTGTTACAGTGTCGTCGTCAGCCATTGGGTGACAAGCTTTCGAGTCAAGCGCAGACCACCTTGTTGTGTCTTCTTTTTTTGATGAATAGTATACATCTTGATTCATGATCAATTCCTCCTTTCCGTTTCTAATTTACACTATGTCTTTATGCGGATTTTGCTTGGTCATTTGCCTCGGTTCATCTGACTAATTTCAAATTTTCTTAAAGATTAAAGGTGACTGGTATGTTTTCTTTCCATACAGCCACCCTTTTTATACTCAATCGTTCCCATAGAAGTTGTCTCTAAAGAACATCTAAATTCACAAGTAAAGCAAGGAGAATTTGTAACAGCAATTGAATGTTAACCCCTATTTGCGTATCTGTTGTTGTTACATTTACATTTTTGGAATTTTCAACGACTGTTTTCTGGAACGTCATTTGGTTTGTCTTAGTGCTTTGAATCAATTCTTGAGTGATGCTCTCTGCATCCTCACTACTTGCTACAGATATGCTGACAATTAAAGCGATTGCTGCTTGAAGTGAAGCTTGTAACGAAACAGCTGCTTTCGTATCAGTTGAACTGACTGAAATATCACAAGAATTACTAATCAATATATACTCCTCTGATTGTTGAAAAGTCTTATCTACTTGACCAGCAACTTGGTTTACACCTTGACTCATACTTACTGCCTCCTTTCCTTCTCTAATTTACACTATTGCCTTCTAACGAAATTTGCTTGGTTATTTGTCTCAATAAATGCGCCTATTTTTGGTGAAGTGATGAAATATAAAGGAGAGTTTAAAATCATAATTGACTTAAACCCTCCTTTTCACTTTAATGTTTATTAAAAAAGGTTTTAACTTTCGATAAGTCATTGTTGCTTTTCATTATCTTTTTCAACGACTCTTCAATGACTGAGTTCGTTTGAACAACTTCTTCCTCTACGTTTTGTGGCGTGTTATTATCCTCAAAGTCCTCTTCACTTACACTTTTGTTTTGATTCTCAAGAAACTTCTCTACTTCTGATTGAATTTCCCCAACAACTCTCTTTACTTTCTCTTTTTCCTCATCTGATAAATCAGATACTGGTTTCACATTATGCTTGCTCAGAACTTTTTTCACCATTATATCCATAAGCTCTTGCTGATAATTGCTCATTATGATGCTCCTCTCTTCCTTTCGTTTATAGCCGAATGGCATTATTAGAATATGATACAAGCGGATGCAACGTGTTAGACTGTAGCGGAGTTCATTTGTAATTGATCAGTATTGTCGAGGAAAATAATTAAAAACAAAAAAGGTGTTATCAAAAAGGTATAATTTTTACCTTTTGGGATAACACCTCACTTTAAACAATTGCTGCTATTTATTTCTTGTTATCATGATCAATATCTAACTCTTCTATTAGGTCTTCTTTTATTTCTTCTTTCATCCCTTCTAACATTTCTTCTTTCATTTCCTCGTACATTTCCTCCTTCATCTCTTCCTTCATTTCTTCGATAACTTCTTCTTTCATTTCCTCATACATTTCTTCACGAATTTCTTCTTTTATTTCTCTTCGATTTTTCTTATGACGCTTTCTGCCTTCTAGTTTATAATCTCTTCCTAACATGATTAGTACCGAGATGATCATTATTATCATAATAATAGCAAAAGGAAGGGCTGCAATAATTGATGCTGTTTGCAGTGCGCTTAGGCCACCACCACCACTGATT
Organism: Halalkalibacter sp. HAAS-P013; assembly: GCF_056619925.1. NCBI lineage: Bacteria > Bacillati > Bacillota > Bacilli > Caryophanales > Bacillaceae > Halalkalibacter > Halalkalibacter sp. HAAS-P013. Next base: position 328,359 of record NZ_JBWQTU010000002.1, read on the forward strand.
AAGAGTACGGAAGCTGTCCCTGCAATTAAGACTCCCCAAAGCATTTTGGAAAATAGACTAGGATTTAAACTACCGTGAGAAGTCATGGCTCCTAAAACATACGAAGCCGAATCAGCAGATGTTATAAAAAAGATAAGAATGAGAATTACTGCAATGAAGCTTGTGATTGTACTTAAAGGTAATTCACCAAGTGTAGCAAAAAGTGCTAATTCCACATTATTCATTACAAGATCTCCAATCGGAGCAGCACCAGCAATTTCTAAACTTAATGCCGTTCCACCGAACGCCGTAAACCAAATAATGGCTAAAATCGATGGTACAACTAACACACCTGCCATAAATTCTCTGATTGTACGTCCACGGGAAATTCGAGCGATAAAAATCCCCATAAATGGAGCCCAAGCAATGTGCCACGCCCAAAAGAAGATGGTATTCGTTCCAAGCCACGCACTTTCAATAAAAGGGGTCATCGTTAAACTCATTGAAGCAACATTTGTAATGTAACCACCTAATGTTGTCACAAAGCTCTCTGCAATAAACAACGTTGGCCCGACTATGATGACAAAAAGCAATAGGATAGCCGCAACAGCTAAGTTAATATTACTTAACCTCTTAATACCTTTATCTACTCCTTTTGCCGCAGAAAACATAAAAAGAAATGTAACAATAGCAATAATTATAACTTGAGTTGCCACCGTATTTGGCACAGGAGAAATGTAGGAAAGCCCCCCTGTGATCTGCAGTGCGCTTAAACCAAATGTTGTAGCAACACCTGTACAAGTTGCAATGACAGCTAATATATCAATCGACTTTCCTAACCAACCATGAACTCTTTCACCAATAATTGGATAAAATGCAGAACTAATTAATGCAGGACGATCTTTTCGAAACTGAACATATGCTAATGTTAATCCAACAATGGAAAAGATTGCCCACGGATGTAGGGCCCAGTGAAAAACTGCATATCTTAGTCCAGCAACTGCAGCCTCTGGCGTTTCAGGTGTAAATCCACTAGGTGTGTCAAAGTAATAAAGTACTGGTTCTGCTACCCCCCAAAAGACAAACCCTACACCAATACCCGCAGCAAAAAGCATTCCTATCCACGAGTACCATGAATATTGCGGCTTCTCACCTGGTTTACCTAACCGCATACTCCCAAGTGGGCTGATGGCTAAAACAATTACAAATAAAACAAAAAAGGCAGTGACTAACATATAAAACCAACCAAAATTAGCCAACATCCAATTGAGACCTTGGCCTGCCGCTCGGTCGAGTGAGCCTGGCGATAACGCTCCCCACACGACAAATAATCCGACTAACATAGCTGATATGATAAGAACCATTCCTACTCTTTTCGTTTCATTAACTTGATCCATATTAACCTCCTATACAAAAACCACAAAATTTCAAGCATATAGCTAACAGTTTATACTACCCAAATTACATAACACGTTAAACCTGTCTTTTAATTACTCTTTGTTATATTCAGATATACTATTCTTTTGTTGTTTAAGAAATAACCAATAATTGTAAAGTCATTTTGCAGTTTAGAATGGTTTTCTATAGATATACTAAAAAAATATTACATTTAACTTATACAGGTTTTTTGCTTACTTGCTATAGCGAGAATCGTAATATTAGAGAGGTCGTTGCTAATGGATAATGAGAAAAGAGCTGAGATTATATTTTGGAGTATTGCCTTTCCTGGATTTGGTCAATTCCTTAACAAAAAATATGCAAAAGGATTTTTATTTGTCATATTAGAGTTTATCGTTAACGTTCAAGCAAGATTAAATTTAGCAATCATCCCCAGTTTTCATGGATTAGGAGAAGCTGCCAATGCCTCTGTTAATTATCAATGGATTATGTTCTATCCTTGTTTATATTTATTTTCAATGTATGATGCATACCGCGATGCTGGTGGAGTACATATACGTTATGCCTTTATCCCGTTTGTAGTTTCTGCTTATGCTGGAACAATTGGTGTAGTCTTCTCCTCTACAATGGAAATTTTCGGAAAGATCGCTGGCATTATTTGGCTTCCTATCCTCTTTCACTTAGGTGGATATCTTATTGGGTTAATCATAAGAGCAATCGTATTAAAAACTGTTAGAGTTAATCCCCAAACATAAACTCTAATCATTTTCTTACGGAAAGATTAGTTGCTATAATAATAATCAAGGAGGGGAATTAGTTGAAGCACATTATTGAAAAAGCTACGTTCGCTGGCGGCTGTTTTTGGTGTATGGTAAAACCATTTGATAAGTATGAAGGAATTGAATCAGTTATTTCAGGTTATACGGGAGGTTATACTGAAAACCCTTCATACGAGGAAGTTTGCTCTGAAAGTACGGGGCACTTTGAAGCAGTCCAAATCTTATATGATCCGGCTGTTTTTACATATGAGAAGTTATTGGAGATTTTCTGGCAGCAAATTGACCCGACTGATCCTGGAGGACAGTTTTTCGACCGTGGAGATTCTTATCGAACAGCGATCTTTTACCACTCAGACGAACAACGAAAGCTTGCCGAAGAATCAAAGAAGTTATTAGAAAAAAGTCGAAAATTCCCCACATTAATAGCAACACAAGTATTACCGGCAAAAGCGTTTTATCCTGCTGAGGAATATCACCAAGATTACTACAAGAAAAACCCACTTCACTATGCAAGATATCGCAAAGGATCGGGTAGGGAATCATTTATTAACTTACATTGGGGGCAAAATGATGAGTAAAGAAACGAAAGAACAATTAATAAAGCGCCTAACACCGATGCAATATGCTGTCACGCAAGAGAATGGGACAGAACCGCCTTTCCAAAATGAATTTTACAATCATGAAGAAGACGGTATATATGTCGATATTGTATCAGGTAAACCTCTATTTAGCTCTTTAGATAAATATGATGCTGGATGTGGCTGGCCTAGCTTTACCAAACCAATCGTTGATGAAGAAATAATTGAAAAAGAAGATTATAGTCATGGGATGATTCGAACAGAAGTCCGTAGTAAAGAAGCAGATTCACATCTCGGACATGTCTTTAATGATGGTCCAGGACCAAATGGGTTACGCTACTGCATAAATTCAGCAGCACTACGTTTTATTCCAAAAACTAAATTAGAAAAAGAAGGATACGACTTGTATCAAAAGTTATTTAAATAAATAGTGAGAGAGGTTGTCTCATAGGAACTGCCCGCACCATAAAGTAAGTATATATCCGTTTATTTGAGTACACATATTTTGTTTGACCTAGCGGGCTGAAACTTGATTTTGTGACAACCTCTCTTTCTTATTTACCAGCACGATACCTCCCTAAATCCATATCCTAGAAAATGATTCCCTTAAATCATTCACACTATTTCGTCGTACGTATATCGGACTACATATTTGTCTGTTCTCAATTTCTTTATTTCTACAAGTGGCCCGATTTCATAGCCACTCGTCCAATTGTCTTCAATTTTTGCTTTCACACAACCAGCTTGAAATTTAGATCGGAATACTTGTTTATAGTAAATCCACCTTGGAATTTTGGACATTCTCACTCATACCTTTCTCAACTTTTCTATATAGTACAAAATATTAAAGAACTATACAATTTGTTCGAACTGTATGTTCCTATTATCTTTAACATTTTTTGGGTGAATAATCCTAAATGGTATTCCATTAATTGAACCTAACTATTATTGAATCACTTAACATAGCATTATCACCTATCATTAGGTAAAATAAAAAAGGGAATTCTCAGGAAGAGGAGTTGAGTCATATGAGCAGAAGATTATTAGAAGGCAACATTACAGAAACAAGCATTAAAAGCGAAGAGTTGCAGGAGGAAATATCATTACTCATTTATACTCCACCTAACTTTACGCCATTGCAAACGTATGATGTTCTAATATGTCAAGATGGCAACGACTATTTTCAGCTTGGGCGCATCCCAAGACAAATTGAACAATTAATAGACGAAGGTGAAATTAGGGAAACGATTGTTGTTGGGATTCCATATCCATCTGTAAGTGAACGGCGAAAACGCTACCACCCCAATGGAGAAAAAGTTGAGTTCTATATACGTTTTTTAGCAAATGAAGTTATACCATTCCTTGATAAAACGTATCCAACTCATCAACTTGCCTCATCTCGAACGTTAGCTGGAGATTCTCTTGCTGCAACAGTATCTCTTTTGACATCTTTGAAATACCCTAGCCTATTCGGTCAAGTAATGATGCACTCTCCGTATGTTAATGAGTCGGTTATTCATAACATAGCTACTTATAACAAAATAGAGAACATTGCGATTTATCATGTGATTGGAACGAAAGAGACAGCTGTAAAAACAACGGATGGACAAACGCTAGATTTCGTAACTCCAAATCGGCAGTTACATGCTATGTTAAGAGAAAAGCCATTTGCCTATACTTATGAAGAATTCGATGGGGATCATACATGGACATATTGGCAAAAAGATTTACCAAGAGGCTTAACCACGTTATTATCATAACAAAAACGATCACAGAAGGAGGATGTTAACTATGAATTATGGAATTGCTTTGTTTCCATCTAAGGAGCTTCAAGACTATGCTAACTCTTATCGGATGCGCTATGACAGTCATTATTCACTAATCCCGCCACATATCACTTTAAAAGAAACATTTGAGATTCAGGAAGAAGAGCTTTCTTCAATCGTCTCTACTTTAAGAGAAATTGCCAATAATGCAGAACCTGCTTTTATTGATATATATAAAGTAGATACCTTTTACCCGCAGTCGAATACAATTTTCTTTAAGATTCGTGAACATGAATCGTTATCATCCTTGTACAAAGCTCTACACGAGAACCCCTTTTCTTCAAATGAAAAATATGGGTTCATCCCTCACGTGACCATCGGGCAAGACCTCTCAAGTCAGGAGCACGCTGATATTGTTGGGCAATTAAAAATGAAGAAAATTGAACATCAGGAAACGATTAATCGAATGCAGTTGCTTTATCAATTAGAAAACGGTTCATGGACCGTTTATGAAACATTCCATCTTGGAAAGGAAGTATAAATTAATAATGGAAGTCGTTAAAGTTATAACAAAAGATCAGCTAGAAGATGCATATAACATTCGTACTGAGGTGTTTGTCGACGAACAAAATGTACCAATAGAAGAAGAAATTGACCAACATGAAGAAGAAGCGATTCACTTTGTTGTATATAGTGAATCTGACAAACCAATTGGTGCGGGTCGTCTTAGGTTTGTTGATGGCTATTGCAAAGTTGAACGAATATGTATTGCCAAAAATGCTCGTGGTACAGGAGCAGGACGGGAACTGATGAAAAAGATTGAGGAAACTGCTCAATTAAATGGGATTGTCAAAGCAAAGCTAAATGCGCAAATTCAAGCACAGGAATTCTATTGTAAACTAGGCTATGAGACGATTTCAGGAGAATTCCTAGACGCTGGTATCCCTCATGTGACCATGACTAAATCATTAGGTTAACGAAAAAAAGAAGCAACTGAAAATGATGATCATTCCATTTTCAGTCGCTTCTTTTACAGTTGTATTTGGTTAATTTCTTATTCTTTATGGTGTACAGGTTCTACTTCTGTCTCAGTTTGATTCAAGTGAGCTTGGACCGCTGCCACCTTCCTAGCCATGGTTGACTCCTTATCACGACGGTCATCAATTCGAATATTCGTTGCTACTCTCTTTAAACCATGTTTAAATGGTACTTCGTGTATCACTTGTATGACCTCAAATAAAACAGGAAGTTCTCCTTCAATTAACGTACTCATCGGTGTTAGTTGGTACGTTATTCTGCCTTCGTATGAATGTAATACCTCTTGTATTTCCGCAACGTACTTGCTTACACTTGGCGTCTCTGTTCCAATTGGAATTACGGTTACATCAACAATTGCCATATGACTTTCCTCCTTCTTTCGTTTTGGACGTATAACAGTCAATCTCTCAGGAAATTCTTCTGCTGCAAGCTTACGATATGATTCAATCGAAGCTATCATATGTAAACGCTCCGGCTCCATTGTTGTCACATGGACTTGCAGCCAATAAGAAATCGAAAGAACTACCTTTTTTATCATTCCAAATCCTTTTATATCCATTACTTTTTGTACGATAGGAACTAACAAGAGACTACTATAGGATGCAATCTCAATCGCCCAAGATACTTTCCCAGTCATTCCTGCTAGAAGCATTGAGATGAGTAAAACACTTAAAAAATAGATGACAACAACATTTGTTGAGCAATAACGATTCGTAATGCTAGCCTTTCCTATTTTGAATATTCGAGCCCTTCGAATTACTCCCTTATCACTAAATACTTTATGTTCAGCCCCATGATATTTTCTAAGCTGTCTTGGAAATAGAAAATGCGTACCAAACATGTAATAAAACAAAAAATAATACGGCAGGCCTTCCCAAATTGTAGGATACCAAATAGCTAGTAGTTTTGGAACAAAAACCAAACCTATATAAAAAAGTGTTAATGCTTTAAACCATAATGGCATAGACCAGACAATTTGCTTCATCATAATGACCATTGTTGCTGAATTTACTGGTTTAAGCCAACTTTTTAACCGTCCGTTCTCATGATACGCGCATGCGACATGTTGTTTTCCTATGTAAAAAATACCATTTTGATAGGAGAGCCCTCTGATCTTCACGCACATACCTTCCTTCTGTCGTGTTACTCTTCCTTATGACTAATTCTCAAACTCCAATGAGGAACATTGGCTGCTCCTGTAAAGGTTGGTGATGACAATAATGCATCTGTCTTTTCAAGTGGTGCATGCTCTGTCCACGTATGGAGAAAGGTTAAGACCACATCTTCGTCTTCTATGTCCTCCCCCTTAACACTTACTCGTAAGCGGCCTACATTCCCATAACTTTCATGTTCTACAATTTTATTCGAAAAAGGAAAAATAATCCCATTATCTACGATTGTTCCTTCCGATTGTTCAATGGTTCGATCAGCATACAACAGTTCAAGCAATGCTTCTTCCACTTGAACATCGGTACGTGGGGTCATCGTATCTCTCTCCGTAATGACAATTCCGATATAATCTTCTCCATATAACCCTTCAGCAGGCATAACAGTCCAATCCCAATTTGCTGTGATTTCTACCCCTTGCTCGGTCTTCGTTGTCTCCAATTCCCATTCAATAATATTTTTCAATTCTTCATTCGTAATTGCTTCAGATCCCTGTAAAAAGTGATAACCTCCGAATAGCATTATAGCAGCTAAAATAGCTGGCAGGATGAGTACTGGTTTATTTCCACGAAACATAATCTCTATTCTTCCTTCCTATGTGTAAAACAAATCATATACTATCCTTAATATTAAACGATCCCTATACGGGAGTAAACGGAAAAGTAAGCAAACCTATAAAAAGAGTCAACTAGATGATAATCCAGTTGACTGATGGTTTTAATTCGATTTATACCTAAATGCTGCATGATTGGTCGGCCCGATTCCGTCTCCAATATTTAATGAATTTGAAATGGCCGCTGTAATAAAGGCTTTAGCTGTCTCCGTAGCTTCTTTTATTGCAGCTCCTTTTGCTAGTTCTGCTGCAATAGCTGCTGCAAACGTACAACCGGTACCGTGTGTGTGCTTTGTATTAATACGGTCTACTTCGAGCTCATGAATCGTTCCCCCATCAAATAGTATATCAACGGCTGGCCCATCGGTTAAATGGCCGCCTTTTAATACAACATAGCTTGGTCCAAGTTTATGAAGATCAATCGCCGCCTGTTTCATTTCTTCTAACGATTTCATTTCTGCTCTTCCAAGCAATTTCGCAGCTTCTGGTAAATTAGGAGTAATTACCGTTGCAATTGGAAGCAATTCGCTAGTAAGAGCCTTTACTGCTTCTTCTTGAAGAAGAGAAGCTCCTCCTTTTGCAATCATTACTGGGTCTACTACAATATTTTTCACATCAAATTTTTTCAACTGATTAGCAACAAGGGTAATAATGTCCGCAGAAAATAACATTCCCGTCTTGACTGCATCTGTACCAATATCAGATAAGACTGCCTCAAGCTGTGCTTCAATTGCTTCTAACGATTGTGGAAACACCCCATGAACTCCAAGTGTATTTTGAGCTGTTAAAGCTGTGATTACACTCATTCCAAATGTGTGCATTTCTTGAAATGTTTTAATATCTGCTTGGATTCCAGCCCCGCCACCACTATCTGATCCGGCTATCGTTAACGTTTTTGCTAAAGTCATAGTAAAACCTCCTCTCTAGTCTATTGCCCCATTCAGCCTATTACGTAAATCGTTCAGGCTTACAAGAGGCAAGCGGTGGATATGCTTCCTTTTCATCCAATAAGTCTGCAACCGCTACAGCTGTTATCGGGCTTAATAATATTCCATTTCGGTAATGTCCTGTTGCAAATACAACATGTGGTGCTACCTCAAGTTTCCCTATAAGTGGAAACCCATCCTGAGTCGCAGGACGTAATCCTGCCCATGTATGGAAAGGAGTTATATCACCTAAGAAAGGGAAAACTTGCTTATTCCAGTTTGTTAGTCGTTGAATTCCTTTTTCTGTAACATCCGTCTTGAAACCTGCTATATCTTCGGAAGCTCCATTAACCAACGTTCCATTTCCCTTTGGGACAAGATAACCCTGACTTGTATAAACAATATGCTTTACTTGATTTATAGGTACATCATACGCGCAAATTTGCCCGCGAATTGGATAAACTGGAATGCGAACTCCAAACACTTCCTCTAACTCACTAGACCAAGCACCTGAACAAACAATTAAACGGTCTCCTGTAAATTGACGACCATCTTTTGCTCGAAATGTAACCGATTGTTCCCAATCAACAATGGTTACTTGTTCAAGCTGCTCTACTACGTTTACTCCGTTCAAGCGGCAGGCAACTTCAAGTGCCTTAACATAGTCTGGTGCAAACACGTGACTTTCTTCTGGGTAATACATTGCCGCTTTTATATCCTTTGAAAGTGTCGGTTCCATTTCCCATAAGCGACTTCCAGATATCAATTCAGTTTCTGCTCCCCATTCACGTTGCCAAGACTGCCTCGTCTCAAGTGCGAGAACATCCGCATCATGATAAACCGCATGAAGACTTCCGCTCTCCGAATATTCAAAGTCCATTTTTGAAACATTCTTTACATCGTTTTGCCATTGCTTATACACCCTTAAACTATCTAAGCATAACCTAAAAAAGTCGTCAGGATCTTCACCAATTTCTGAATAAGGAGCAAGCATCCCAGCTGCGGCACCAGATGCTTGTCCTCCACAATTAGTTTTCTCTAATACTGTTACATCATAATTACGTCTGCTAAGCTCAAATGCAGTTGCAAGACCTATGACGCCCCCTCCAAGAATAATTACTTTCTCTTGCACATGTCTCCCCCCTGCTCTTACTACTTTGAAACGAATGTTGCTAACCCGCTACTAGCTGTAGCATACTTCTTCTTCGTAATTCTCCCTGCTTCGTAGGAAAGTCTCCCTGCTTCAATTGCATATTTCATCGCTCGAGCCATCTTAACCGGGTCCTTAGCCTTTGCTACAGGGGTATTCATTAATACACCATCTGCACCTAATTCCATCGCTTGTGCAACGTCCATTGCAGAACCAAGGCCTGCATCGACGATAATTGGCACATTTGCTTGTTCAATAATGAGCTCTAAATTATAAGGATTTAATATGCCAAGTCCCGTTCCAATCGGAGCACCTCCTGGCATGACTGCTGCTGCTCCAGCTTCCTCTAATCTTTTACAAAGAACTGGATCATCAGATGTATATGGCAAAACAACAAATCCCTCTTTTGCTAGTACTTCTGTTGCTTTCAGTGTTTCAATCGGATCAGGAAGCAGCGTTTTCTCATCTACACTAATTTCTACTTTAATCCAATCACTCAAACCTGAAGCCTTTGCCAATCTCGCAATTCGGATTGCCTCTTCTGCTGTTTTCGCACCTGATGTGTTAGGTAAGTAGGTAAAAGACATACCTTCTAAATGTTGTAATATAGCATCCTCGTTCGGAGCTCCTAGATTGACTCTTCTAATAGCAAACGTCAACACCTCTGCTTCAGATGCCTTAATCGCTTCATTTTGGACAAATGGATTTGGATACCTACCAGTCCCGAGAAAAAAACGCGAAGATAATTCTTTTCCTGCAATCGTTAATTTATTTTTCTTCATCTCAGCCACCTCCAACAAATTGAACAAGTTCAATTCTCATACCTTCTTTTAGTTCAGTTACTGACCAATTGGTACTTTCAATAATTTTTCCATCTACCTCTGTTACAACAAGATGTGGTTCGAGTTCAAAATGCGACACCACTTCTTCAAGGTTGGAAACGTCAACGTTATGTTCTTCCCCATTTATAATTAAACGCATCTACTATTCACCCTTTTTCAGCTAATATTTTTGAGAATTGCTGACAAACACCCTTAACATCTTCTGCACCAACAATTTCAGAAATCATACAAACCCTAGTTGCACCTGCATCTAGTACTTGGTCTACATTGTGCAACTTAATTCCGCCGATCGCTACAAACGGAATATTGATCTCTGCAACAACTTGCTTAATATACTCAGTTGTAACAGGATCGACAACATCCACTTTACTATTAGTATGAAAAATCGGCCCAACACCAATGTAATCAGCTCCACCCGCTTCAGCCTCGCGAGCTTCCTCAATTTCGTGAGTCGAAAGTCCGATTATTTTATCCTGCCCCATGATCTTCCTTGCTTCAGCAAGAGGTAAATCATCCTGGCCAATGTGTATGCCATCAGCATCAACTGCAAGAGCAACATCAATGTGGTCATTCACAATAAACAACACATCATGCTTTCTCGTTAATTCACGTAGCGACTTTGCTTTTTTTAGCACATCTCTTTTGCTACTCGTTTTATCTCGCAGCTGGATAATATCAACACCACCAAGAATTGCTTCTTCCATAACTTCTACAAGGTCTCTACCTTGATGAAATTCTTCACCTGTAATCGCGTATAACTTAAACTCTCTCATGAGTAACCCACCTTTTTATACATAAAATCGAAAAAAAGCCGCATCCGAACATACGGAATACGGCTCAGATGACTTCCCTACGCTGGCGTGATCCAGATCAGGTATGAGGGTAAAAGGGTAACCTTTTTCTCAGTCCACTTATGTGGACACCCCTAGTCTATACATACTAGTTATACATTTATTATGACATACTGACTAAAAAAAGCAAGAGGACAAGTTAACAACTTATTCTTCGGGCTCTTCTAAAAGAGGAATAGACGTCCCCTCAGACAAGTCCATAACCATCTCGAAACGATCTCCAAAAAGCAAGAAAGAACCTTCAGGTGAAACATGAATTGGAACATGCCGTTCTAAGACAGTCAGTTTTTCCTCAGCATCGTTTTGTACATCGTAGGCAATTAATTCAAAACCATCTGTGTAACTAAAGAAATCACTACTATATTGTGGTCTTAAGTAATAAAAGATTCCATGGCCATTATCATAAGAGTAATAGGGGATCCACCATTGTTCCGAATACGTGTTAAGTATTGGCATTTCAATTTGCCTAAAAGGATGTTGTTCTTCATAAAACGTGTATGTGGAATACAGGTCATACACAGATCCCACTGTTACAGAGAGAGAGAGACCATCCGGGAAGCTCATATATGCAATTACAGCATCCTTCCATTTCTTAACTTCCCCACTATTTACATTGACTTCATATAGAGGAGCTTGAAAATTAGGTTCGAGCTCTTCCCATTTTAAATACCCGATATCGGTAGACGAAATCCATTGTACATATGACTGTTCCAAATCGATGCTTTTCACTTTCGTTTCCGTTACATCAACAACATACGTTTCAAAATCCCAATCTGGTAAAAAAGCAATCAAAATAAACGTATCAAGTTTATATGGATTCCAGTATACGCTATATTCTTCGCCGTAATCTTTGATAGTCTGCCTTACTTCACCGTTACGGTTAATAATAGCTAAGTGTGCCTCGTTATCAACCGTTATATGCGAAACAGCAAACAAAGAATAGTCTGCATTAGCACGGACATCTGTAATCCACCCGCCCATCTCAACAAAACTAAATGACTGTCCTGTAGTTAGATGATGTTTATAAAGACTCGATCGCTCTTCTTGTTCTTGCAAATACAAGATCGTATCATCGTCATACCAACCTATAATATCCGTAACACCATGTTCATTTTGTATAGGTGTAATATCTGATCCTGTAAAGAAAGAGGTTGAAACATCTCGCTTAATTGGTTGATATTCAAAACTTCTTGGCAAAGGTTGACTCTCTAACGGAGCTTGGGTACAGGCTGAAACTATAAAAAGAATCCCAATAATAAAAGTAATTCGCTTCATCTTTCCCCTCCCTCTCTTTTAAGCACTTTAGCCTATAGTATTAGACGAAAATAACCCCTTAGACGTTTCAATTTTTTTCACACAAAAAAGAAAGATGCCTCACATCTTCCGGCCCACTAAATTACTACATTATAGCAGAAAGAGAGATATTTGTACTATGTTTTAGTAAAATAAAAATAGGCACTTAAAAAGGGGGTTTTACCTTTTTAAGTACCTTCTATACATGAGTCAATGAATCTCACTTTTCACCATCTATAAACCTCGAACCAGCAATTCCAGGATTCGTCATTTCCTTTGGATCCAAAATTTCATTCAATTCCTCTTCCGATAAAATTCCTCTTTCAAGACAAATTTCCCTAACTGGTCGATTTGATTGAATTGCTTCTTTCGCCACCCTTGAAGCTACCTCATAACCTACATGAGGATTAATTGCTGTTACAATTCCAACACTTCTTTCAACCATCTGACGGCAATGTTCTACATTAGCAGTCATTCCCTCAATGGCATATTTTCTAAAAACACTGATTCCATTTTGTAAAATTGAAAAGGACTGTAATAAATTAAACACCAAAACGGGCTCCATGACATTTAGCTCTAATTGACCAGCCTCGGAAGCTAAACTTATCGTATGATCATTTCCAATTACTTGGAATGAAATTTGGTTTACAACTTCACACATAACAGGATTTACTTTCCCAGGCATAATTGAAGAACCCGGCTGTCTTGGTGGCAGATTAATTTCGTTAATCCCCGTACGTGGTCCAGAACTCATTAAGCGTAAGTCATTGGCCATCTTCGATAAATTAATAGCCATAATTTTAAGAGCACTTGAAACTTCCGTATAAGCATCTGTATTTTGTGTTGCATCTACTAAATCCTCTGCAGTTTCAAATGGATAACCTGTAATATCTGCTAAGTAATCTGCTATTTTTTTAATATACTCGGGTTTTGCATTTAGCCCTGTACCAACTGCTGTTGCACCCATATTCACTTCATATAAATGCCCAACAGATCTCTCAATTCGACCAAGGTCCCGACTAAGAACACGCTGATAAGCGCCAAATTCTTGTCCAAGTCTAATTGGTACCGCATCTTGCAAATGAGTGCGACCCATTTTTAGAACATCATCAAACTCTTTTTCTTTTAGCTTTAATGCTTGAATCAATTCAGATAGTTCTTTTTTCAATCCATCAGCTAATCGGAGAGCAGCAATATGAATTGCTGTTGGAAAGGCATCATTTGTTGATTGTGCCATATTCACATGCGTGTTAGGACTAACTCGCATATATTCGCCTTTTTTTCCACCGAGTATTTCAATTGCTCGGTTAGCAATAACTTCATTTGCATTCATGTTAAAGGAAGTTCCTGCTCCACCTTGTATTGAATCAACAATAAACTGATCTAAAAATTTACCATTTATAATATCATCTGCCGCTGAAATAATGGCGTCTGCAATATTCACTGTAAGAACTCCAACATCACGGTTTGCCATGGCAGCCGCCTTTTTTACATACCCAAACGCACGAACTAACTCCGGGTGTGGCGGGTAGCCTGTAATGGGAAAATTCTCCCTTGCCCTCATTGTTTGAATTCCATAATAAGCTTCCTTCGGGACTTGCTTTTCGCCGATTAGGTCGCGTTCCGTCCGATATTCTGACATCCACATAGTCTCCTTTTTCGATGTTTACTTCTATATAACTACTACGATCGATTGTCCTTTTTTATCCTATGTATCAGCCCTTCAATGTGTACGTTTTCGACTGAGACCTCCTTCTTAAAGTCTTCTCAGGGAGTTAATTGCACTACAATTACTCCCTATCTAATAAGATTCACTTATTTCAATAACCTAGTTTCATTTCGCAAGATAAGAAGTCCTTGCTGAAAAGTTTCTTTATCAATCATCTTCCATTCATACAGCTCACGTAATTCATCTTCCATTAAGGCAAGATCAATAGAGCGATCACGTGTATAGACGATGGATCCATGTTTTTTTAGTAACTGTCTTACATCATACATCGTTTTCAAAACATTCACCTCAAAAACCATTATAACAGCTTTAGAACCGCTACGAAAAGAAGCCAAACAAGCGGTGTAAATGAGATAAACGAATGACGCCAAAATACTTGACGTATTTGCGTTTGAACAAAAACTCCTAATCCTAATGCAGCCGTAAACAAAAATGAAGCTGCAATAGTAAAAAACGTTCTAAATTCAAGTAAGCCCCATTCCATTCCCATTAAAAAGAATAGCAATGCTAAAACTAAAATTAAAACTTTATCTTCTGGGTGAAAAAAACCAAGTGTAGGATGAAAACGACTAAAACAAGCCACAATAAACAAAAGAGATAAAATCGATAAAAGGATTTCGATAAAACGTACACCAATCCATCCTGATATCAATATTCCAGTAATCATACCAATGTAACATAAAAACAAGAAAAATAAAGAAAATAGTAAGAGTTGAATTGGTCTTATTGTGTCACGCGGGGCAGTCAATAGACCTCCTATTGTCAATCCGATCGTAAAAACAAAAATCATAATAACCATTATAAACCACATGCAAAACACCATCCTTTGAAAGTCACTGAAAAGGTATGTTCAAACCTACTACTCAGTACCTCGAATTAAGTAATGTCGCTTTTGTGAGCAGCTCCTAATTGACAAATTTCGTACAGCTAGTTACTACTTTATTTTGAAATTCATTCTTATGCTATGATATGTATACAAAGTAAAATTAAGAAGGACAAGATAAAACTTGTTCAAGTAAAAAATGAAATGAGGAGCGGAAGATGGAACAGAAAGTAAAAGATGTCATTGATCGAGCATTTTACGGAACACCGGAGATTAAACCAGAAGAGAGAAATTTGTTTTTATCGACTATTTTGGAGAGAATTCATATAGCCTTAACAAAAAAGCAAGTAATTCACAAAGGAATGTATTCAGAAGTCATTCAATTAATGAAAGAAAAAAAGAATCTAACCTTGTATGTAAACGGAAAATTAAGTTACAGTAATTACTCAAATTATATTCAGGAAGCGAACAGGGCAGGTATTCGCTTTACGATAGTAACACCGCAAAAGGAAACACCTTTTGGCCTTGTATTAGCAGATGAATCAAAAGCAATAGATAGTAACGATATTTTTGTGAAAGATGATTTATATGAGTTAGATATGAATGAGTCGATCAATCTGTAAATAAAAAAGCTAAAATAAAAAAATACATTTTTTGGAGGGCACCGAAAGTCATTAATACCTTTTCGGGGCCCTCCTTTGTGGTCTTTTTTACCTATCTGGATCATTGGGATGGACTGCGGTAGGGCGCTGTTTTTTTAATGGCATCGCTGTTCGGAATATTACATCTTTTAAGGCAGATCCATTAAATGGTAAAAACGGCCACATATAAGGGGTACCTAATGACCTTAAGTGGACAAGCATTATTAACCAAACCGTAATTCCTATAACAAACCCTGCTACTCCAAAGAGCGCAGTTGCAATTAATAAGCCAACCCTAACTAATCGATTTGCCAAACTCATTTCATAACTTGGCGTTGCAAACGTCCCTACAGCTGCTACTGCTAAATAGAGCACAACTTCAGGAGAAAAGACTCCTACATTAATAGCAACTTCCCCGATTAAAAGCGCAGCGACCAAACCTAGTGCTGTGGCTAAAGCATTTGGGGTATGTATGGCGGCCATCCTCAGCATTTCAATCCCTATCTCAGCAATTAGAAACTGAGCATACAAAGGAACGGTACCTTTTTCCTGCTCTCCAATAAAGTTTAATGCAGCAGGAGCAAGCCCCTCATTTGTAGCAAGTAAATACCAAAGTGGCAATAAAAATAATGAAGCCCAGACAGCGGCATAACGAACTACTCGTAAACTAGCCCCAACGATTGGCTTTTGGCGATATTCTTCGGCGTGCTGCATATGATGCCAAAAAGTCGTCGGTGCAATCATTACACTTGGGGAGCCATCTACCATAATTATGACATGCCCTTCAAACAAGTGACTAGATGCAACATCAGGTCGTTCCGTGTAACGAACCATTGGATAAGGGTTATAATGATGTCCAAATATAAATTCCTCTATTGTTTTATCTCCCATAGATAATCCATCTGTATCGATTTTCTCTAATGATTCTTTTATGCTTTGCACGTATTCTTGGTCAGCGATATCAGCAATGTACGTAATGGCTAGATCTGATTTAGAACGACGTCCAACTGAAACATATTCAACTCTCATCGTCTTGTCGCGAATTCGTCTTCGTATTAAAGCAGCATTCATAACAAGCGTTTCGACGAATCCGTCTTTTGAGCCACGAATGACTTTTTCCGTATCAGGCTCTTCTGGACCTCTAACAGGGTACTCCCTCGTGTCGACCAGAATGACCTTGTCTATTCCTTCAACAACGAGCGCAGCGGGACCTGCTAGAATTTGATCAACCACTTCATCTAAATCATCCGTTGTCTCTATTTCTGCATAAGGAATATGATGCTTAATTAATCTGTCTAATGGTCTTTCTGCCAAATCGGAGTCTTTTATTCGAATTAATTCACGTTGAATTTGAGTAATCGCCTGATCTTTCCCAAACCCATCTACAAGAAAGAGCGACATTTCTCTTTCGCCATGTTCTAATTCAAGATGCACTAAATCAAAGCTTGCATCGACCGCTAACTCCTTTTTTAAAAACTCAACATTGTCGTTATAAATGATTGTGACAGGGTTTTTTACTTTATTTGTACTCACGTGTCATCACCTCCCATTCCCTTAACATTATTTGCTTCTATATCTATTTCCATTCATGACACATGCATAAGAGCGAATGCATTCACATATAGATGTGACAAACTGTTTGTCCAATGGAGGCAGAACGATGAATAAATGGAAATTTGCGATAGTCATGCTAATCACATCTTTTTGTGTAGGACTTTTTCTTGTCTTTACAATTAAACCTGAACCATTAAATGATGCTCTTATTTTTTTCCCACTTGATCCGACAGCCACATTTGATGAAGCAACATCACACATTGATTTTCTAGCGATGGAAGATGAGGATGAGTACATTTTAGATTGGAGTGTCGCTTCGGTATTAAATCAATCAGCTTATTTGAGGCAAGACGTTTCTCTTTTGTTTGAGGACGGTTATTTAAAAGATACATTATCATCATGGCGTGAGAACACGGACACCATTGAGATGGAAAAGGATGTGAAGTCAGATGACAGCGGTCATTATCGTATAGTTACATTTCATCATGCTGAGCTACACTACCCAAATGATGAAATTAAAAGTGCTCAAAAACTAAGTTTTGATCAACTTTATGTGATTGACTCACCTTTAAGTCCATTACATGCTTTTAGAACTCCACAAACCGAAGAAGAAAAAGAAAGCAAACGAATATTAGATTATATCTTGAAGCAACAACAAGACTATGACTGGGATGCATTATTTGAATATTACAATCTTCCAAAAGATCGATATTTACGGATTCCTCTTACTGACTTAGTTCTGTACGAAGATGAGCCTATCCCAGGATTAACCAAAGAAAAAACCGCACAATTTCTCGGCGGCCTTTGGGAAGGGTTATACAAAAACTATGTGCTAGGCATTACGAAGCAAGATGGGTCAACGGTTAGCCCCATCGGAAGTACAGTTCCTGTAATTCTTGTTCCTGATACAGCTGATCATTTCTTCGTCCTTTTTCGAACGGCAGATGGTGAACCCGTTCAACTTTTACAAACAATCACTAACTAAGCAACCCTTTTTTCAAGTTCTTAATTAAAGAATACTGACTTCTCCCGTTGCTCTTGATACTGAAAAAGGTTCTACCAACCTTTCTCAGTACTCAGCTTAACCTTTCTAGCAAATCGAGGTAAGTATCGTCTGGATAAATCTCCACTGCTCGATTAAGTGCAGCACGTGCTTCCTCGATCTCGCCTAGTTCTAAATAAATAAGAGACAAATTGTAATGGGCTTCATGAAACTCTTCTCTTTTTTCTATCGTAACTAGAAGAAGCTCTTTTGCCACTTCGTAATTTTCAAACATCGCTTCTGCATAAGCTAGCAAAAAGTACGCTTCTGGCATCTCTGCCCCTTCTTCTACAGCTCTTTTTAAAAATGGGTACGCAGACTCTATATCCTCTTTTTGCAAATATTCTTGACCAATTTGCAACTCCAAAATAGGAGAGCGAGCTTTTTCTTCATTATTCATCCCAAACCAAAACAGTCCAACTAAAAAAAAGGACGTGACAACGAAAAAGCGAATCTGTCTAAATGACTTTTTATGCTTTGGTAAATGTACAATTGCAGAAGCAAGAAACCCTCCAATCAACCCTCCAATATGAGCACCGTTATCTACCATGGGAACAGCAAAACCAAAAACTAAATTAATCGCTAAAATTGTTAATAGACTTTTCCCCATCGTTCTAAAAAATAATTTTCTATAAATAGTTCCAAAATAAAGCAACGCACCAAAACATCCAAATATAGCACCTGAAGCTCCAGCTGCTACTTGTTCGTTAAAAGCAAAACTTGCAATAGAGCCCGTTAAACCTGCTATAAAGTAAATAAAAAGAAAACGCCCCGTTCCATACATTCTCTCAACTGCACTACCAAGATAAAATAAAGCTAACGAGTTCATAAATAGGTGAACAAAACCTATATGTAAAAACATAGCAGACAATAGGCGCCACCATTCACCTTCCAATATGAGCGGATTGTACTTTGCTCCGTATTCAATTAACGTCAAAATAGAAGTACTACTTCCCTCTTGTTCTAACAAATAAAACATAAACGCAATGCTCCCTAAAAGGGCAATCGTTGCAAGAGGTCTCCCTTGAAAAAACAACGACTTTTCTTTATGTTCCCGCTCCTTTGTTGCTTGCCGGATTTGTTGTTGAAGATGCAAGATTGTTATCTCAACATCTTCAACCGTTTCTAAATGAGGAACATCTGGCAGTTGTGTCCAATCAATGTTTATTTTATCAATAATTGAAGAATAAACAGTCGTTCGCTTCTTTTCACTCTCAAAATAAGGTTTTTTTACATCTTCCCAATCATCAACAGGTGGATATAAACTTATATAGATGTTTTCCCCTATCATTTTACGCAGTCGTAAATGACGTCTAACTCGCTCAAACTGCTTTACGGAGTTAGTCACATCCCTTTTTAGCCAACTTGCAAAATCTAGATCCACTCTCACGATCCGAAGAATACGCTTTGGTTTTGAATCTTCATCTTCTAACCAAAATTCCTTCGAATTTTTATCAAGAACTCTAAAACCTTTTTCAAAAATATAAAAATGAACTAACCTCCAGAAAAAATAATCTTGTTGTAAACGATCCATACGTTCCTCCTTTCACCATTATTCTTATTAAATAGTATAGCAACAATTTCCTTTAATAGAAGGGAACAAGCGAAAAAACAAATAAACAGATAAAGGGTCTGTCCTTAGATATGAAATCTCTAAAAGACAGACCCTTTATCACTTAAAAATTTTCTTGTGGTCGGTTTGATTGAAAAACCGAACCGAGTACTTTATCGCGGATAAATGGAATTTGCATAGCAAACATAACGGCTACCTTTCTAAGCATTCGACGACTCAAAAAGGCATTGATCACACGATAACGATACTTATAAGCAAAATACATTGAAAAAACTAAAGATAGAATTGAAATGAGACGTTGAAACATAATCATCCCTCCTCTACCTTAATGTGGCTGTGAAACGAATCTTTTATCCACGATTAAATAAAAAGTATCCATTAAAGCTCTATACAATATCATGGACTGGCTTCATCGCTTCTTTTAAAACAGAAGCAGAATGATGTAATTTCTTTTGTTCCTCTTCACTTAAATTTAGTTCTAACACTTCGCGAATTCCTTGACGATTAACGATAGCTGGAACACCAATGTAAACGTCATCAAGACCATACTGTCCTCGGAGAAGAGTCGAGATTGTTAAGACGGAATTTTCATTTCTTAAGATTGCCTTAGTAAGGCGAACAAGCCCCATCGCTATCCCATAGTACGTTGCTCCTTTTCTGTCGATAATATGATAGGCAGCATCACGAACATTAGTAAAAATCGTATCAAGTTCATTCATGTTGACATGATTATCCTCGTCCACATACGTTAAAATAGGCTTCCCCCCAATATCAGCATGACTCCATACTGGTAGCTCGGTATCTCCATGCTCTCCCATGATATAGGCATGTACATTTCTAGAGTCTACATCAAAATATTGGCCTAGCAAAAAGCGAAAACGAGCTGTATCCAAAATTGTCCCAGAACCAATGACCTTTTCCATTGGCAATCCAGAAAATTTCCACGTAGCATAAGAGAGGATATCTACAGGATTAGTGGCAACAAGAAAAATACCATTAAACCCGCTATCCATGACAGATCCAACAATGGTTTTAAAGATCTTTGCATTCTTTTCTATAAGATCAAGTCTTGTTTCTCCAGGACCTTGATTAGCTCCTGCAGTAATAACAACAAGGTCAGCTTCAGAACAATCTTGATATGTTCCCGCCCAAATTCTCATTGGTGAACCAAACGGCATACCATGATTTAAATCCATCGCATCCCCTTCAGCCTTCTCTTTATTTAAGTCCACCAAGACCATTTCATCTATGACACCCTGATTAAGTAATGCATAAGCATAACTAGAACCAACAAAACCCGTCCCTATAATAACTACTCTCGTTCCTTTGCCTTTTGCCTCCATCAAAACAGCACCTTTCCAAGAGAATACACTTCCTTACGTAAACCACAAAACTTCTTTTAAAAGCCTTACCCTCCAATATATTTACTATACAGAGTTTTTGCTCTTGAAATGTCTTCCGTTCCTTGTACTAACACTCGTCCATCTGGAAACAAAACAAGCCTTTCGCCCTCTTGAAGCTGAACCCGAAGTAAAAAAGGAGTTTTTTTAATTTCGGCAACCGATTCAAGTTTTTTTACCCATACTTCTAAATTGATTGGCTCATTACGCTGAATTTGCACCGTTTCTCGCCCGCAAAGTGTTGTAACATGGTCCTCTTCTTCAAATAATGAAGGATACTCTTTTTTTTGACAGGTAGGGCATTCCTTTTTTGAGTTCTCCATTTTTAAGTCAAATTGGTGATTTTTCCATAAATCAAAGCTTCGCAGTGTTCCTCTGAGTGACTGTTCATCATTTACTAAGTACTTTAATACTTCTACTACTTGATAGGAAGCTACGATATCCACAACTGGACTAATAACTCCTATTGTGTCACAAGTTTGTCCTGTTCCTTCTCCAGGATTGATAAAACAACGCAGACAAGGCGTTTTTCCTGGAATAAATAAAGCTGACATTCCTCTAGCACTTACTGCTCCGCCATAAGCAAATGGCAATCCTAATTTAAAACACATATCATTTAAAAGAAACCTAGTTCGAAAGTTGTCAGTTCCATCTAAAACGAGGTCAATACCTTCTAACAATTGTGGTAAATTTTCAGATGTCACATCAGTAACAATTCCCTCAATCTTCACACTAGAATTAATTGCTTTTAGTTTATTCTCGGCAGCAACTGCCTTTGGCAAACTCTCATTTACATCTGTTTCATCAAATAGCATTTGCCTTTGTAAATTACTCATTTCAACATAATCTCGATCGACTAGTCTTACTAGACCTACACCTGCGCGAACAAGGTGATTGGCTAAAACAGTACCTAAAGCACCAACACCCACAATTAATACAGACTTGTTCGTAAGTTCTTTCTGACCAACCTCACCAATAGGTGAAAAGCGAATTTGCCTTGAATAGCGTTCCAACGAATTACGTTCCATCTTTTTCCTCCTTATAACAACAACCAACCTGATAGCAAACCTATGGCTGCTCCAAAACCGGTACAACCTAAATTAACAAAATCATTGTTCAGCCATTTTTTACCCTTTATACGTACAGTCTTCATACTACAATGATTTTCCCGTTCCGTTTCAATTGAACAAACAGAACAACGGTAAACAACTTGCCAAACCCCACCTATCACTGTATCTAATAAATTACCGAGGAAACCAGCTAAAGTCAAAACAAATAATAAGATAAGACTATCATAAGATGGCCCCCACCAAAAAATAATAGAGAAGATAACAATTAAGAAACTCCCTGCAAAGGCGGCGGCTGAGCCGAGTAACGTGATTGCTCCAGATGTTCCAGGTCTAACACGTTTTCTCTCAAAAAGATGGAACGGCTTTTTTTTGCTGTGAGAACCTAGTTCCGATGCCCATGTATCGGAAGTGGCAGCGGCAAGACTTGCAACGAATCCAAAAATGAGAATTTGTGAAGGATAAACAAAATAAATAAGCGCAAGTATGGCAGAGACTCCTCCATTTGCCAATACTTGAATTGCATCTCTTTGCTGCCCTTTTTGAACAATGTCAAGCTCTTTTTCATTAGGATGAAAAGAACCAATCAATACAGAACTACAAAAGAAAATACCTAATAAAAGTAATCCATACATCCCCAGCCCTAGAGAAATTGAGCCACCAACAATGGCAGCAGCAATTGCTCCACCATAGGTTAATTTATTTTTTTGATAAGCAAAGAACGCAATTAAAAGAACCGCTGTAAAGAGAAGAATGATCATGATATAAATCCAGCAGGACTAATAATATGATCGATAAGACAATCATGGGGCTCGGTTGGGACAAATGGAATCACTTGACATGGAAAAGCTAACGCAATCGTCTGCGCTTTGATTCGAGGCAGGAACCGATCATAGAATCCTCCTCCGAATCCTAGTCTAGAACCGTTTTTATCAAAAGCAATTCCGGGAACAATAACTAAGTCAATCTTCTGTGGATCAATAGAAGAACATCTCTCGGCATTGGGTTCTTTCAATTTATATGGACCTTCTTCTAATTGATTAAAACTAGTAATTTCAAAAAATGACATCCCTTTTTGTTTGAAATCCGCACGAGGAACGACGGCTTTTTTTCCTTGTTTCCATGCAGTTTCTATTAAACAATATGTATCTACTTCTTTGCCACGAGAAATGGTAAGTGCAATAACTTCTGCTTCTTTCCAAAGACTAGAAGAAACAAGGTGTTCTGCAATTTCTTTGGACCAACTCTTCCATTTTTTATCGGAAATTGAATCTAGTTTTCTGCTCACTTCATTTCTAATGACCATTTTTGTAGCCATAGCTTTCACTCACTCTCACTCAATTTATGAATGCGTCATCAAAAACCCCTTTTAAATAGAAAAAAGCAGCGGATAATCCAGCTGCTTACTTTGTTTCACGGTGTAACGTATGACGCTTTAATCTTGGGCTGTATTTTTTGAATTCAATACGCTCAGGATTTGTACGTTTATTTTTTGTTGTAATGTAGTTACGATCTCCTGTTTCAGTGCAAGCAAGAGTTACTTGTACACGCATTTGCTATCCCTCCAAACTGTGCTTACTTCATACTTGAATATGATAGCAAATCTTTTCACTTCAATCAAGTGGTTTTTCTTTACAGGATTTGTTTTGTTACTTGTTTAAGGTGATCAGAACGAATTTGTTTATCATGTTTCATAAATACTTCCTCTTCTGATATACCGTTGATTTCCCAAATCCGACCGTAAGTCTCTTGCCATGGAGCTAATTGGAGGCTAGTCACCATCATGCTTTCATGACCACTTTGACATAATGGTGAGACAGCCAAATTTCCACTTTTTTCTGACCAAATTTTCTCTCTTTTCCCAACAGCTAATTGGATTTCTTTCCCTTGGAAGAAATTTAAAGCTAATAGAGTTATAATTGGACTTCCGTAATGCATAATCGTTTGTCTCGAAGGAGAAATAAACGCTACCTTTGAAGAAACCGTCCCAAATCTTTGTTGATGAACGACAAACTTAATATTAAGATTTTCTTCTGATTGATTTTTAAAGATAAATGTATAAACGAAACTATTTTCCTCTTTTTTATACTCTTGTAAAATAGTTAGTTGAATATCCCATTGCTTATGGAAAGCGACAACTATGGATAGGTCTGACCAACGTTCTTGTTTAGAAGACATTTCCCATTCACTACTATTTAACCAAGAACATTTTCCATCTAACCAGACAGCAAATTTCTTCAAGAAGTGGTAATTTTTTTTTTGAAAAGTGAACATACTAGGATGTTTGCTGTTTAATATAATTAATTTGTTCAATGTATTCACCTGCCAGTTGTTTTGCATGTGCTCCATCTGTCGATTGAGCATATACAGTAAATGTTCCTCGTTCTTGGTCTGGAACAATAAATGTCCAACTTTCCTCTGTATGCTTGACTTTCATCCCATCAATTAGTTCTACATTCTTTCCTTTTAACGATTCCAATAACTTTCGCATAACAATACCTTTTTGTTGTGTTTTACACTTTACTTCTTGTTTATAGATAGATTGTACAGGGAGATCACTTAAAACTTCTGAAAGAGTTTGCTTATTTCCGACAACATGGTCTAATAGTTGAACGATCGCATATGGACCATCATAAGACATCATTTGGACTGTTCCCTCTGATTCCATCATTGCACGAGCAGATGTCTTTGTCCTAATAAGTGTTTTATCGTAACTTGCTGCTACCTCTTCAAGAGCGCTTCCACCATATAACGGAACGGCTAGCTCTTGTCGTAAACCTTTTTCAAGTTGCATATAGATAAACAGCATTAATTGTTCTTCTTCTAAGACCAAATGTCCTTGTTCTGTCATTAAACTGATGAACTCTCCACTTTCACCAACCATTATTCCAAAATCAGCATTAAACTCAAGTAAAGTTTCTCTCATCGTCTCTACATCTACTTGATCAGACATACTATGAATCGAGCATCCCAGTTGTTCAAGTATAGTTTGGAATAATGGAAGGTTACTTGATGATTCTTCATGAAGAACCACTTTAATACTTCTTGCTTTTATCGCTTCAACATTAATATGTTCCATCAAATTAGCTATGTAAATTTCTTCTAATTGATGGTTTGTTTCAAATTGACCAACATATTCAAATGCTACCCTACGGTAAGATTGAAACGTTATCACTTGTTCCAACTCACGTTGTTCAGAAGAACTTATCGGCAATCCATCTTCGTTAAAGAACTCAATGATTAACTGCTTTTCATGATTTTTATCTAACAATCTAATATAAATACCGCCTTTAGCATCACTCTGTTCAACACTAAATCTTAAAACTGGCAACATTGTTTGTCCGAGTTCAACAACATCTACACCCGATGCTTGTAAACTCTGAATGAGCGATAATTTCATAATCTGTGAAAAAGAATTACTATCGCTAGCCACTAATATTCGTGCACCTTGATTGAGCAAGCTTCCATAAGCAGCACCAAATTTAGAGGCTTCCTCTGTAGTCATTTCACTATTTGCAACACCGGTAGCGCGATGTCCTCTTAATAATGATTTTGCTCCAACTTCATTCCATACAAAGGACTGTGGAACAGTTGTGGCTTCCTCCACTCTTTTATATGGCCAAACTTTAACCTCTGGTTGGATTCTAGCCTCTTCTCCAATGACCGTATTATGACCAATGACAGCACCTTCGAATATTGATGCTTTGGTGCCAACGGTCACACCTTGGCATAAAGTAGCCCCTCTTAGTTCACTATCATCACCGATATATGAGCCATCCCAAAGAACAGAACGCTTAATTGAAGCCTTATTCGATACAGTTGACCCTGAGCCAATAACTGCGTGTTCTCCTAAGTGAGCCCCAGACCGAATAACTGAATTTGAACCTATTGAAACAGGCCCTTCAATTTTGACTCCTTCTTCAATAATGACATTTTCCCCAACCCATACACTCGGTTGAATCTCAGTTCCTTGAATAAGAGCATCAAGATCACCGCTTAAAATATCACTTTGAGCTTGGCGATATTGCTTTAGGTTACCTATATCTGACCAATAACCTTCAGCAGAATATCCATACAAAGGTGATTGATCAGCTAATAGCTTTGGAAAAACGTCCTTACTAAAATCTACTACTGCATCTTCTTTAATATATGAAAAGATTTCTGGATTCATAATATAAATACCAGTATTGACGGTATCACTAAATACCTCACTCCAGCTTGGCTTTTCTAGAAAACGAACAATTTTATCTTGTTCATCCGTCATAATCACACCAAATTCTAATGGGCATTCAACTTGTTTCATAAAAATAGTAACTAGACTTTCATTTTTTTCATGAAAATCAATTCCTGATTGAAGGTTAAAATCTGTTAAAGCATCACCACTTACAACGACAAAAGGTTCATCTAGAAATTCTTCCGCTTGCTTCACACTCCCAGCTGTCCCTAAAGGAGTCGTTTCCTCAAAATAATGCAATTTCACTCCAAATTCAGACCCATCTCCAAAATAATCTTGAATAACATCTGATAAATATTGAACCGTCACAGCAATTTCAGTAATTCCGTATTTCTTTAATAGTTCAATGCTATATTGCATAACTGGCTTTTGAATTAATGGAACCATTGGTTTTGGTACATTACAAGTTAATGGACGTAATCTCGTACCCTTTCCTCCTGCCATGATGACACCCTTCATATTTGATAGCCTCCCTTAAATTTAAATAGTTAGTTCTAACTCTCCAACTAGACATTTTTCTATTTCTTCTTCTGTTTGCTTCGCAATGGTCTCCCAGTTAAACTGCGATTTAACATCGCGTAGTCCTTGAGTAGCTAATGCTTCTCTTGAAATTGGATGATTATAAAGATAGAGAACTTGCGTAGCCAAACTTTGTACATCACCTGGAATCATTTTCAATCCATTCTCTTCATGTCTAATAATCCCAGCTAATCCCCCTGTATCGGATACAATGGTTGCTTTCCCAGCAGCGAGGCCTTCTAAAGCAACGATTCCAAAAGGTTCGTAATAACTTGGGAAGATCGTTGCATCACAACGAGAAAACCACTCGTTTCTCTCTTCATCACTGACAAAACCGAGGAATGTGACATGTGAATCTAATTGCCTTTCTGCAACTTGTTGCTGATAAGCTTGGAGCATTGGACCCTTTCCTGCTATAACAAAACGAATCTTCTCATTTCTTTCTTTTAACATCGCTGCTGCATCAATAACCGTTTGATACCCTTTTTCCTTAACCATTCTACCGACTGAAAATACAGTGAACTCATTATTGTGTTCGATTGTATTTGATCCTGTATACGGGCGAAGCAGATCGATATCTACACCATTTGGTATGACAGCAAGCTTTTCTTCTGGCATTGAAAAGATTGTTAATAATTCTTCTTTCATATAGTCACTGCAAACGATAACCCGATCAGCTTCATAAGTAAGTTCCCACTCTTTTTGATTTATTTCATATTGCAATTCACTATGGATCCCATTATTTCGGCCATGTTCCGTTGCGTGAATAGTAGCAAGTAGCGGAAGTTGAAGAGCTCTTTTAATTGCAGTAGCCGTTACGCCAACTAGCCAATCATGAGCGTGAATAATATCAAATTGTTTTTTTCTTGCTAGCTTTTCGATATAGCGAGTCATTTCAATATTTAAACTCCCAACCCAATCAAAGAAGTTAGCAGCTTCAGGCTGCAATCCTTTAATACGGTGAACATGTACACCTTGGTTGATTTCATAATCTGGATAACCAGCTACATGTGATGTAACAACATGAACCTCATGCCCCTCATTTACCATTGCCCTTGAAAGGTCAAATACATGTCGAGATAACCCGCCGACCATCATCGGTGGAAATTCCCAACTAAGCATTAAGATGGAGCGTTTCTGCTCTTGATCAACCTCTTCTTTCGTTTGAATGTACGCATCATGGGGGGAGAAAAAGACCTGTTCATCAATTTCCGGTAAAAATGGATAACTCTGTTCCATTCTCAGTATCCATTCATCCTGTACCGATCCATTTAGTAATTTCTCCTTTGTTACATCAAATCGACTAAGGTGTGTTGCAAATCGTTCATGAGCATATTGAACAGCACTTTGTCCATCCATAATAAATGCCCAATCACTGCTTACTGCCAACATCCATTCGCGAACCATTTGTTTTAAATAACGTTTTTCTAAGTCCGTTGAATTTGAGAAGAGTGCAACAACTGTTGCTAGATCTGTCTCCATTCGGTGGTGATGACGGTAGAGGTATTGGTTTTTTTCATTTATCCAGACATCACCGTAGCCTTCACGCCCCCAGGTCGAGAAAGAAATATGAGATGTATCGAAATCTTGATAGTGTCTGTCAATATATGATTCAGGAGTCACAAAATGGATTCGATTCTGCCCTTTCTTGATTACTTGTCCAATCCACTCAGGCCCTTCAAACCACCAATGCCCAAAAAGTTCTGCATCAAAAGGAGTAACCATTAAATATGGAGGATAACACTGGTCTCCGTGCTCGTTTATCTCATTTTCAATGGAATATAGGAAGTGATCAGCGTGGGCTTGTATTTTCCCTTCAGCCCATTTACGAACGTATATTGCTTTTTCTTCACCTTCACCTGTTATTCTCTTGTGTTTAATTCCAGTATCTATTCTTATTCCGTCTTCATGAACATATGGTTTTATATAATCCCATTCTCGTTCATAGGCTATATCTCGATAAAACTCGCGGTAATCAACATCACCAGGGTAACCTTGAGTTGAACTCCACACTTTGCTTGACAAGGTTGTGTGCCTTGGAAACAAGATTAATCCATGTGGTGAATAAACTGGTGCTCCACTACCTTTAGATGGTATTGGTTCTGCGTTTAATACTGCATGTTCATCAACAAAAGTATAGGTAATGCCTTCTTCGACTAAAATGCGATCAATACCTGGTGCAATAGCACACTCTGGCAACCAAAAACCTCGAGGCTTCTTCCCAAAATGTTGTTCAAAACAACGAATGGCCTCGACAACTTGAGAACGAATGGCTGATTTGGTTTTTACAAAAGGTAAAAATGCATGAGTTGCTGCACTTGTTATACATGTAATAACTCTTTTTTCGAATAATTCGCGGTAAGCATATAGTATGTTTTTATTATAATTAATAAATGTATTTTTAATTTTCTGATAACGATTGATGTAAAATAATACGAGATCTTTCTCCTCTTTTGTTTCTGCTAATTTCTCTTCTTTGCCTAATAGTTCCTCGGTCTTAATGATGTAATCTAAATATCGTTCCTGAATCGTTGGATCGGCCAACATTTCTAATACCGGTGGAGAAAAAGAAATTGTCAGTACATCTTTTGATTCTACTTCATTTAACTCCCATAGTAATGGTATGTATGATTCTGTAATCGCTTCAAATAACCAACGTTCTTCAAGCCGTCCCTCTTCCTTGTGACGAACATAGGGAAGGTGAGCATGTAGAATTAAAGAATAATACCCTTCCTTCAAAAAAAACCCCTCCTATTTTACTGTTTCATAATACGAATAAGTACTGAAGTGTTCGAGCCATTTAGGTTCATGTTGGTTGCCAGTTTTCCATTGATTCACAGCCTCAACATGTAAACCTTGTGTTGCTTTTTCGGTCCGAGGTGTATCAATTGCATTCGACCTTAATAAAGATAAAAATGAACCTTGTCTTGTTTGAATGCCTAAATCTATGATAAATGTACGGTTAGGCTCTAAATCCCTTATCATCCAATTATTCGTCATCTCAGGAATATGAATATCAAAGTAACGATGAGCATTATGCCCATTAAATTCAATCATTGTACAATCATAGACTCTTAATTTCTTAGTTAACTCATTCCATTGAAGGCGTGTTTGGTGTTCAACTGCTTTTCTTAAAGATGAGCTAATTTCCCAAAAGGAATATATAGAAGTTGGACTTTGCGGAAGCAAAGTGATTTCATCTCGTTCATAATTCGAGGGTACAATTGGAGTAAAATTCATATCGTCATTCTCCTTATTCTCTTCTTGTTGTTGGCGGTGCTTTTGATACCGGTATTGAACTTTTCCAACTGTAGTATCTAATTCAATTGCAATTTTTCGAAAGGAATATCCTTTTTCTCTCAAAGCAAGTATTTCCTCAATCAATACTTTCACCTCCAAATAAAACTTAATTTTTTTAAGAACAAATAGTTACTTTATGTAAGTAAGTTACAAAGTATGACTATTTTTTTGTTATATTAATCATACAATTCAATTTTTCAGCAAACAAGAAGCCCATTTTGTCTTATTTTGTCAGGTCAAGGCTAGTTAGGCATTTGATTCACAAAAAAAATTATTCGCCTTTTTTCGCCATCTATTTTTGTCAAATCTTCGGGTCGTTTTTTGGCGAAAGTACTAAAAAGTCCGAAAATGTAAGCGCGTTCTTTGCTGAATGTCGAATTAAGTAAAAAACTCTTTGGAATTTAACTTCAGTTTATTTCTTGCTATACTGATACTATTCATATTTTTAAAAATGAAAGTAGGTTGTTTTTAGTGGAACTATCTATTATTGTCTTGTTATCTTTTGCTGTTCTCCTTTTTATTTTATCGTTCTTTCGTAAAGACCGAATAAAACAAGTGGAAAAACAACTTGACCACATGTCCATTACATATATGCAAGAAATTTACCAATTAAAAAGGAAAATTCAAGTACTAGAAGAAGAATTGTTAGTAAGCAGTGATAAGCAAAATCATCATGTACAACATAAAAACTACATAAATGATATTAATCAAAAGCGATAAATTTTTTCGGTACATTGTTAATCAAAAAGATATTGAAAAGAAAAGATTTAGAGGAAGATATTATTATTAAATAAACATAGACTTCTACATGACGCTGTTGCTACGAGATATTATCTTACATAATAAATATGAATAAAATAAAAAGATGTGTTTCATAAAGGTTAATTCCACCTTTGAAACACATCTTTTTTATTCATCGGGCTGTTCAAGAATTGGACGTTCTGCTCTTTCAGGTCCATTTCTCAGATCTTTCATATCAAAATAGGCATCTAAAGCTTGACTGGCAATTTCTTGAGCCATTCCTTGTCTTCCACCATTTCTTTCTAACTTCACATTCGGTACGACAACCGCAAATGCAATTTCGGGGTTATTAAAAGGCGCGTAGCCAACAAGGGTCTGAGTATTCCCATCAACGAACCGACGGTCATTTCCTGTCCCCACAGCTACTCGGACCTGAGCCGTACCCGTTTTTCCAGCTGGCTGATAAGGTTTATTCGCAAAACGACTACTAGCAGTACCTCGCGTCATTACACCGCGCAAACCTTGTTGAACACGAGAAAGATATTGTTCATTCATATCAATTCGATTTAGAACTTTTGGTTCAAATTTTTGAACAACCGCACCTTGCTCATCTGTATTTGAGACAGGTTCACGAATTTCCGTGACTAACCTAGGTTGCATTCTAAGTCCATCATTAGCTATGGTAGAAATATATTGCGCAAGCTGTAGCGTTGTATACGTATCATACTGACCAATCATTAAATCTAGTAGGTTTCCATAGATAGTTGATCCACCCGTTAAACCTGTTGAGCTTGACGGTAAATCTATACCTGTCTCAGACCCTAAACCAAATTGGCTAAAATTATACCTAATTTCATTGTAAGCCTCTGCTACTGAATTATTTGTCCAATTACAATTATTAGGGTACTTACAATTAGCCATTAGCATCGCCATTTCAAACATATAAACATTGGATGAGACTTCGAGAGCTCGCACATCATTCACCCAACCAAAATTCCGTACCGATTTCTTCTCAGGAGTTGATGGTAACCTAATTGGTCGATCATTAAAACTTTTACCAGGGTGAGCAACTCCAACTTCAAACCCAGTTAATACAGAAGCTGCTTTAATTGATGAACCCATTTCAAATGCTTTCGTCACATTTCCTATATGATCAGCTTTTGTTTCTCTCGTTTTATTAGCCGGGTCGTTAAACCCTGCCATTGCCAAAATATCCCCAGTACGAGGATCCATCAAAACAGCATAAGCCGATCGATCTAGAATAAAGGAATTGCCGGCCTTTTTCATTTCTTCAGATATAATTCTTTCTAAGCTTTGCTGCAATTCCATATCAACACTTAGTACTAAATCATTTCCCCGTTGGCCAAGTCGTTCATTGACTGTATGATCTACTGAGCCGCCACTTGAATGTGTAATGCTTTCTACAACAGCTTTTTGACCTCGTAACACATCTTCATATTGTAATTCGAGAAAACTTGTCCCTACGATATCAGAGCGTTCATAACCCCTCGCCAAATAGTAGTCGATTTTTTCTCTTGGTATCGTTCCAGTTGATCCAAAGACACTACGTAATGATTCTCCATACACATAATTTCTACGTGAATCTCTTAATATATCAACTCCTGGCAATCGATATAAATTTTCGCTTAATTTATGAGCTTCCTCTTCTGTAATTCCACGTTTTATTCGCTGTGGAGAATTGGCATAACCACGGGACATTTCACGATAAATAGCAAGGACACGCAAATCTGTTTCCGATAAAATTTCGGTTTTATCGCTTGAAATACGTTCAACCTCTAATTGGTATTCTTCAGATACACTTTCCAATTCATTTCGTTCTTCTCGACTAACAAGGTCAAATCGTTCCTCTTGAGTCATTTGCATTAAAATATAATCTTGTTTGTCGCGCTCTGTAATTCGATCTGTTTCAATATCAATTAATTGTTCTAATTCTCGGGCAATACCAAGCATAGTATCTGCACTTGTTGATCTAGACGGATTCGTATACGTTACTGATAACTCTAGTTCATTATCAACAACTACATTGCCAAACCGATCATACATCAACCCTCTAGGTGCATCAATTCTTGCTGTCGTATTACTTGTTCCCTCAAGTTCTTTTACAAACTCTTGTCCTTCTACAATCTGAACAACCCCCAAACGCAGGATTAAAATAGAAAATAATACGAACACAGCAAAGAAAAGGACATTTAATCGAGTTGGAACATGATGTTTCTTCTTACGCTTTGATGCTCTTTCCACCTTGGATGGTCCTCCTAAAAATTTCTATTTACATTAGAATAGGCACCTTTAGTAAGGTGCCTACTTTGATTGCGAAAGTCGTAACCCGCGTATGCCGTTGCTTCAGTTGTTTCATGAACCTACTCTCGTAGGTGGGTGTTCGCAGAATCACATTCAACGTCCAGAACAAGCTGGCTTGTTGGCAGTGTTTCAATATAGAACTCCCTTTAATAAATCAAGGTTCGAAACAAGGAGAAGCTGACTAACACGGCAGGCAACGTTTTTATTGATTTTATTATAGCATACCCAATCCTTTTGTCAAAAGGGAAAGGAAACCAACTACATACTCGTTCCACTTCCACCTGAAGGATCGCCATCTCCTCCTTTTTGTCTAGCAAAGCTATAGCTTTCTCCCCCTTTGTTTTCTTTGAAATGAACATGTCTAACAAAAAAGTAAATGACCGTATGGCCAGCACCAAGTACAAGTAAAAGAATTGGAATACCTCTTTCCTCAGAGAAAAATGTCACAGTAGCTAAAAAAGCTAGTACTGACACAATACGACCTGAGTTTACAAATAGCTCTCGTACAACAATATACTCTACTCTCATCTCCGCTGCCTTCCAACCTTTCCCAATCACATCAAACGTGAGAGAGACATAAGGGACAAGTAACATTGGATATGCTATTGAAACAACAACACCATATGTTATAAGCTTCGCAAATGTTAATTCGCCTAGTACAATGATGAAAATCGCCCCATATAAGATTAAACCACCGATCAATATTAATCTTTTTCTAAACGTTGGTTTAATTACTCGAGTAATTACATAATACGCAACAAATTGTGTGGCAGAAGCCACTAACCCATACGTACCGATTGCTAACTCGCTACCTGTTGCAATGTACACCCAAACAACAATTACAAAAACGAAAGTCCCTTCTCGTAAGCCTTGGAAAAAATGAGCCCTCGTAATTTGCCGCCAATTTGGATTGTGTTTTCGTTCTTTTAATATTCTCCTAAAACAAAACTGTCCCTCAGCGGCACGACGTTTTAACATGAAGCTTGTTAAGACCGCTGCCAAAAAGAGAGCTAAGGAAATTGTAAAAATAATTGTATAACCTGTAAATTGCTCCATCCTTGTAATAATAAATCCTGATAAGATTGGCCCGATCATCCCTGCAAAGGAGGTTAATAAACCTAAAAAACCATTAAAAAAATCTCTTGTTTCAGGTTCTGTTATTTCAAACGTTAATACATTAAATCCAAGCCAATAGAAACCAAAACCCGTCCCGATTAATACACCTAAAAGAACTAAATATTCATTTGCATTCTTTCCTAAAAAAAGTACGGTTGAGAAAAAAATAGCCAGCGCGATGACACCTGCCCTTAGAACAATGACCCGGTCAATCTTCTTAGCTACTTTCCCTGCAAAAATAAATGCAATTGGCTGCATAACAACGGATCCCAAGTTATATAGAGCAATATCTACAAATTCACCTGATTGTTTCCACAAATAAACATTGACGAAAGTATTAGACAAGGCAATACTTAGCGCATACAACCCACCAATTATGAGCAATAGCTTTAAGTCCCTTGTCACTTCTATATCACCAATTACTTTCTTTACCAATACCTTATTCACCGACTCCACCACCCTCACAAGTAGTGTGTCACTTGAAAAACCGGTTATACAAAAAGGCCCTAAGGTTTTTCCTTAGGGCCTTTTGTATTCTTTATTTAGCTTCGTTATAACGTTTTGCAACTTCATCCCAGTTAACAACATTCCAGAATGCATTAATGTAATCAGGACGACGGTTTTGGTAGTTTAAGTAATATGCATGCTCCCAAACATCAAGACCTAAAATTGGAGTCTTGCCTTCCATTAATGGAGTGTCTTGATTTGGAGTGCTTGTTACAGCAAGCTTACCACCATCAACAACTAGCCAAGCCCAACCAGAACCAAAACGGTTAGCACCAGCGTTTGCAAATTCTTCTTTGAATGCATCAAAGCTGCCAAATGTTGAAGTAATCGCATCAGCAAGTTCACCTGTAGGGTTGCCACCTCCATTTGGACTAAGGATTTCCCAGAACAAAGTGTGGTTAGCATGTCCACCACCGTTGTTACGAACAGCACCACGGATATTTTCTGGTACTGCATCTAGATTAGAAACTAACTCTTCGATGCTTTTACTAGCAAGATCATCATGACCTTCAAGTGCTGCATTTAACTTTGTAATGTAAGTATTGTGGTGCTTACCATGATGAATATTCATTGTTGCCTCATCAATATGAGGTTCTAGTGCGTTTGCTGCGTAAGGTAATTGCGGTAACTCATATGCCATGTTAAATTCCTCCTCAAATGTGAATCTGATTATTGGCGGAGTATGTACTCCAAAAATGTGGACTTTTGCAACATTTTTGTTTCATAAGTCTTCCAATTCATACATTACCAAAATTTGAACATTCTTGCAATGATTATGCTCAGGTAATTTTAAATAATGTAACCACATTTACTCTACCCTTACTCTAGATGAATTAAACTCAATTTCGTCATAACAAAAATCCCCAGACATAAACATGTACAAACCCTTTTTCAATTACTAATGGAGGAACAGTATGAATTGGTGGCAAGCATTAATTATAGGTTTTATTCAAGGAATATCCGAATTTTTGCCAATCTCAAGTACAGCGCTTATGCTAATAGTCCAAAGGCTACTTGATATACCTATTGGAGAAAATTTCAAACTGGCATTTGAAACCTTTTTACATTTCGCTTCTGTTTTAGCTGTTATTGTTTATTTTCGTCGCGATTTATGTAAGATCCTGCAAGATTTTATAACCTATATTCAAACGAAAAATATTAAAGCACAAGCAAACTACAGATTCGTACTTTTATTGATTATATCAACAATTGTAACTATTTCAGCTGGGAAAATGATCGAGTCGGTTCTCGGAAAACAATTAACTAATTCTGCAACTATTGGAGTTTCTCTCATTATTACTGGATTATCGCTAATATTAATAGAACATGGATTAAATGGAGGGATAAGACGACTATCAATGTTAAACTGGAAGGATGGAATAATTATCGGAATAGGGCAAGCTCTCTCATTAATCCCAGGTATATCAAGAACAGGGAGTACATTATTCACCGCTCTTTGCTTAGGCTTGTGTAAAGATACTGCACTTCGCTACTCATTTCTTCTGTCTATTCCCGTCTTCCTCGGTATGACCATATTAAAATTACCAGATTTAATAAAAAGCCATACACAGATCAGTCTCTTTTCCTTATTCGTTGCCTTTATATCTTCATTTATTTTTGCATTAATAGGGATTAAATGGTTTATTTCGATGTTAAAAAACACTAAGTTAACATATTTCGCTTTTTTCTGTATTGGACTTGGGATTTTCACATGGAGGTTTATTTAATACAAAAAAGGACCTCTAAGCACGAGATCCTTGAATATGTAATATATATGGCGGAGGAAGAGGGATTCGAACCCCCGCGCGGTTTAACCCGCCTGTCGGTTTTCAAGACCGATCCCTTCAGCCGGACTTGGGTATTCCTCCGAATTAACTTTGTAAAAATCATGGTGGACCCTGTAGGACTCGAACCTACGACCGATCGGTTATGAGCCGACTGCTCTGACCAACTGAGCTAAGGGTCCTCTATGGGGCGACTGATGGGAATCGAACCCACGAATGTCGGAACCACAATCCGATGCGTTAACCACTTCGCCACAATCGCCTTAAAACATTTAATTAAAGTAGCGGCGGAGGGAATCGAACCCACGACCTCACGGGTATGAACCGTACGCTCTAGCCAGCTGAGCTACGCCGCCATAATGGCTCCACAGGTAGGACTCGAACCTACGACCGATCGGTTAACAGCCGATAGCTCTACCACTGAGCTACTGTGGAATATCAATTAAGAGACAAGAATTATCTTAACATGCTCTTCAAATTACGTCAACACTTTTCCGGAAATTAAATAGAAAATATTTCATAACATTAATCCTGCTATAACTTACCATACTTCAAATAATTAAACAAGCCTACTTTTAGAGAAAAATCAAGGTACCCCTATACTTAAGGGCACCTTGATTACTTAAATTAGTGGTCTTCACCAATTACGGCTTCAGCAATATTAACAGAATGATCGCCGATCCGTTCTAAATTACTAACAATATCGACAAAAACAATTCCAGCTGAACCAGAACATTTCCCATCATTCACTCGTTGAATATGCTGCTTTCTAAGCTTTCTTTCCATTTTGTCTATTTTTTCTTCTTTCTCCAAAACATAATAACCCCAATCGCTTGCTTGAGAGTCATAAAACCTGCATTAACAAGACCGATGGTTAAGACGGTGGTCCCCGTACTTGTTTGAAGAAGTACCGTTACAAATAGTCCTGCAAATACCCCCATAACAGGATTTGTCGTAAACTTATCTAGAACATCTCGCAATCCATCACCAGCAACCTTTTGTAACCCATCCCCCTTGTATTTAATACCAAAAAGGAAAATACCAAGTTCACCAAAAAACATGAACACCCTGTCTGTTATTAAGCATTCATCAAGGGTTTGTAAACTATAAATTATTAAAAATCATCTTTATTTCAATAATTCATGATTTTCTTCAAAAAGCCCTCTGTAATTGAAATTCAATGATAGCATTTTTAACCGCAATTCGTTAAAATAACGGAGTATGAAAGAGGTGAACAAATGAGTTACTGGGAATGGTTTATTAAAAGCTTCTACAATAGAAAAGTGATTGCATATTCTCGCTTTCGACCAATAACGACAACAATTGGATTTGTCTTAATGATTATATTTATTGCGAGTATCCCTTATTTTATCTCTTTAAATATTACTATTGTTTCAAGCGTACAACAGCTTGATCGTATTTTAGAAAATGATTTACCTGACTTTCATCTAGTTGAAGGTACATTATTTTTGGAAGAGGAAGAGGTCTACATTACCGATGAAGTGAGTGATGGCTTTTTCCTAATTGACCCTGCTAATTCGTTATCAGAAAGAGAATTATTGGAGCTAGACGAGGGTATTGCATTACAGCAAAGGGAATTTCTTTTTATCTCGCATGGACAAATTCAATCGATCTCTTATTCACTCCTCGGCTTACAGGAGCTTTCTAAAGAAGATCTCTCACTTCGTATTAGTCAACTTTTAAATTTCTTGCCGATCTTATTAACGATCATAACAAGTTTATTATTTGTAGGACTTGCTGGTCTAGGCTTTTTAAGTATTACCATTCTAGCTTTTCTAGCTCTTTTTATTAAAGGAAAAAGA
This sequence comes from Halalkalibacter sp. HAAS-P013, assembly GCF_056619925.1. Lineage (NCBI taxonomy): Bacteria > Bacillati > Bacillota > Bacilli > Caryophanales > Bacillaceae > Halalkalibacter > Halalkalibacter sp. HAAS-P013. The sequence goes on from NZ_JBWQTU010000002.1 coordinate 366,914, forward strand.
AAGTTAGAATATCGCCATACGTGGATTATCACCGCACACGCACTCACACTGCCGGTCATCTTACTATATTGGATAGATATTCTTATCTTCCCTATACCGTTTACTGCGTTTGCATTATCAACCTTTATAATTGTTCTTGTAGCGATTAGGTCTATCCCTATTCCTAAGCGCAGCACATCCTAGCTAAAAAGACGAGGACCTTACAACAACTTAAATAAAGGGTTATCCCCAAAGTGGGATAACCCCTCCTAACATACCTTTCACTACATTGATACTCCTAGATACTCCTACTCTTGCTTTTCTTCTTCCTCTAATGGTTTAATTAAAATTCTTGTACCATCTACCGACATGACAATGATATCCTGATTTGCTTCAATCCAACTTCCACCACTTGTTGCACTATATTGCTCTCCTTCAATCTCGACCGTACCAGTTGGCCTGAATGAACTGATTGTTCTTCCTCTTTTTCCGACAAGTTGATGGTATTTTTCATTAATGGAATTGTAGCCCAACTCATTAGTTAGTTTATCTTTCAACGTCATTTTTGCCCATAAATTCCGTGATGGAAAGACCTTTAAAAACAATGCTGAACTAAACCCTCCAATGATAAACCCCATTGAAACTAATACACCATATATGAAAGATGGGGCTGGGACTGCTAAGCCAATGATCATTAATACGACCCCTAATAATGCTACAGTTCCATCAGTAATCACTTTTCCATCTATTACGATTAATGCTAGACCTACGATATATAAAATCACAACCCATAAGCCTACATCACCTGTAATGTGGTAAGAGAAATACATTGCCATTATTGCAATTCCTAGAATAGCAAATAGTCCTTTAACTCTTACTAATAACTCTCCAATTAAAAATAATGTTCCTAAAAATACGACGATAAACCCTATACTAGGTGAATCTAGCCATTCCATTCCCCTGCCTCCTTTCAATGTTATGTACGGTCATGTCAGTACATTCGTTTCATTAAATTTTCAATCAAAAAAAGAGAGGTTCTCCCTCTCTCATTATGAACTAAATAAACCACGAAGGGAATCAATTAGCCGATTAATTAAATCAAGAAAATTCTTAATAAACCCTTGCGTATCTTCCCGATTTAAAAATTCTCCCAAATTATCTCGCACCCTTGAAATTTGATCTTGAACTTGATTCCAGTCAATGTTAAGGTCTTTCATTCTCATAAAGAGGGAAACCAATCCGTTCAATTCTTCATCAGTTAACGTAATACCGAGTTCAGCAGCAACGCGACGAATTAGCTCTCTAAGGTCCTCTTCTGTTTCAACAGGGTTATTGGCAATTTCTTCTTTAATTCGATTCATCAGTTCTGTCGCTTCTTCCATTCCGATCGAATCACTTAATTCACCAGTACGTATCAATTCTTCATTTGCAATTTGCTTTTGCTCTTCTGGAATTTCAATCTCCGTAGCAATTTCATATGCTTTAATTAACCCTGTTAAAGCTGCTGTTCCAGAAACAGGTATTGGAGCTGTAATGTATATATCAGCGTCCTCTACACCAGCTGTAATTAAAGCATTAGCATACATCTCATCCGAAACCCAGTTAATATTATTGGATTCAACTGCCAATCCTGCCCCTTCTTCACCAAGGGTGATTTTTGAAGAGGATAAAGCGTTTGTTCCAATTCTAGATGCACTAATGTAATTACCTAAATATTGATGTTCTTCCTCATTTGTCACATAAATAATCGTATCTTCTTGCGTTGCCCCCATCTCATCCAGTAGAGCTTGTTTTTGTGTTTCAGATAAATCCTCACCAAGAGTAATGATTACATCTCCTGGTATAGCATCAGCTAAAACAAACATTGGAAACACAAGTGCAAAAACTAGTGTAAGAGCTAAATATTTTTTCCAAATCAATTTCATTTTCATCTTCTCCTTTTGTGGCCACCACGATTTTTATCGCTAAGTCAGTTCTCGTGAATTAGACGAGATCCCTACTAAATAAGAAACACTTTTTCCACTATAATAAAAAGGTACCTTAGTACCAATTTTCTTCTAGATACGTGAAAGATCCGTGACAAGACATTCTTTTCCCACAGGGAAGCATTTCCAACTAAATAACAAGATAAGAACATTAAAAGTGACAAAAAACAAGGCCGTAAACATCATTTGTTCAACATTACTTATCCAGAAACCAAAGCAGAGCGGTCCTAGAGCAACTCCCAAAAATCGTAGCATTGAGTAAAAAGAAAATACAGTCCCTCTTTCCTTTTCTGACACAATGGAGGCCAGAGCTGCATTTGCTGCTGGAAGGACAATACCGAAACCAATTGCATAAATAGCCATTGAAATAACAAACCAATGTAATAATTGTTGTATAATCATCATAACAGAACCGAATGTCATAATTAATCCCCCGTAAATAAAGGCACGTTTGTAGTTATTCGCATTCCCTCTTAATATTCGCGCTGTTACATAGGAGAGAATAGTTAACATCAATAGTGGAAAAGCAAGCAAAAACCCATTTAAAAAAGATGAAAAGTCAGCACTAATTTCGAGTAAATACGAAAAGTAAAATAAATAACCAAATAAAAGGAACATCCCAATCAATCCAAATGTGAAGATCGGGGTCAGCCATCTCCAATGATTAAGAAATAGCCCTTTTAATCTCTGCCATTTTTTGATGTTCTTTTCCTTCGCTTTAAAAGGCGCTTTCTTTACACGGATGAAAGTAATAATCCCTACAAAAGCAAAAAGAGAGATTGCTAAATAAAATACAAAACTAAAGTACCAAGAAAAAGCTAAAATAACTCCCCCCACGATCGGGCTAATAACCTTACCTGCCCCATTAAATACTTCAATCGTCCCCAAGGCACGAACTCTTTGTTCTCCTTCAAAAAGATCTGTGATAAATGCCATTGCTAAAGGAGTTAAACTACCTGCTCCAATCCCTTGCAGAACCCGTCCAAACATCATGATCTCAAAAGCTCCAGCTGAGTTACCCATCATTCCAGCGAAAGCACTAATCATACAACCAATTATAATAAGTGGTAGGGCAATAAGAGCAATTCTTTTTCTGCCATAACGATCAGATAATATACCACCAAGTGGAACAAGAAGGGCAGCAGGAATGGAAAAGCTCGTTAAAAGCCAGCCACCTTCCACTGTTGTTAACCCCATATCCACTTGCATCTGTGGCAGTAAAGGAATAAACATAGAATTACCAATAGCCATTATAAAAGGGAGAAGTCCTATGAAAAAAAGTATGTAAGACGGCCGAGCATCCTCCATTGTATTCACTCCTTTCAAATTTATTCGTTTAGAAACTTCTTCCTCTAATTTGTCATAATCATCCTTAAACTACATATACTTTTATATGAAATGGCAATTTAAGGAGGACAAGCTCAATGAAACGGATTGGAACTTTTTTCATAATCCTCGTTATTTTATACAGCACTTATTATGATCTAACTATTGGAACTTTACCCAACGGACTTTCACATACCGCTACTCCTTCACAAATAGAAGAATTGGATGAAACGGAAATTCAAGAAACCTTTGTCGAAGAGTTTGAACCATTTAAAGAAATAATCGTTGAACCTGGTCATACTGTCTTATCAATTGTAGAGCACCTTCATGAAGGTCCTCTTTCAGCCACCATCCAAGAAATTGTTCATGATTTTGAAACTTTAAATGGCGGGACCAAACCAGAGGAAATTCAAATAGGAAAAAAATACTTGTTCCCTATATATTACTAAATGAACAACAATATAGTTATTTAGATAAGATCGTCTTCACTTTATCCTTGCCAAACAATTACGGACATTGATAAAATGAAGGCGATTGTCTTATTTAAGACTAGGTGAAGAGTAACTCTTCGAAATAAAGGAGCGATTGGTCAATGACCGAAATAATACATCGTACAAAAACACGCCCCGTCAAGGTAGGGAATTTGACTATCGGTGGCAATAATGAAGTTATCGTCCAAAGTATGACAACGACAAAAACACATGACGTCGAAGCAACAGTTGCTGAAATCAAGCGACTTGAAGAAGCTGGATGTCAGATTGTTCGTGTAGCTTGTCCTGATATGAGGGCAGCAGAAGCTATTGCGGATATTAAAGCACAAATTAACATACCTCTTGTTGTTGATATTCACTTTGATTATAAACTTGCACTAAAAGCAATCGAAGGTGGAGCCGATAAAATTCGTATTAATCCAGGAAATATCGGAAAACGCCACAAAGTGGAAGCCGTTGTTAAAGCAGCAAAAGAAAAAGGCATTCCTATTCGTATTGGGGTAAACGCTGGTTCCCTAGAAAAGCGCATCCTTGATAAATATGGATATCCAACAGCAGATGGCATGGTAGAGAGTGCCCTTCATCACATCCAAATACTTGAAGATCTTGATTTTCATGACATCATTGTGTCCATGAAAGCATCGGATGTTAATTTAGCGATTGAAGCATATGAAAAAGCAGCAAAAGCTTTTGATTATCCACTTCACTTGGGAATTACAGAATCAGGAACGTTATTTGCTGGGACAATTAAAAGTGCTGCTGGTTTAGGGGCTATACTGAATATGGGAATTGGTAATACTGTACGTATTTCTTTAAGTGCTGATCCTGTTGAAGAAGTAAAAGTAGCTCGTGAATTGTTAAAATCTTTTGGCCTTGCAGCCAATGCAGCAACACTTATTTCATGTCCAACTTGCGGTCGAATTGAAATTGATTTAATAAGCATTGCTAATGAGGTTGAAGAGTATATCGCAAGCATTAAAGCACCAATAAAGGTTGCCGTTCTTGGTTGTGCTGTTAACGGGCCTGGCGAAGCACGTGAAGCCGATATCGGGATAGCTGGTGCACGTGGCGAAGGGCTTCTCTTCATGAAAGGTGAAATCGTTAGAAAAGTGCCTGAAGAAACAATGGTTGAAGAGTTAAAAATTGAAATTGATAAAATTGCTGAGGAACACTTTAAAAAGCAGCGTGAATTAGAAAAAGCATAAGCTTATCGCTTATGCTTTTTCTCTGTTTGTTCCCCGTTCTCCCATTATCTAGTTAGAAAAATGGGGAGAAAAAGACTGTCATGAGAATCGAAACGGCACCAATTCCAATCGCCCAGTTACCAAGCGTTGTGGAGCCATAACGACGCGAAACAAAACCTATTACAATACCAGCTGCCCCAAGCAATACTGGCAAGAAGAATAAAGACAAAATGGAAAGTACAATCGCAAATGTTCCGACGCCACGTCCTGCAGTAGCATCATCTACGTTTGCTTCGGCTGTATCATCCCTTTCTGCCATCCCATTCACTGTTGCATATTCTGCAGCTGTTTCCTCTTGGAAATTTGTAACGAATGGTTCATCTTTTTCTTCTTCTCTTAATGAAAGGTCACGGGAATCTTCTCTCCCGTTTTCATATTGTCCTCCTTCAACATGGTTATTAACCAATGTTAAAGAACGATCGTCTTCATCAACCAACCTTATTGGTTCATCTTTCGGATGTTCTCGGTCTGCCATACGAATCCCTCACTTTCTTTTTTTCGGGGAACAGTTATAGTATGACGCAGACAAAAAGAATTATCGGTGTAAATCTTTTCATGCAGAGGAAACTCACTAGACCAACAGCTTAGTTTCGTGTAAGGTAAAGAATACAAGGATTTTTGATGAGGTGACGAAAAATGATAAAGAAAAGAATGGGATTGGATATAGACGGTACTGTCACTGATCCAAATACATTTATCCCGTATTTAAACAGACATTTCAAGAAATCGTTAACGTTAGATGATTTAACCGAATATGACCTAACATCCGTTCTTGATATATCAGAGAAACAATTTTGGGATTGGATGGGTAAACATGAAGGTCTCATATATAAAGAGGCAGAATTAGCTGCACATGCAGAATTAACACTACATGAATGGACAAAACATCATGATCTTATTTATATAACTGCAAGAAGATCTCACTTAGCTGAAATCACACAAAATTGGTTCCTGACAAAGTCTGTTCCTTATGATCACATTGAACTAGTAGGAAAGCATGATAAGCTTGATGCTGTTAGAGAACATCAATTAGATATCTTTTTTGAAGACAAACACGATAATGCGGTCGCAATTGCAGAAGAATTTAAAATACCTGTTATTTTAATGGATACACCGTATAACCGACTACCTTCTCCTAAAAATGTTATTAGAGCAAACAACTGGGTAGAAGCAAAAGAGTGGGTCGACAATTGGCTAAAGGAAACAACGTAAAAAGGACTGGCAAGATAGCCAGTCCCTACTCTTTACTCTTTTGGACGGAAGGTATGACAACATGTTTCTTTTATGGTGTGAGCAGAATCCTTGTGTTCAGCTTTTTCATAAGGCTCTTCTCCTGCTTCCATTGAATAGTCACGATTTGAATGTGAGTCTATTTCAACAAGAATCGATTCAGCTTGACACTTATTGCCTTCTCCCCAAAAAGAACAGTTTGCTACATTACATTTCACCATTGGCTTTGCCATAGTATCATCCCCTCCTACAATTTAGGATTGAACAAGACCTACAATTCATGTATTTCAAAATTTGGCACTTAATAATGCCTTCCTAATAGAAAAGGTGCAAAATTCACCCTAAAACAAACAACTACTTTGCTTGAACAAGGACTGCTTTTGCACCATAAGTTATTGTATACAATTTTCACATTTACCATAAATTTCGAACTTATGTCCCGTAACTTGAAAATCTGGAAATTTTTGATTAATTGAGTCCATAGGACAGTTCTCAATATGTTTTGTTTTTCCACATTCTAAACAGATTAAATGATGATGATGATTTGAAGTTGAACAGCTAAATCGAAAACGCTTCTCCCCTTCAAGTTCCGTCTCTTCTAATATATTGAGTTCTGCGAATAAAGATAAATTTCGGTAAATCGTATCAAAGCTCATCCCAGGATAATTACTTTGTAGACGTTCTAGTACATCCTTGGCAGATAAATACCTTTTTTGATCTGCGAAAAAATGTAACATTTCTTCTCTTTTCCCAGTATGCTTATATCCTTTATCTTTTAAGAGCGCCATTGCCTCTTCTACGTTCAAGATAAGCCCTCCATTCATTTATCGTTTAATGCTTTTTAGTAATAAAACAACTAGTAATACAATTATGCTAGTTAATACAATCATTCCACCTGTTGCAATATTAAATTGGTAAGAAAAATATAACCCCAATAAAATTGAAATTTGTGCAAAAATAATACTGAATAAAATCAGTTGCTTGAAACTTTTGGAAATTTGTACACTTGCCGCAACAGGAATAACCACAAGAGCTCCAACGAGTAAAATCCCTACTACTTTCATTGACATTGAAATAACCAAAGCAATTAATAGCGCAAAGACAAAATTGATGAATTTCATTGAGATACCTGAAACCTGCGCATACTCTTGATCAAATGAGCTCAATATAAATTCCTTATAAAATAAGAAAATGATGAATAAAACAAAAATAGCAGTAAATATAATAAATTGTACATCACTAATCGTTACACTTACAATACTTCCAAATAAATAAGTATACCACTCATTATATCCTGTCCGAGCAAGACTTATAAAGATCGCACTCATCCCAATCCCTGTCGACAAAATAATGGGGACAGCCAATTCTTGAAAATGACGATACATATCTCTTAATCGTTCAGTAATTAATGCACCAATAAGTGCAAAGACCACTCCCATATACATTGGATTAATGTTCTGAAAGAGAGGTCCCATTGTTCCTAAAAACACCCCTGCAGAAATACCCGTTAGAGTAATATGAGAAATTGACTCTGTTACGATTGATATTCTGCGAACAAGTAAAAATGATCCGACAATTGGAGCGATTATGCCAATAACTAGCCCAGCCATAACTCCTCTTTCAATAAACGTAAGGTTTGATAAAAATTCCATCGATATAGAGCCCCTATTCTTATTTTTTTAGCTCGTTTTTTTCACGACAATTCCTCGAACTATCCTTAGACCAGACTCTACCGCAATGACAATAAGTAATATCAAAACTGAAATCATAACAATCATTCCACCAGGTGCCAAATCTAAATAAAAAGAAGAAATTAAACCTGTAACTACTGCTATTTCCCCAAAGAAAATTGAATATAAAAACATCTGCTTAAACCCTTTTGCCAACCTCATAGCTGCTGCTACAGGTAAAGTCATTAGTGCAGAAACAAGAAGAATACCAACTATTCTCATAGAAGCTGCAATGACAAGTGCAACCATAACGATGAATATAAAATTAACCAATTTACGATTAACCCCAGAGACTTTCGCTTGCTCTTCATCAAACGACAAGAAGAATAGTTCTTTATAAAAAAGAATTAAAACAATTAATACGACAACTGTAATGATACAAATAGTCCACAAATCAGAACGACTAACGGCAATTACACTACCAAATAAATAATTAAATAAATCATTATTAAATCCATCAGCCATTGAAATGAATACAACCCCAAGCCCAATTCCACCAGATAAAATAATAGGAATAGCAATTTCTTTATAGAATTTATAAGCGCTTCTAAGTTGTTCAATTAGTAATGAACCCCCAACAGAAAAAATCAATCCCATATATAAAGGATTGAGTCCTTGAAAGAAGACAACATGTTTAGCAAGAAACAGGCTGGCCGCAATTCCTGATAATGTAATATGCGACAAAGCATCTGCAATTAAAGCTAGTCGGCGTACAACTAAGAAAACTCCTAATAATGGGGCAAGCAGTCCAATAAGCAATCCAGAGTAAAAAGCATTTTGCAAAAACTCATAACGAAAAAAAGCTTCTAACATCTTTTAATGCCCCCCATGATTATGGGTAACTAAATGAACATCATGACCATAAAATGACGATAAATCTTGGTTCCCCTCGAAATCTGCTGTATTTCCGTGGAAATGAAGTGTCTTATTTAGACAAGCTACATCAGTAACATGATCTGTCATTACACCTATATCATGAGTTACAAGGATAAGGGTAATCTTTTTTTCCTTATTCAGTTGATCAAGCATATCGTAGAACTGCCTAACGCTAGCTGAATCCACTCCAACTGTTGGTTCATCAAGGATGAGTAATTCTGGCTCACTTACAAGTGCACGAGCGATAAAAACTCGTTGTTGCTGTCCACCAGATAACTCGCCAATATTTTTATGCATAAATTTAGTCATTCCAACTTGTTCAATTACATCCCGAACGAGTTGCTTATGTTTACGATTTAAAAAACGCAACAAGCCAACTTTTCCGTATAACCCCATAGAAACGACTTCAAACACTGTAGCAGGAAAGCCTGAATTAAAACTATTCGCTTTTTGCGAAACAAATCCAATTCGTTCCCACTTCTTGAATTTCGAAACACGTTCGCCAAACAATCTAATTTCTCCAGTTCGAAGGGGGATTAACCCTAAAATCAATTTAATTAACGTCGATTTCCCTGATCCATTTGGTCCAACTAACCCAAGAAACGAACCTTTTTTTATTTGTAGAGATACATTTTCCAGTACATTTTGATTACCATACTGAAAGGAGATATTCTTTATTTGTATAGCATCATTTGTTTCAGGTATATTCACAAGTACTCTCCCCTTTTATAAGAACAATTACGATTTATTATCTGTCCTTACTTATTATAAAGGTTATTTTCAATCTGTCTACCTTTAGGTGCTAGTAACAAATTTTGTTATAATCAACGTACTTACCAACGAAAAAGAGGTGGAAAGCATGATAGAGAAACAAGTAGCCATTATTGACATGGGGTCTAACTCTATTCGCTTAGTGATTAATAATATTGACAGCAATGGATACTATAGTGAATTACATAACTTTAAGACCGTTGCTAGACTAAGTGCTCATATTAAAGAGGATGGAAATTTATCTGAAGTCGGAATAAAAACAATATTAGACACACTTAAACGGTTTAAAGATGTCATTCTTTTTCATCATGTTCGTCAAATCACCGTTATCGCAACAGCAGCTATGCGTAAAGCAAAAAATCGCGACAAAATCGTAAAGCTAGTGAAAGATACGATAGGATTTCAAATTCGTATTCTCTCGGAATACGAAGAAGCATTTTACGGCTATTTAGCTGTTGTTAATTCAACAAATATAGAAAATGGTTTTACTGTGGATATTGGTGGAGGTAGTACGGAAATAACTTTATTTGAAAATCGTGAATTAAAACATTATCATAGCTTTCCTTTTGGAGCAATCACGTTATACCAACAATTTTTTAATGATGACCAAGGTGAACCTGAAACAATCGCTCTACTTACTGAGTATATTAAAAAGCAGTTACAAACTCTTCCTTGGTTTAAGGAAAAGAAAGATTACCCTGTTATCGGCATTGGAGGTAGTGCTAGAAATCTTGCTCTCATTCACCAACGTAAAGAGAGTTATCCATTAGCAGGTCTTCATCAATATGAAATTCCAAAGCAGGAGTTACTTGATATTAATAAAACGTTGCAGCATTCAACTATTGAAGAACGTCTTGATTTGGAAGGATTATCGAAAGATCGAGTTGATATTATCGTTCCAGCTTCTACGGTGATTACTCAGATTGTAAACCATGTGAACGCGAACACATTCGTTATGAGTCGAAAGGGCCTTCGCGACGGTGTGTTTTATGAGGAACTGTTAAAATCAATGGAGACAACCAGATTTCCAAATGTAGTCGAAGAAAGTTTATATCAACTTACAAATAGTTATGAATTGAACGTTGAACATGTAAATCATATATCGCTACTTGCTCACCAGCTATACTCAAAGACCCGTGAATATTGTCCTGTGGAACACAACCCAAGTGATGCGGTCACTTTATTGAACCATAGTGCCAGGTTACTTTATATTGGAGAATATATAAATAATGAAGCTAGCAGCCAAAACACCTTCTATCTTTTAACAAATATGACCATTGAAGGATTGTCGCATAGAGATCGTTTGGCCATTGCATTGATCTCTTCTTACAAATCAAAATCACAAATGCAACAATATGCAAAGAACTTTAACAAACTTATTAATAAACAAGAACTTAAATACTTTGAGTTTTTAGGTTCTATTTTAAAATTAGCTTACTCATTAGATCGAACACGAAGAAAAGTGATTACAGCTATTGGACAAGTAGTCCAAAATGAAGACGAACTTTCAATTATTCTTTACCACCAAGCTGATGCTTTTTTTGAAGACGCACAAGCAACGAAACATAAAAAACATTTAGAACGTGTTATTAAATACCCAATTGAATTTAGATACATGCCTGCAGAAGTTCTGAAATTAAAATCTTAACATAAAATTTACAATCAACTGTTAAAATGAAATGTAGAATTTAACAGAGAGGTTGAGTCCCATGCAAAAGGATAAGTTAATTCAAAAACACATTGACCTTATTAATAACCCAACCTTTTACAACAACCGTGAGTTAAGCTGGCTCGCTTTTAATGAGCGAGTTTTAGAAGAGGCCATTGATGAACGTAATCCTCTTCTAGAAAGGCTAAAATTCTTAGCGATTTTCAGCTCTAATTTAGATGAATTTTTTATGGTTCGTGTTGCTGGATTAAAAGACCAAGTAAAGGCTGGTTTTAACCGTCCCGAGAATAAAGCTGGACTAACTCCAAAACAACAATTAAAGCATATTTCTGACAAAAATCATTTACTTGTTCATTTACAAGATACGGTTTATACGGAAACTATCATTCCTTTGCTCTTTCATGAAGGGTTTCAGTTTGTTTCAATTCAAGATTGCGAAGAGGAACAACTCACTTATTTAGAGGAACGTTTTCAAAATTATATTTTTCCTGTTTTAACTCCGATGGCGATAGATGCCTACCGACCATTCCCTATGCTATTAAATAAAAGCTTAAATTTAGCTGTTATTTTACGGCGACTAGGAAGCGACGAGAATGAAAAAGACCAGCTAGCTATCGTCCAAGTTCCTTCCGTATTAACAAGAATTATTAAATTGCCTAAGTTGAAAGAACAAAAAGATCAATTTATTTTGCTTGAAGAAGTTATCAGTCACTTTATAAGTGCGTTATTTAATGGGTTTACCGTTAAGTCTGTCTCTCCTTTTCGTATTACAAGGAATGCTGACATGACGATTCATGAAGAAGCATCTCGCGATCTGTTAAGTGAAATTGAGAAGGAACTTAAAAAGCGTAAATGGGGGGCTGCTGTTCGATTAGAAATGCAAGAAGGGCAAATGAATCAGAACGTTCTCAATTTGTTATTAGATGTCCTTGAACTACATCAAGACGATGTCTACTCATATAAAGGACCTCTTGATTTAAGCTTTTTATTTAAATTGTACGGACAACTTGCAAAAGAAAACGAACATTTAGCCAATGAAACTTTAATCCCTCAACCACCAGAAGATTTAATTGGAGAAGATGATATTTTTCAAGCGATTTTAAAACGTGACATCATCCTACATCACCCATACGAATCCTTCCAGCCTGTGATAGACTTTGTTACACGTGCAGCTAAGGACCCTACAGTACTTGCAATTAAGCAAACATTATACCGTGTGAGCGGTGATTCTCCGATCATTCACGCATTAGCGCTTGCGGCAGAGAATGGGAAGCAAGTCACCGTACTTGTCGAATTAAAAGCTCGTTTTGATGAAGAAAACAATATTCAATGGGCTAAAAAGTTGGAAAAGTCAGGCGTGCATGTCATTTACGGGATAACTTCATTAAAAACTCATAGTAAAATTACTTTGGTTGTTCGACACCAAGACGATCACATCCAACGTTTCGTTCATTTAGGTACAGGTAATTATAATGATTCTACAGCTATGCTCTATACGGATCTTGGTTTTTTTACTTCACGTGAAAAATACGGAGAAGATGCAACGAATTTCTTTAATTATTTAAGTGGTTATAGCGAAAAACCAAAATGGCATTACCTGTCAACGGCCCCATTTGAAATTAGAGAAGAATTTCTTCATTTGATAGATGAAGAAATGAAAAACCATAGAAAATATGGAAACGGTAAGATTATTGCAAAAATGAACTCCCTATCAGATAAACCAATTATTCTAAAACTGTATGAAGCCTCTCGAGCAGGGGTACAAATTGACTTGATTGTTAGAGGTATATGTTGTTTACGACCAGGAATTAAAGACGTTAGTGAGAATATCCGAGTATTCAGTATTGTTGACCGTTTTTTAGAGCATAGTCGGATTTTTTATTTTAACAGTAATGGATTTGAGAAAATATTTTTATCTTCAGCCGATTGGATGACTAGAAATATGGAAAAAAGAATAGAACTTTTATTTCCGATTGTTAGTCCGCGTAATAAAGAGCGTGTCAAAGAGATACTAACTATTACACTTCAAGATAATACAAAAGCACGTCAACAAAACGCAGACGGGAGCTACAAATATATTAAGCGACCAACAAATGAGCAACCAATCCAAAGTCAGCTTACATTCCACGAACTGGCTTCTCGTTTTACAGCTATCGAGGAATAAGAATATAAAAGACAAAAGAACCGGCATAATACACCGATTCTTTTGTCTTTTGTTAAGGGGTCACTTCAAAGTCCGCGGAACAGAGGTTGCAATAGCTCCGTTCGCTAGTCGACTTGAGAGCAGTAACCCACTCCTCTCAAGTCTTTTAATAGATATAGCGACTCCGCTCATTGCTGCGGGGATGTACCAAAAGGTCAAAAACAGACCTTTTGGTACATCCCCTTTTATGCTCTTTGCACTTTTCTGGCACGCCATTTTCTTGTAATAATCCCTTGTTTTGGCGAGAAGAAAAAGGCTAAACCAAATAATACGGAAGCAACTAAAACAATAGAAGCACCAGATGCTACATCATATACTACTGAATAATACATCCCTCCTATTGCAGCTATCACTCCAATCAAAGCCGATAAACCAAGCATAACCGGCAAGCGGTCAGTTAATAAATAGGCTGTAGCTCCTGGTGTGATAAGCATAGCAACAACTAAAACTATTCCAACAGTCTTTAGTGACGCTACTGTAACAAGTGATAATAGGAGCATCAACAAGTAATGAACGAGTTGAACAGGTACTCCCGTTGCTTTAGCCATTACGGGATCAAATGTACTTAACAACAGTGTTCGATAAAAAATAATAATCATTAATAACACAAAAGCGCCAATCCCTACAGTGACCATAAGATCTGATCTAGAAACCGCAAGTACATTCCCAAAGAGTATATGCCATAGGTCAACACCAGTTCCACGTAGTCCAGTAATTAACACAATCCCTAATGCAAAAGCGGCGGTAAACATAATCCCAATAGCCGAATCATCTTTTATTCGACTGTTTTGAGATACATAGCCAATTGCAAGAGCAGTAAGTACACCTGTAATCGTAGCTCCAATAAAGAAACTCGCTCCAATCATATAGGCAATGACAACTCCAGGTAAAACAGCATGCGATATTGCATCGCCCATAAGAGCCATCCCACGTAAAATTATAAAACACCCGATCACACCACAAATAATACCAACTAAAATTGCAGCGATTAACGCCTGTTGTAAGTAAGAATACCGCATAACTTGGTCAATGAACATTGTAATGTTACTCATTACTCACTCACCACCATTATATTTTCATCGTTTCCAAACATGGTAATGCTCCCCTTATAGGTTTTGGATAGAATATCTGGTTTATAGACGTTTTTCACTTCACCATATTCAACCAGCTCTTTATTAATTAATAATAGTTCATCAAAATATTGTTCAACTTTACTTAAATCATGATGTACAACAAAAACCGTTTTCCCTTCATTTCTAATTTCTCTAAGTAGATTAATAATAATTTCTTCCGATGTTACATCAATTCCAACGAAAGGTTCATCTAAAAAGAATAAATCAGCATGTTGAGCTAGTGCACGCGCAATGAAAACTCTCTGTTGCTGTCCTCCAGATAGTTCGCCAATTTGACGCTTTTGGTATTCTAGCATTCCCACTTTTTCAAGTGACTCAATCACAATTTCTTGATCTTTTTTTCCTGCTTTTTTATACCACGGGATATGCGTAAACCGCCCCATCATGACTACATCTTCCACTAAAACAGGGAAATCCCAATCAATTTGATTGCGCTGAGGAACATATGATATCTGCTTTCTAACATCATTTACTTTCTCTCCTAAGACCGTTACTTTCCCCTGTGCTTTTTCTAAACCTAAAATTGCTTTTATTAATGTCGATTTACCTGCACCATTTGGACCGACAATCCCAATTAGTCTTCCTTTTTCTGCTTGAAAGCTAATATCTTTAACTGCTTGATTATTTTCATAAAAAACAGATAGTGATTCAACTTCTAAAACTTTTTTCACCAGCTTTTCCTCCAATCAAGATAGTTTCCATTGTTGCCATAGCGCAACTTTTTCGAGAAAAAACTCCCTTGTTCGTTTATGGACAATCGGACTTATACAACGAAGATGATCCTTAAGCCCATTTAAAATTATTATCACAACATCTTATGGGTAATTTATAAAAAGGTGCAAAATTAGGACAGGGCAGAAAAGTTTCCCTAAGTAAACTTTTACTTATAATAATTATAATCGTTATTTACAATGTTGTAAATGTATAACCTCATTTCTTCTCTTCTAGAAAACGCTTCATGCGCCTATAGAGGTCGCAATTTCACATATCAAAAAAAACCTGACCTATTAAATATAGGTGTCAGGCTTTTTCTTGGTTACCTAATGGTAAGGAAATAATTACATTTGTACCAATACTATACGTACTATCTACTTTAAAACTGCCACCATGATCTTCAATGATCTTCTTGCATAACGGGATTCCTATCCCTGTCCCTCTTTCTTTTGTTGTAAAGAAGGGCTTCCCTAATTGATTTAGAACAGATTCAGGCATCCCTTTGCCATTATCCTTCACTTGAATGATATAATTTTCCTCTTGTACACTCGTTTCAATAGTGAGGACTCGATTTGAATTTGACTCCCCAAAAGCTTCTACAGAGTTCCGTAATAGATTAAGCATAACTTGTTTCACCATTGATTCATTCACATATATTTGCTTTTTGGTTTCTGCTAAGTCAAGTTTAAATTCTACATCATGGAGAAGGCATTCCGCTTTCATAATCTCGATCAAGGAATTCATGATCTGAACAGGAGATTGCCACCTACGCTCCATCTTTTTGCGAGAGACCGACAGAAAATCTTCAAGAATACCATTCATTCGGTTAATCTCTGACATAATTGTATCATAGTACTTTTGATGATCATTGGTTAATTGCGCCAATTGCAAAAAACCTTTAATAACTGATAAAGGATTACGTAATTCATGCGCAACTCCTGCAGCAATATGCGAGACTGCTTCCATCTGGTGGTGAAAAGTAAGTAAATTTTCAAACTGCCTTTGAAGAGAACGATCTTCATAAACAAGATAGACCATTCCATCATCCTCAAATGGAATCACTCTAAGACGGTATAACATTTCATCTTCTTCAAAATCATCTACTTGTTTACTCTTAGTGACCAATGCTTTTTGAACAAGTTCTAAGCTGAATAAAATAAAAGGATTATCTATACTTAAATGCTCCATAGTACAAACACGTAATTGTGCTTCATTAATGTTTGTTACTTCTAAAAAAGCTTGGTTCCACTTTAATATATGTAAATTTCGATCTACTTTTAGGTAAGGAATACCTAATTCTTCAATGAGAAAATGTTGTTCGATCATTTTTTCCTCCGTAAGTGTCGATGGATGAGCTGATGAGAGTTGACTTGTTACCGAAGAATTCATTGACATTGAGTTATTCCTATTTGGGGCTATTTGTTCGTCTAGGTGCTTATTTTCCATAAGGCCCCACCCCCCTCTTCTTGTAGCAATTTATGACATAATTATACATAAGTTAGAAATCTATTGGTACCTTTCAATCCTTTATTCGATAAGTCTGTCAAAATTTCCTTTTTTTCTGCACATTTTCTTCAAGTAACTCATACACTGTCATTATGTTACTTGATCAAAGGGGTGCTTTTATGAATGCAATCATGCAACAACTTGTTAACAATAAGGTTAATTCATTAACAGCTAATGAATTATTAAGCATAGCTAGTCAGTACAATATTAACCTTACTAGGCAGCAAGCAGAAAAAGTCATTTCCATTTTAAGATCAGAGCAAATTGATGTTGCCAATCAAGCTCAAGTCCAAAGAATGATTCATCGTCTTCAAACAGAAGTAGACCCTTATGTTTCTTCAGTTGTGCAACAATTGCTTCAGCAATTTAGTCAATACCTTTAATTTAAACATTAAACATAGCAAAACATCATTAATATTAACAAGTTGTACTTTGACACATAAACTAAAAGAACATGCCAATGGCAAGAAGCAGAAGGTATTCCTTCTGCTTTTAATCATTATCCTAATATTTTAGACCTAACATCCTCATCAAATTCCCCTGAACGGATCATTTCAATCTCGTGCTTATAAGGTGCTTTTTTGTTCTTTTTATCTTCGCCAACGAATGGCGTTTCAAGAATCTTTGGTACCTCACTTAATTGAGGGTGATGGACAATGTAATGTAATGCTTTAAAACCAATATGACCAAATCCTATATTTTCGTGACGGTCTTTTGCTGCACCTCGCTCATTTTTACTATCATTAATATGAAGGACTTTTAAACGATCGAGCCCTATAATACGGTCGAAAGAATCAAGTACGCCATCAAAATCAGACACAATGTCATAGCCTGCATCATGTGTATGGCATGTATCAAAGCAAACAGACAAACGTTCATTATGCGTAACACCATCAATGATGGATGCAAGTTCTTCAAACGTTCGACCGCATTCCGATCCTTTTCCAGCCATTGTCTCTAGTGCAATTTGTACATTACGTTTTTCTTCAAACACTTCGTTTAGCCCTTCAATAATCTTTTGAATACCAGCTTCAGTTCCAGCCCCAACATGCGCCCCAGGATGCAAAACGATTTGCTTCGAACCAAGAGCTTCTGTGCGTTCAATTTCAGAACGCAAAAAGCGTACTCCTAATTCAAATGTTTCTGGCTTTGTAGTGTTAGCAATATTTATAATATACGGGGCATGAACAACGATATCAGTCATCCCATTTTCTTTCATATGAGATAATCCTGCCTCAATATTTAATTCTTCAATAGCTTTGCGCCTTGTATTTTGTGGTGCCCCTGTATAAATCATAAATGTATTTGATCCGTATGAGGCTGCTTCTTCACTTGCCCCAAGTAACATCTTTTTTCCACTCATTGAAACATGAGAACCGAGTTTAACCATCATAATTTCTTCTCTCCTACACTTACTTTTTCTTTTTAATTCTTCTTTGTCTTTGTTCTTCTTTTGCTTGCTTAAAGCGTGCTTTTTTCTTATAACCAGGCTTTACGTTTTTAGGTCTTGCTACTGCTTTCCCGCCTGTACGTTTTTGCTCTTTCGGTTTTGTTACAGTTGTTTCGGTTGTACGAACTGTCTTTTTCTTTCCAGGTACGCCAAGTGGCGGACGGTCAAGTTGTGTCCAATTGCCTTGTTTAAAATCATAATAGGTAAATGAAATGCCACGTTTTAGAAGCTTCTCAATTGCCTGCTGATCATGATCTTCATAGATCGTAAATGCAATTCCATCTAATCCAGCTCGAGCTGTCCGTCCAACACGATGAACATAAAAATCTAGATCCTTCGGGATATTATAATTAATAATATGTGTTACACCTTTCACATCAATTCCACGTGCTGCCAAATCTGTAGCTACAAGATACTGTACTTTTACATCCTTAACTTGCTTCATTACTTGCTTACGTTGTCTAGGTTGCAAACCGCCATGAAGACGTTCGACATTTAAACCGGCTGCTAACATTGCATCTGCAACTTCATCAGCTTGCTCTTTTGTATTTGTAAAAACAATTGCTAAATATGGGGTAATTGATTTTGCAATATCTACAACAAATGTAATCTTCTCACGATGTCTAAGCGGAATAATTCGGTGTTCGATTTTCGATGCAGTTACATGCTTAGGCTCCACTTGAACATGACGCGGTTCTGTCATATATTTTTTTAAGAATGGTTGAAGCTTTTCTGGAATCGTTGCGGAAAACACCATCATTTGCAACTTTTCTGCCATTCTTGAAGCAACTTTATCTACATCTGCAATAAAACCCATGTCAAGCATTTGATCCGCTTCATCTACTACAAGCATGGTTGCTGTATATACTTGAAGGGCCTGATCATCGATTAAATCTCCTATCCGTCCAGCCGTTCCTACAACAACATGCGGTTGTACTTTCAAACTCTCTATTGCGCGTGAACGATCCGTTCCACCAACTAACAACTTTGCCTGAATTTGCTCATCTTCTGGACAAAAGTCCAGAAGTTTCTTCAATTCATCAAATAACTGACCAGCAAGTTCTCGAGTTGGTGCCGTAATAACAGCTTGTACTTCATTAATCGCAGGATTAATCTTATCTAGAATTGGTAACAGAAATGAAAGAGTTTTCCCTGTTCCAGTTTGAGATTGACCGATAACATCCCTCCCGTTTCTAATTGCAGGTATTAGACGTTCTTGTATTTCTGTCGGCAATGTTAATCCTTGGTCACTTAACGCCTCAATTAAAAAGGGCTTAAGTTCAAATCGCTTAAAATTTTCTGATTTCATTTACATTTCAACTTCCTTCCGATGCCATTTGTGCAATACTTCATTTTATCATACATTGTTAGAACTTACTATTTTAGTTAAGCTTTAAACTCGTTCTTTCACTTGTTAATACCTGCATCATTCTCACCGCACAACAAACTGTTGCATATAGTTGTTATAAGAGTTTATGTATCCTTATTTCTACTTTCCCCAAAATTAGAAGTCGGTACACTTATAAAATCTGTTGATACTAGGAAAGGAGACTTAATCATGCAACCATTTTTCGGTCCCCCATTTGGATCAATGCCTATGCAAGCCCCAATGCAAGGAATGTCACATACAGCAAATATGTTCTCGCATGGCGTACCTTCTCAAGCTGCAAATGTTTTAGGCGGAGCAGGTAATCACGCATTTAGAGGAGGAGGGGGCTTTCTTTCTAGAATATTCGGAGGATTAGGTGGAGCTCAAGGAGTAGCAGGAAACCCTATGATGGGTGGTTTTTCATCAGCTGGTGGAGGGGGAATGAATTTCTCTACGGTGCTAACTAATGCTCAGAAAGTTTTAGGGTTAACTCATCAGGTTGTTCCGATGATTCAACAGTACGGACCACTCATTCGAAACGCACCAACTATCTGGAAAATTATGATGAGTAATAATTCAGAAGAAGACAGTCCTATTGATGACAGTTCCATAAAGGCAACAGTAGATGAAGAGAGTACGAAGGTTAACATTGAAGAGCCGGATGATTCATCTGTTTTGACTAGCACCTCTTTTGACCATTTTCAAACAAACGACATCGACTCATCATCACATCATACTTCTTTTAGACCAAAAAGTATTAAGGGAATTCCTGGTCCAAAATTGTATATTTAACCAAAGTAAAAAGATACTAACGATATAACTAAAGATTCATGTCATTTTTTTATTGACAAGAATCGCACAATGATAGTAAAATTTACTTTTGTATTTTTTTGTGTTACACTAAGGTTACTACTCGATTGGAGGAATGCCCATGTTTAAAGTTGGTGACCACGTTGTCTATCCTTATCACGGAGCAGGAACAATTCAAGATATTGAAGAAAAGGATGTATTAGGAGAAACTCACTCTTATTTTATTCTTAACTTTCCGCTCGTTGATGTGAAGCTTATGCTTCCAGAAAGCAAGATAAACGATTCTGGTTTGCGTAAAGTGATAGACCAATCAGAGTTAGATTCACTTGTAGATGCCCTGCAGAACGGGCCTGATATCCCGCCTTCTACAAGTCATTTTTCTCGTGAAACCGAAAATCTCTTAAAGAGCGGAAGTATTATTGACGCTGCTCATCTTATTTCATCTCTTTCAAGAAAGCAAACAGAAAGGGCAAACGGCCTCCACATTCAAGACCGTAATCATTTACAAAAAGCTAGGCAAATGATTGCTAGTGAACTTGTACTCGTCAATGATATGACTGAAGAGCAAGCTTATGAATTCATTGACGATGCACTTATTGAGTTAAAAGAAGCGTAAGCATTGTCACTTGAGGGAAACTACATTATACTATATAGCAGGAAAACTAAGGCTGTCTCCTATGTTTTGTCTCACTTCTTGTGGGGCAAAATACCACTGAGACAGCCTGATCTTGTTTTCTTTCATATTTTACTTACTACTCGTCACAGATGAGTCTTATTATAGGAGGCCTTTCATGAAAGTAAAGAAAATTTCTCCAAGAGGATATTGTTATGGCGTAGTTGATGCGATGGTGCTTGCAAGACAAGCTGCCGCAAACTTAGACTTGCCGAGACCTATTTATATTTTAGGTATGATCGTTCATAACAAACATGTTACAGATGCATTTGAAGAAGATGGGATTATTTCATTAGACGGACCAAACCGTGTGGAAATATTAAAGCAAGTAGATAAAGGAACAGTTATCTTTACCGCACATGGCGTATCGCCGGAAGTTCGTAAGCTTGCAAAAGAAAAAGGACTAACAGTTGTTGATGCAACATGCCCTGATGTAACTCGTACTCACGATTTAATACGTGAACAAGTAGCACAAGGTTATGAAATCATTTATGTTGGTAAAAAAGGACACCCTGAACCTGAAGGCGCGATTGGTGTCGCACCTAATTCCGTACATCTTGTAGAATCCATCGAAGACGTCCAGAATTTAGAGATTGCAACGGACAAAATTATTATCACAAATCAAACTACTATGAGTCAGTGGGATGTTAGTGACATTATGAAAAAGGCAATGGAAGCTTATCCAAGCGCTGAAGTCCATAATGAAATTTGTTTAGCTACACAAGTACGACAGGAAGCTGTTGCAGAGCAAGCAAAAGAATGTGATCTTGTGATTGTTGTTGGAGATCCTAAAAGCAATAATTCAAATCGATTAGCTCAAGTATCAGAACAAATTGCTGGAACAAAGGCTTATCGTATTGGCGATATAACTGAGCTTCAACTAGAATGGTTTCAAGGAGTTCAAACCGTCGGTGTTACCTCGGGTGCTTCGACACCAACACCAATAACAAAAGAAGTGATTGTCTTTTTAGAGCAATATGATCCAAAAGAAGGTGCTGTTTGGAATCCTGAACGGAAGGTGTCTCTACAAAAAATATTACCGAAAGTCAAGGCAAAAAGCTAAACAAAAGAAAGGGGGTGTATCAAAAGGTCAAAAACAGACCTTTGAGACACCCCCTGTTTAATTCATCCTCTTTTGAGGAGTAGTTCATAGAAATTGAAATGGGTCAGTATTTGGTTCAGAAGTAATAACTTTAGTCTGATACTTTGATTGTTCAAGGAAATCATCAAAAAATTTCTTCACACCGCTTTTCATGATCTTCTCAACGTTATGCCCTGGATCAACAATATGTAAGCCATCCATCATCGCATCATGAGCAACATGATAGTATACATCACCAGTTACAAATACGTCAGCACCTTTAAAAATAGCTTCTTTCATATATTTGTTTCCATCGCCACCAAGAACAGCAACTTTTTGTACACTTGCTGTTAATTCACCGACCACTCTGACCCCTTTCACCCCGAAAGCTTCTTTCACAAGTTCCGCAAATTCAGCTAAGGTCATTTTTGACTCAAGCAAACCTATACGACCTAGGCCTAGTACCTCTCCTTTATTCTCTAACGGATAAATGTCATATGCCGGTTCTTCATATGGATGGGCTTTTATAATTGCTCTAACAACTTTATTTTGAAGGTGTGCAGGTATAATGGATTCCACTTTTACTTCCTCAACAACTTCAACCCTTCCTTTTTCACCAATAAAAGGATTAGTTCCTTCTTCGGGTTGAAACATTCCTTGTCCAATGCTGTTGAATGTGCAATGACTGTAATTCCCTATATACCCAGCACCAGCGTGCCCCATTGCTTCTCGTACTTGCAGAGCATGAGTCTCTGGAACAAATACAACAACTTTTTTTAATGCTGTAGTAATAGTAGGCGAAAGTACTTCTGTATTTGTCAAACCAATCGCTTCAGCCATCATATCATTTACTCCGCCCTTAGCAACATCTAAATTTGTATGCGCTGCATAAATAGCTATGTCATATTTAATAGCTTTTGCTACGATTCTTCCGTGTGGGGTATCTAAGTCTACTTTTTTTAATGGTCTAAATAACAAAGGATGATGAGCAATAATGAGATCGACCTCTTTTTCAATCGCTTCATCTATAATATCTTCTAAAACATCTAAGGCAATCATCACTTTTTTTATCTCTTTGTTTAATGTACCGACCATTAACCCATTTTTATCACCTTCAACAGCTAACGACTTAGGAGACCATGATTCAAAGTGCTGGATGAGAGCTTGACCATTAATATATTTTTTCATTTACGTAATACCTCCTCAACCATGTTAATTTGATTCAGTAAATTCTTTCTTTTTTCTTCAACTTGTTCATTTGCATTGGCTTTTTCAAACTGAGCTAATATTCTCTTCCAATTATCAACTTCATACTGCCATTTTTTCTTGAAGGCAGGATTTACTTCTTGCATTAAAAATGGACCGAGCAAAAGTTTCTGTTCTTTTTGATCTTCATACAATGATTCATCATTTCCTCGCTTCGCAACTAGAACTTCATAGATCTTTTCGTCTTCTTCAAGAATTTCTTCTGAAACTAGTACCCATTCATTATGCAAAAGCCATGTTCTGATGATATTAGCTGATACATTAGGCTGCAAGATCAAGGTTTCTACCCCTTCTAGTTTTTCCTTTCCCTCATTTAGAATGGTAGTAATAAGTCCCCCACCCATTCCAGCTATCGTAATCGTATTAACTTCGCCACAATTAATAACCTCAAGACCATTCCCTTTTCTCACATCTATTTTTTCTGTTAAACCTAATTTTTTTACTTGTTTTCTAGCTGATTGATATGGCCCTTCATTTACTTCACCAGCAACAGCTGTAAGTTCTGGGTCCTTAATACATAAATAACATGGCAAGTACGCATGATCTGAGCCAATATCTGCTACCTTTGCTCCCTTTGGTACATACATTGCCACTCGTACTAGCCTTTTTGACAATTGCTTTTCATTCATTTGTATCACCTATTATGCTTCATTTTTAGTTTTACTTTATCTATGTACTTTACCCAATTTCATCCATTTCTAAATATAGAGAAAAGACGAGAGTCACCAACCACTCTCGTCTTCATATTATTCGGATTCTGCTAACAAATATTGAGCAATTGCATCAGCTTCCACATCATTTAAGTTTGTGATAGCTGGCATGCTTCCATAACCACCTGTAATGATATCAGCAATTTCTTCCACTGAATATTTTCCGTCAAGCGCATTAATTGCTGGACCTGATGCTCCGCCCAAGTCTCCACCATGACAGCCAATACATGATTGTTGAGTAAGTTCTTGACCAGCTGTAATAGGATCTTCAAATTCTGTTACTTCTTCAGCCTCTTCTGTATCATCAGCGTTCATTTGCGCACGCTGATCAAGTCCAACAAATGAAAGTGCTACCATAAGCAAAATACCAACAATAGCAGTGATAGCAAATGGTAATAGTGGTCTACCTTTCATTATCATATCCTCCTTTAAATAGTATCGGATCACACATATCGTCAAACAACTATGTAGACGCTTTTAAAGATTCCATTCTCATTCTACTTGATATTGTCCATAAAGAAAAGGGATCTTTTCAGTTTTACTTTTTTTGTCACTCTTTTAGCTAAACAAGAAAAGTAATGATAACAAAAAGCCTACAGCTCCCGCAATTGTAAAGATTCGTAACGAATATCGCCAACCGACTAAGAGCCAAACAAGACAATGAAAAATTGAAAGATGTATAATATAATTTGTATTTCCAACTGCCCCCATTACTATTTCTACAGTTAACAAATAAAAAATAAGTGCTGTAACCATGTAGTAATAAGAAGAAACAATTGAATTTGTTGATTTACTAGCAACCAATAGGATGGCAGTTATAAATAGAACAACAATTGCTATTTGCATTGCTACCGAAAAATCGGTAAAATAAATGACAAGAATTGTTAATAAAAACAAAAGGTGTACCATGAAAAGAGTTAATCGTGTATACCTTCTAATTAGAGTTGATTGCTTCTCGCTATTTTCTATTAACTCATGCTCACCTTCTGTATAGAGAGTAAGCAAAAAATCGCAATACTTCTCAGGAAGTAGGTTTGTGGATTTCCAATTCTTAATTTCGTTAATAATGATTCTTTTTCTATTCTCGTCCATCTTATTCATATATCCCCCTGCTAGCCAATGATCGAATCAGAGGCAAGCCAAAAGGCCTGATTCCAATTATCAATATAGTCACAAGCAATCGACTATATGTTCTTAAAACAGAATCAGACCCATTATGAAGACTCTTATTTCCTATTTCATACGATTTCTCAACCTTACTCTAGAAAATCCTTTAGTCGCTTACTACGACTAGGATGGCGTAGCTTTCTTAATGCCTTCGCTTCAATTTGACGAATGCGCTCGCGAGTAACACCAAATACTTTACCCACTTCTTCTAAAGTACGAGTACGACCATCATCTAACCCAAAGCGTAAACGAAGAACATTTTCTTCTCGATCGGTTAACGTGTCTAGGACGTCTTCTAATTGCTCTTTCAATAGTTCATATGCAGCCGCATCAGAAGGAGCCAACGCTTCTTGGTCTTCGATAAAATCACCAAGATGTGAGTCATCTTCTTCTCCGATAGGGGTTTCCAAAGACACAGGCTCTTGAGCAATTTTTAAGATTTCACGAACTTTATCCGGAGTTAACTCCATCTCTTGTGCTACTTCTTCAGGTGTTGGCTCACGCCCAAAATCTTGAAGGAGCTGGCGCTGTACTCGAATTAGTTTGTTAATCGTTTCTACCATATGAACAGGAATACGGATCGTTCGTGCTTGGTCCGCTATCGCACGAGTAATAGCTTGCCTAATCCACCATGTCGCATACGTACTAAATTTATATCCCTTTTCATAATCAAACTTTTCAACAGCTTTAATTAACCCCATATTACCTTCTTGGATTAAATCAAGAAACAGCATACCACGACCAACATAACGTTTAGCAATAGAGACAACTAGACGTAAGTTAGCTTCCGCTAATCTCCTTTTTGCTTCTTCATCACCTTGTTCAATTCGTTTGGCAAGCTCAATTTCTTCTTCAGCCGAAAGAAGGGGAACACGACCAATTTCCTTTAAATACATTCTTACAGGATCATTTATTTTAATACCAGGTGGTACACTTAAATCATTAAGGTCAAACTCTTCTTCATCTTTTACAGCTTGCTGGAGATTTGGAACAACATCGTCCGTCTCATTTAGGATTTCGACTCCTTGCTCACCAAGATATTCAAAAAATTCATCCATTTGATCGGAATCTTGATCAAATGCCGCTAATTTCTCTGTAATCTCAGCATAAGTAAGTACTCCGCGCTTTTTACCTATCTCCACTAATTGTTCTTTCACTTGATCGATAGACAATTCACCTTCCGCTAATGGGCGTAGTGGTTTATCTGCCATTCGATCCCCTCCTTCCATTGTTCACAACCAAAGCTTCTTGCCAATACATGCTAGAGAAGCTCCTGTTTCATACGATTAATCTCCATAAGAAGTCTCGCTGCTTCTAATGGGTCTTTCTCTCGCTTCATTTCTAATTCTTTTTGTTGTATTTTTACCCGTTTTGGATAGGTTTCAATCAATTTCATATAATCGAGCAGTTCTTTCTCTTGAAAGTCATCATTTAACGACATCATTGCAAGCTCTGTTGCAATCCTAATTAATTTTTCATCTTGCAGTCCTTGAATAAATTGACTAGGACTAGCCTCATATCCTTCTCCAAAGTATGCAAAAAGATGAGCCGCTATTGCTTGATGTTCATCAATATTAAAACTCCCACCGATGCGTTCTTGAACAAGTTCTGCCACTTCAACATCTCTCATCATATGAGCAAGTAAAAATCTCTCAGCATTTTGATGGGCTGGTAATAATTTTCTTGCTTCTAAGGATTTCCTAGATTGTATTGGACGATCCTTTGATTGATACTCACTTTTATCTTGTTTCCGTTTTTCTCGATAAATTTGAAACTGTTCGTGCTTTAAAGCTTCTAAAGAAAGCGAAAATTCTTCGGCGATCTGTCTGAGATAGTGGTCCCGCTCAACTGCTCGCGGTAAAGTACTAATCTCAGTTAAAACGTCCTCAATATAGCTCATTCTTTCAGCTTCATTTTGCATATTCTTACCTTTACGCAAATAACGCATTTTAAATGACATTAAAGTCAAACTTTCCCCTATTACATTCGATTTGAAGCTTTTAGCACCGTATGTACGAATATAGTCATCGGGGTCAAGCCCTTCTGGCATTTGAGCAACTTTCACAGTACAACCAACTTGTTCTAGTATCCCTGCTGACCGAAAGGCTGCGCTCGTTCCTGCTTTATCTGAGTCATAACAGATAGTAACAGTCTCGGCATTCCGCCTAATCACTTTAGCTTGCTCCTCTGTTAAAGCAGTACCAAGTGTAGCTATTGTATTAGAAAGTCCTGCCCCCCAAGCTGCAATCACGTCCACATATCCTTCAAATAAGACAACTGAACCTAGCTTTCTAATTGAAGGTCTTGCTAAGTGAAGACCATAGAGTGTTTTTCCTTTATGAAAGATTGGCGAATCAGAACTATTCAAATACTTTGGCTTTTCATCTGAGATGGATCTACCACCAAAAGCGATAACATTGCCTTGCCCATCCCAGATCGGAAACATTAATCTGTTTCTGAAACGGTCATAATAACCGTCTTTTGACTCCCTTTCACCCAATAAACTTGCTTGAACCATTGTTTCTAATGAAAAATTGCGCTTCGTTAAGATTGTAACAAGTGCATCCCAGCGATCTGGAGCGAAACCAATTTGGAAATGCTCAATTTGTTCTTTTGTAAAACCGCGTTTTTTCACATAAGAGCGACCTTCAGATCCTTGTTCGGTTAACGTAAGAACATGATAGTAAAGTTTAGCAGCTAACTCATGAGCTGAGCGCATTAATACTTGTGGCCCTGATGCAGGTGACTGAGCGGTTGCATCAGGTAAATCAATGTTTGCACGCTCTCCAAGCTTTCTGACGGATTCAATAAACGTAAGTCCTTCTAGTTCCATCAGAAACGAAAAAACATTCCCACCAGCACCACAGCCAAAACAATGGTAAAGTTGTTTATCCGGTGATACAGAAAAAGAAGGAGATTTTTCACCGTGAAAGGGACATAATCCAATATACTGCCGACCTTGCTTTTTTAGTTGCACATAATCACTAATTACTTCGACAATATCCGATGAGCGTCTAATCAGCTCAACCTTTTCATCCGGTATCCTGTTGCTCATTGTTATCACCATTAATCATACCAATTTCTCTTACAATTCGAGTTTTTTTGCTATGTTCCTTCTTTTTCTGTAACAATTTTTGTGAGTTGTTCAATAAACATTTGACGATCTTCTTGTCGAAAAGGTTTTGGACCTTTTGTTTTCCCACCCATTCTCCTATGTTTTTGCGAAATATAGCGTGCATCCAACATTTGCAAAATGGTATCTTCTTGATAAACAAATCCACGGGGGGATAATGTTATTACCCCTTTAGCTAACATGATAGAGGCAAGAGCATGGTCTTGTGTGACACAAATATCGCCTTTTTTAGCATTGTTCATTAAAAACAAATCTGCCGCTTCTTTATCATTATCAACTGTCACCACTTTAGCTATAGGTGGTAGAGTTAACGTATGCGCATAAGATGAGACAAACACCATCGGCATGTTAACGAACTCACAAATTTCTACTATTTCTGCTTTTACTGGACAAGCGTCCGCGTCGACATAAATGGTTTGTAATGAAGGATTCATAATAGTTGAATTCAACATTCCCTTCAAAAATCCTGCTATCTTTTTAAAGAATTTCGTAGATATTTGTCGAATTAAAGATCTGTAACGTGTTTCGTTTTTTTTATCCTTACTATCATTACCAAAAAACAAAGAAAAAGTCTTGACTTTTAAAATTTATTTGTTCTTTTTTAAAATATAACCAAAATTTTCTTCACTATTAGAATCACAATTCTTTATTATACGCAACTTTTACTCCTTTGACTAGCCCCAAAAATAAAAAGCATCTTGCTTCTATACGCAAGATACTTCCTATTATTATTTTTTTAAGAACATACTTGAGATTAAATTGGCTGTTTCTTCAACTGCTTTATTTGAAACATCAATAACAGGACAGCCAATCCGTTGCATAATTTTTTCTGAATACGCCAATTCTTCTTTGATTCGATCAAGGTTAGCGTAGTTAGCCTGGGCTTTTAATCCAAGTGCTTTTAATCGTTCCGCCCTAATATCATTTAATTTTTCTGGGCTAATTTTTAACCCGACACATTTTTTCGGTGTAATATGAAATAACTCTTTAGGCGGTTCTACTTCGGGAACAAGTGGCACGTTCGCTACTTTCAATCGTTTATGTGCTAAATATTGAGAAAGTGGTGTTTTTGATGTACGCGAAACTCCAATTAACACGATATCAGCACGAATAATTCCCCTTGGGTCACGACCATCATCGTATTTAACAGCAAATTCAATTGCCTCGACTTTACGAAAATAATCCTCATCTAATCGATAAATTAAACCTGGCTCATAACGCGGAGCCTTTTTCGTCAATGTTCCTATTTTCTCTAACATTGGGCCAATAATATCTACCGTATCAACACCCGTTTCCTGTGCAAGTGTCAATAGGTGTTCTTTTATTTCTGGAACAACAAGTGTAAACGCGATTAGTGCATTAGCTTTACGAGCTAAGATAATTACTTCTTCAATTGTTTCTTTATCTTCAACATATGGGATTCGTCTCACTTCAAGTCCAGCACTGCTAAATTGACTAGCAGCAGCCTTTACAACCAATTCCGCCGTTTCCCCTACCGAATCTGAAACGACATAGACAACTGGTCGCTCTCTAATTTCTTCCATGAATGCCCCTCCTTACCGCTTATATTACCTTATCATTAGCTAAATCAACTAGTAATGCTGTTATGTTCGTTTTCGTTATCCGACCTACTACTTCAAAGCGGGAGCCATAGTCTACTTCCACAACAATAGGAAGTCCATCAATTTGCTTTTCAATCAACTTATTAGCCACTTCAATAATTAAATCATCCTGTTTGCATACTGTAATATTAGGCATTCTCGTCATAATAATACTTACAGGAATAGACTCAAGCGCTTGCTTTCCAAGACTTGCCCGAAGTAAGTCTTTCCTTGAGAGAACACCTACTAAGGTTATATGCTTATCCACGACAAATAATGTTCCAACATCCTCTAAAAACATCGTGCATATCGCATCATACACCGATGCTGACTCTTGAACAACAACGGGCCTAGATCGGTATTCATTTACCGTAATGTTCTTGACTTTCTCTGCTAACATTTGATTTCCAGATTTCCCTGTGTAAAAATACCCAACACGTGGTCTAGCGTCTAAATAGCCTGCCATTGTTAAAATAGCCAAATCAGGACGAAGTGTAGCTCTTGTTAGAGAGAGACGTTCTGCAATTTGTTCCCCGGTAATTGGGCCACTTTCCTTAACAATCTCAACAATTATTTCTTGCCTACTTGTTAGTTCGATTGGTTTTCACCGTCCTTAGCACAAAAGTGCCATACTAATTTATAATTATTATATACGAGTGATAGCCAATATGGAAATAGCAAGCTTATATGACTTCCTATTTATCAAAATAAGAAGTCATAAATTACATTTTAAGCGAATACGATTGACTGGAATTGGGCATAAGAACGAATAACTTTAGACAGTTCACTCATTTGCTGCAGTCGATTTTGTCGAATATTTTGATCCTCTGCCATAACCATGATGTGATCAAAATATTGATTAATTACTGGCTCAGAGCTTGCAAGCTCATCATAAGCAAGCTTGGCCTCACCTTTTTCCAACGCCTTTTCCACATTTACTTTCAACTCTTGATAATGTCTGAATAACACTTTTTCTTCTTCTTTTTCAAACAATGTTGGGTCAATTTCGATAGAAGCTTCAGCCTTCTTCGCGATATTTGTTACTCGACTTAGTGCCTCAACTACCTTTTTAAATGCCAAGTCTTGACGCTTTTCAGTAATAACCTTTGCTTTTTTCATTACAGTCGGAATATGACCTATCTCATCATTTAATACAGCATCAATAATATCATATTGAATTTCATTTTCTTGAAGAAGTGCCCTAACCCTTAATTTAAAGAATTCAACAAGTTCCGTTTGGATCTCTTCATAGTCACGCTTAAGCAGTTTCCTGTCTTTCGCAACATCTAAACTTACTTTTAGCAATTGTTCAAGAGTCACTTTTAAATTATGATCATGAAGCATTTGAACGATCCCCGCCGCTTGACGTCTAAGCGCATACGGATCTTGTGAACCTGTTGGAATTAATCCTATGGCAAAACAAGTTACAATCGTATCTAACTTTTCTGCTATGCTGACAACCGTCGCTTCAAGAGATGAAGGACTTGAATCACCAGCAGATCTCGGCTTGTAATGCTCATTAATACCTTTAGCTACCTCTTTTGATTCTCCAGCTAATTCAGCATAAACTTCACCCATTCTACCTTGTAGTTCAGGGAATTCGTTTACCATTTGCGTAACAAGGTCAAACTTACTAATCTCTGCAATTCGATTCGCAGTTTGCGCTTTTGCTGAATCAACATTAAGTAATACACTTAAATCGGTTACTAGCTTTTTAACACGTCGAACCTTATCTCCAACTGAACCTAGTTCCTCATGATAAACAATTTGCTCCAGACGTTGCAGCGCATCATTAATATTTAATTTTTGATCTTCATTATAGAAAAACGCCGCATCAGAAAGCCTTGCACGAAGGACTTTTTCGTTGCCTTTTGCTACGTTCTCAAGGTGTTGATGATCCCCGTTTCTCACTGTAATGAAATAAGGCAATAAGTCGCCATATTCATTTTCTACAGGAAAGTACCGTTGATGTTCTTTCATCGAGGTAATCAACACTTCTTTTGGCAACTTTAGAAAACCTTCATCAAAGTTTCCAGAAAGTGCAGTTGGATATTCTACTAAATGAGTTACTTCCTCTAAAAGGTCCTCATCAATCGGTACAATCCAACCGTTTCCTTCAGTCATTGATTCAATTTGATTTCGTATAGCTCTTTTTCGTTCAATTGGATCAGCAATGACATATTCACCAAGCAACGCTACCCCATATTCACTTGGATCACGTAACTCGATTTCCTTCCCAAGAAACCTGTGTCCATAAGTTTTCACACCCGTTTCAATTCCAGTAATTGAAAATGGAATGACCTCTTCGCCGTACAAGGTAACAAGCCATCTAATTGGACGAGCAAAACGGAGATCATTACTACCCCATCGCATATTTTTTGGAAAGTGTAATGAAACAATAAGATCTTTCAGAGCCGGAAGAAGGTCTACTGTCTTTTTCCCTGCGATGTATTTATTAGCATAGATATACTCTACTCCTTTAACTTCTTTAAAAAAGAGGTCATCAGTCGTAACACCTTGTCCACGAGCAAAACCCTGAGCTGCCTTTGACCAGTTTCCCTCATCATCATAAGCTATTTTCTTAGCTGGTCCCTTTGCCTCCTCGCTAATATCAGGCTGACTCTCACCAAGCCCCTCAAGGAAGATCGCAAGGCGCCTAGGCGTAGCAAACGTCCGGATGGAATCAAATGCTAACCGTTCTTCTTTTAGCCATGATTCAACTTTTTCTTTTAACTGTTCAATTGAACTCGTGACAAATCTTGCAGGTAATTCTTCTAAACCAATTTCTAGTAAGAAGTCTCGTTTACTCATTATCTTTTCCCTCCTCTTTTTTTAACATTGGGAATCCTAAGCGCTCACGTTCGTCATAGTATAATTTTGCTGCTGCACGCGCTAAGTTTCTTACGCGCCCAATGTAGCCGGTTCTCTCTGTAACAGAAATGGCCCCTCTTGCATCGAGCAAGTTAAACGTATGTGAGCACTTTAAAATGTAATCATATGCCGGGAAAACAAGTGACTCATCTAATGCTCTTTTAGCTTCCTGCTCATATGTTCCAAAAAGCGAGAAAAGCATTTGAGTATCTGAAATTTCAAATGTGTACTTTGAATGCTCATATTCTGGTTGTTTAAAAATATCTCCATACGTAAACCCTTCAACCCACTCAAGGTCGAATACATTTTCCTTATCCTGGATATAGGATGCTAGCCTCTCAAGTCCATACGTTATTTCTGCTGAAACAGGACTTGCCTCAAGCCCTCCAACTTGTTGAAAGTATGTAAATTGTGTAATTTCCATTCCATCAAGCCATACTTCCCATCCTAACCCTGCACAACCAAGGGTCGGATTTTCCCAGTTATCTTCCACGAAACGTATATCATGTTCTAACGGGTTGATTCCAAGCGCCTCTAAACTTTTCAAATAAAGTTCTTGAATATTATTAGGAGACGGCTTCATAATAACTTGAAATTGATGATGTTGATAAAGTCGGTTCGGATTCTCCCCATATCTTCCATCTGCAGGCCGGCGAGATGGCTCAACGTATGCTACATTCCAAGGTTCAGGACCAATTGTTCTAAGAAGTGTAAAGGGACTCATTGTTCCTGCCCCTTTCTCTGTATCATACGCTTGCATGATCATACAATTTTGCTTTGACCAATATTCCTGTAGCGTCAAAATCATATTTTGTACATTCACTATAATTTCCTCCTTAAATTTTCATGGTGACATTCGAGTGATTAGGCATAAGAAAAAGCTCCCATCCCTATGTCGTAATGACATAGGGACGAGAGCTCTTCCCGCGGTTCCACCCTAATTATTAAAGTCAAAGTAGACTTTAATCACTTTCATCGAATGTGCTCCGGAATGCCTTCCTTATCGTCTAGATCCCTAGCTCGCACTGTCCTAGGTTCGCTTTCTCAAGAGAGGATAAGTACTACTTTCCATCAATGCACCATATGTTATTAATAGCATCATATAAAACTTCAGCAAAAGTGTCAACATTCGAGCTAAAAATCACCCATCCGTTCCATTTGTTCAAGGAAACGTTTGGATTTTAACCTTAATCCTGAGTACTCATCATAATAAGCTGCTAACACTTCTTTTAGTTCTTGCTTTGTTTCTTTCTTTAACGATATTTGTCCAAGACGATGCAAATCGATATAAAAGAATAATCTTAGTAATCTTGCTGCATGAGCAGATAATTTAAACGCTTTTTCATCTCGATGCAAACATCGATGACACAAAAAACCAGCATGTCGAATGGAAAAGGCAACTGGTAATTCAGTAGAAGAACAGCTTACACATTGGTCTAGTTCTGGTTTTATCCCCGCAACAACAAGCATTTTCACCTCGTAAATTCTAAGCAACACATCAGAGTCAATACCTTCATTTAAATAATAGAGCGTTTGATATAACAATTCAAAGAGAAAAGGATTTTTACTTCTCTCCTCTGTCAGTTTATCTGTCATTTCAACTATGTAAGTGGCATAAGAGGCCCGAAATAAATCACTTCGAACCTCTCTAAAAGAATCTACTATATCTGCTTGATTGAGGGTACCAAGACCTTGACTTTTCTGGTAAACAAATGTGCCATAAATAAACAATTGTGAAGCAGCCGATAATCGATTTTTAGGCTTTTTTGCCCCACGAGACATAACACCAACTTTACCTAATTCTCTTGAAAATATTGTTAAAATTTTATTTGATTCGCCATAATCTGTTGTCCGAATCACAATGCCTTCAACTTTGTGAATCATACTTGTCACCACACGTCCTTTGTGAGGTGTCAACATACATTAATGTGTTGGAGCGTCGGATGTTTCGATATCCTCCATGTCTTCTTGTCTGAATTGATCGTCTGAATCCCGCTCTAATTCTTTCAACAATAAATACGTGTCCACATTACCTGTCATTGAAAAGACTTTCCATGAAAAATCGAGCATTTCAGAATCCACCTTTCTATAAAAGACTTAGACTTACGCTCTATACTTGTATGATGACCTACTTTCCTAGAATCATGATAAGGAAATATTGTTAATTAAATCTGCTTGACATTTGGTACTTCCATTTTTTGTTCGTCTACTATTATGATAATGAATTACGAATCAAAAAACAATGGATAGACGCCTAAGGGATTCAGTTTTGGATTAGAATTTTATAAATAACATACCAAAGAGCAATACTAATTGAGCTTTGATTAGTACTCAGCGATCTCAATTGAATGAATTGAAGCACCCTCCACTTTAGTTTTTACCGGTTTTTGGATAATGAACGACCAAATTAATTAAATTCCGTTGCTACAAGTCTTTCATCATGCTGATGAAGAACACTTCTTGGTCTATTTCGTTTCAATAGGTCCTTGATCCCGTTGATGAACGACCTTTCTAAGCCTTATTGGTTTTAATTTGTTCTTCATAGGGATACTTCTTAAATATCGTAGCAACAAAAAAAGAGCTCAAATCGTATGTGAATTTGAACTCCATTTATTATGTTTGCAATCGCTCCACTCGCTGCGCTCCTGTTAGGAGAAACCCAATCCTAACAGACTTAAAAGATTACGACGGGTTTGCTCTTTGCTCCTCGATTTACTTTCAAAGGAGTTGCTCTTGATTCTTGTTACGTGCGAACATGGTTGCGATGGCTACGCTCGCCGTGCGCCTTTTGAGAAGAGCGCTCAAAAGACTTAAAAGATTACGACGGGTTTGCTCTTTGCTCCTCGATTCACTTTCAAAGGAGTTGCTCTTGATTCTTGTTACGTGCGAACATGGTTGCGATGGCTACGCTCGCCGTGCGCCTTTTGAGAAGATCGCTCAAAAGGCTTAAAACATGACGGCGGCTTCGCTCATCGCTTCGAGTTCATAAAAAAAGGGAAGTTCGCCCTTTTTTTATGAACTCTAGTACTCATCTTCTCTAAATCCGAAATCTCTAAGGTGGGCGGGTTTGTTGCGCCAGTCTTTTTGGACTTTTACCCAGATTTCTAGAAAGACTTTTGAGCCGAGTAATGATTCTATGTCGCCTCTTGCTCGTTTCCCAACTTCTTTAAGCATTGATCCTTGTTTTCCAATAATAATTCCTTTTTGGGAAGAGCGTTCAACAATAATGGTTGCTCCAATATAAACAGTATCACTGTTTTCGCGTGTTTTCATTTGTTCGATATTCACAGCAATTGAATGTGGAATTTCTTCTCGAGTCAAATGAAGAACTTTCTCACGAATCAATTCTCCCACAACAAAACGCTCTGGATGGTCTGTTACTTGATCACTCGGATAATATTGAGGACCTTCATCTAGATATTCAGTAATTTGTTCCATTAATGTTGGCACGTTATTTCCTTGCAATGCAGAAATAGGAATTACTTCTTTAAAGTCATATTTTGTTCGATACGTATCAATAATCCCAAACAAATTATCAGGCGCAATCTTGTCAATTTTATTTATAACAAGAAAGACAGGAGTAGCCGTATCCTTTAGACGCTCAATAATAAACTCCTCACCTGATCCAAATGTTTCTGTAGCATCAACTACATATAAAACCAAATCTACTTCCCTTAATGTATTTTGCGCAACTTTCATCATAAAATCGCCAAGCTTATGTTTAGGCTTATGTATACCTGGTGTATCAATAAAAACAATTTGAGACTGATTACTCGTATAAACGCCTTGTATTTTATTTCGTGTCGTTTGTGGTTTATCTGACATTATTGCGATCTTTTGTCCAATTACATGATTTAATAGCGTTGATTTTCCCACGTTCGGTCGACCAATAATAGAAACAAATCCTGATTTAAAACCTTTTTCGTTATTCATCCATATCCTCCGCTGTAAATGCTCCAGGTAGCAACTCTGCTACCGTCATTTCTGTAATATCACCTTTTAAATTCGTCAATACGACAAGCGTGTCACGCGAACACAATTCAACCATCACTTGACGACAAGCTCCGCATGGAGAGACAGGCCTGTCCGTTCCTGCTACGATAGCTACCATTTTTACATTCTTATTCCCTTCCGAATACGCCTTAAACAAAGCCGTACGCTCAGCACAATTCGTAAGTCCATATGAGGCATTTTCGATATTAGCACCTCTATAAACTGAACCATCCTCCATTAGCAGGGCTGCTCCAACAGGGAAGTTAGAATAAGGCACATACGCTTGTTCCCTTGCCCGCTTAGCTTCAACGATTAATTGCTCTTTATTCATTATTTTCCTCATCCTTTCTTCTCGAGCGTACATGAACGACCATATCCCGTTCATTGTACTCCGTTTCCATATCATTTACTATGGCTTCTGGGTCAGGCGGTACAACGACACCACCAGAAATAATGAACTTTAACCCTTGTTCTACAGTCATATTTAAGACAATTACTTCATCTCTTGGAACGAGCACAAGCCAACCAGAAGTTGGATTTGGTGTCGTAGGCAGGAAAACATTAATACAATCTTTTGAAGTTACCCTCTGTGCTTCTCCTTTTGATTCTCCTGTTTGAAATCCGACCGTATAGAGACCTTTTCTTGGATATTCAACAAGTACAACGTTTTTAAACGAAGAACGTTCTTGCGCAAACGCATGAATGACTTGTTCTACCGAAGTATAGATAGAGTTTGCAATCGGAATTTTACGAAAGGAACGATCAATAGTACCAAATATTTTCATGCCTCTCCCTTGAATACGCATGGCTCCAACCCATGTTATAAGGAGGATCGTTAATATAAAACCAATTCCGAGCAGTCGTTCCGAGAAAGGAGTGTACACCCCAAGAAAATAGATGCGGCCCTCTTCTGTTGTGATAATATTCAATGCTTTTAACACATCTGTAATAAAGGACCCGAGAAATGCATCTACCAAGCCAAACAGTAATTGAATAACGTAAATTGTTGCTATTGCAGGCAACAAGAAGATAATGCCTGCAATAATATTTTTTTGAAATCTCTTCCACATAGTAGAGGGTACTCCTCTCAACCAGTTCTATAACAATTTAAGTATAGCCGGGATAAAAAGGATACATCCAATTGCCACTGCAAATAAACAATAGATGAAGACAGCAGCTGCCGCTATATCCTTTGCCCGTTTTGCTAATGGATGGTATTCTTCCGTTACAAGATCAACTGTACGTTCAATGGCTGTATTCATTATTTCTAGAGCAAACATACTAGCTATTACTAAAAGCAATACTACCCAATGCTCAACTGAAAATCGCAATAAAAATGCAGCAAACATAGTTACAATTGCTACTAACAAGTGAATCTGCATGTTCTGTTCATGTTTAAGAACGTATCTGAATCCCTGTGAGGCATAAAAAAATGACCTGAGTAACCTTTTAAAACCTCTTTTGTTTCTATCGTGTAAGCCCATAAGCAGTTAAAATGTCCTCTTGCCTTGAGAACATTTCCTTCTCATCGGCATCTGTCATATGGTCATATCCAAGTAAGTGAAGCATACCATGAACTGTTAAGAAGCCTAGTTCCCGCTCAAATGAGTGGCCGTATTCCTCCGCTTGCTTTTTAATGTGAGCAGATGAAATAATAATATCACCAAGGATATTAGGCATATCTTCTGCATAGACAACCTCAGGTTCATCTTCATCTTGTTCATTTAAAGCAAAAGAAATAACATCTGTTGGTTGGTCTTTATCCCGATATTCCCTATTAATTTCTTGAATACGTTTTTCATCTACAATTGTCACCGAGACTTCAATTTCCCCTTTTAATTCTTCCACTTCTGCCGTTTTCAAAATTACACACTCAATCAGTTCATGCTGATCTTCTGTAATACTGTTCGTCTCATCATTAAAATCCACAGTAATGTTCATCCTTTTTCTCCCTTCCTTTTACATCTTCCGGGTATTCGATACGTTGATGAAACGTTCCTTTTAACGTTTCAAGGATCGAAACAGCTATTTGGTCAAGTTCTTTTAACGTTAGATCCGATTCATCAAATTGACCATCTTCTAATTTATCTTGAATTATTTTTCGAACGAGCGCTTCAATTTTATCTGGTGTTGGCTTCTGTATCGTTCGTACCGCTGCTTCTACACTATCCGCAATTCCAACGATGGCTGAAACTTTTGTTTGCGCCTTTGGACCTGGATAGCGAAATTGCGACTCTGGAACCGGTTGGTCAGTATCCTTATTTGCTTTATGATAAAAATACTTTAGTAGAGTCGTACCATGATGTTGCTCGGCAATATCAATGATCTCTTTAGGCATCTTATACTCACGCAATAGATCCGCTCCATCATAAGGATGTGCGATAATAATAGTTCTACTTAATTGCGGAGAAATTTTGTCATGAGGATTTTCCATTCTCATTTGATTTTCAATAAAAAAGTGTGGTCTCTTTGTTTTTCCTAAGTCGTGATAGTAAGAACCAACTCGAGCTAGTAGCCCATTTTCGCCAATCGATTCACAAGCTGCTTCTGCTAAGTTCCCGACAACAACACTATGATGGTACGTTCCCGGGGCTTCAACCAATATTTTACGCAATAAAGGATGGTTAGGACTTGAAAGTTCAATTAATCTAGATGTCGATAAAATTCCAAACCCCGCCTCAAAAAATGGCAATAAGCCGATTGTTAATACCGCAGCTACAAAACCAGATAAAAAGGCAAATCCAACGTGCATCCCAATTTCAAACCAACCACTTTGAACGCTTTTCATAAATAATAAAGCAATGACAGCCACGATATTAATAGCTGAAACAAATAAACCTGCTCTTAAAATTCTAGAAATTCGATTAGACTTATCTAAAAAATAAGCACCTGCAAATGAACTAAATAACATATAAAAACCATAAGTAAAGTTGAACGTTCCTAAAGTTTCATTATTAAACATAATACTTCCAATAACAGCAAACATTATACCTGTATATAACGCAAGACGAGTATGAATGAGCAACGTAATAAGCATTGCTCCAATTGACACAGGTACAACAAATCCAATACCTTGAATTTCTAACCCTTCTAATAGGCTAGTAATTTTCATTAAAGATACTGTTACAATAAAAATTAACGTGTACATTAATAAATGGCTGTTATTTTTTTGTACGGAAGTTTGCGCTTCATTTACATAGTACGCCAACATACCCGTAATAAGCAAAATGAGCAAAGCTAATCCT
Source organism: Halalkalibacter sp. HAAS-P013 (assembly GCF_056619925.1). Classification (NCBI taxonomy): domain Bacteria; kingdom Bacillati; phylum Bacillota; class Bacilli; order Caryophanales; family Bacillaceae; genus Halalkalibacter; species Halalkalibacter sp. HAAS-P013. Next base: position 407,140 of record NZ_JBWQTU010000002.1, read on the forward strand.
ATATATGGGAAAATATTGAAGGATCCGTCTAATAGCCCTACAATCCGAAGTTGTTCATAGATGTCATGATCAATCATTTCCCCTTCTTTTACAAGAAGTTGTCCTTCTCTAATTAGAACGGGCTCGACACTCTCCGCTGCCTCTTGTCTTAGTTGTTCAGTTGCATTAGCATCATATATGTAATTCGGAATGATAGCAAATTGGGCCACTTCAATCATGGCATCTAGAAGCCTACTACTTACAGTAGAAATAGCAATTTGGTTGCTAACTTCCTGTTTTGCATCAGCTAATTCTCGAATGGATATTCTCTCACTCATTACTTCATGTACAGCATTTGTTGTCGTCTCTTTTGCAATTTGCAACTGTGAATCTCCTGCGTCTAAAAGTGTAATGAGAGTTTGATCTGTAATCCCGTTACTCCTCCTTAAGGAAAGAACTTCTTTTATATAATCAATTTGCAACTCAATTAGTTCATCTTCACTTAAAGGCTCTTCTTCTAAATCGCGGTCGCCAACAAGTTCTTCTTCCATATTCTTTGCTTTATTAACAACTTCATAGATATCATCTACTTTCTTTACCTGATTTTGAGCATACTCTCGTTTTAAGTCATAAACAGGTCCAATCTCATCTATAGCTGCACTTCGCCGTTCCTCTGTAGCCGTTCTATGCTCGATTGTTATAGGTGAACGGATGTCTTTGTCAGCAATTTGAGAAAGACGAATATCCAATGTTTCTGGAATAACATTTCCTAACAATAATATATAAAGAATAAATCCAATCGTACAAAAAAGGATTGCGCGTATGTATTGATGTTCTCGAAGTCTTTTCCACCACTTCTGTTGATCAATGGTTGATCTTCTCTTCAAACAAATCACCTCATTTCTTCCTTTTCTTCATTCTCAAAAGGGAAGACCCTCTTTCATTAAGAGGGTCTTCCTATTAACGCCTCCTAAGGCAAGGCTTTCTTTTCCACATAATCCTATGTTCTTTCGATGAATTCTCTCTCATCAGCATCTTGTTTTTCATAGGCCTGTAAAATCTGTTGCACCAATGTGTGACGAACAACATCAGACTGTTGCAAATAAATAAATGCTATATCTTTTACTTTGTCCAAAATTTCAATCGCAACTTTCAGGCCGGATTTTTTGCCACGTGGCAAATCAATCTGTGTTAGATCTCCATTGATCACCATTTTCGACCCAAATCCCAGTCTAGTGATGAACATTTTCATTTGTTCACGAGTTGTATTTTGAGCTTCATCAAGAATGACAAAAGCGTCATCTAGTGTACGTCCACGCATATAAGCTAAAGGCGCTACTTCAATCGTACCTCTTTCCATCAACCTTGCCGTTTGTTCCATACCTAAAACATCATGAAGAGCGTCATAAAGAGGACGCAAGTATGGATCGACTTTCTCCTTTAAATCTCCAGGCAAGAAGCCCAAACTTTCTCCCGCCTCTACGGCTGGACGAGTTAAAACAATTCGCTTTACATGACCTTCTTTTAAAGCCGTTACTGCCATGACAACGGCTAGATACGTTTTCCCCGTACCTGCTGGACCAATTCCAAAAACCATGTCTTTTTTCTTTAAGGCAGAGACATAATGACGTTGACCAAGAGTCTTCGCAATAATCGGTTTTCCTTTGACATTCGTTGCAACTTTTTCATCATAAAGCTCAAGAAGCTCATCTAAACGATTATTTTCAGCTAATTGAGCAGCATATACGACATCTCTCTCAGAAATAGTTATCCCTTTTCGGATTAATTGTATTAAAGTTGTAATGATTTTGCGAACAATTTCTATCTTCTCTACATCTCCAGTAACGAGTACTTCCTCGCCACGTGTAACAAGCGTTACATCAAGATGTTCTTCTATTCGCTTCAGATGTCTGTCATGAGGTCCAATAAGTGCCTGTGTCTCATTGGCATTCTTGACTTCTAACTGTATTATTTTCGTTTCTGACAATAGACTCAATCTCCTTGAATAATCGGTTGCTCCGATGTAATATCTTCTATTACTTGGTAATGTATCCGTAAGTTTACTTTACCATTCTCAACAGTTTCGTGCAAAACTTTTTCTCCAATTATCTCCGCATCCTTTGGTAAATCCTTCGATAAATCAACACGGGCACGTTCCCTGGCAGCCCGAACAGCATCTTTCTTTGTATAAGTACGTTCAAATTGATCAGTTTCAAGAAAATCAGAACGTTTATAAGTTAATGGCAATGACCAATTAAAAAATTTGAAAGGTCTTTCGTGAACCGACTCCGTAGATTCTTCAAAATTAACTTTTCCATACCCCCATATTGGGATATCAAGCCCAGAAATCGAGAGATAATGTTTTGATTTCTTTTCCCCAGTTAATGTAGTAAACAGGGTATCTAACGGGATTGTCACTTCAGACTTGTACCAAATTTCACCAAATACAACGGCCTGAGCTGGAACCAACTCTTTTTCTTCATCTTCAGCGTCTTTTTTTCCTATATATCCGGAAACAAGGAGATCTCCTTCTCTAACAAAATCATTAGGCTTAACCATGGCTTGACCATGTTCAACAAAGATTTTACGGATGATCGCTTTCTTCGTTGCCACTAAATGTCTTGGACTGTAGCGGTCTGCCTCTTCAGGAAGTTGTTGTTCAACTACTTCAAACTCAAAGGTCGTCCCCTTTTGCCTAACACCAACCCATGTGGCCCCTTGAACTAACTCAGTGACATCTCTTTGAATAAGCTCAACACTCGGAAGAGAGAACTGAAATGCTCCACGCTTTATCCCCATTTCTGTTACTACTTGTCTAAGTTCATGCTCTACTTGCGGAGAAGCTCCCTTAATTTCAATCCCCCAAACCATATTTGACAGAACGAACATAATGGCCAAAAACCCCACAAGACCAGCAACAAACCCTGAGCGCGCCATGATTCTCCTTATTAAAAAAGGAAATCCACTCCGTTGAATAAACGACACTTTACAATTGGTCATTCGTAAAAATGGACGAATCCTTTTTGCATCGTCTACATCCATATAGCAAACAATTCGATTGTCGCCAATTTTTTTTATTTGCCATATCGAGATGTTTTCCTCAATACAACGATTAAGAAATCTTTCTGGATAATCACCATCTATTCTTACCCGTACATAGCCATGTAAATGGTTAGTCCAATTATTCTTCATTGTTGTTTTTCCCCCTTTAAAACATACGTATACCTAGCTACTTGCTATGTACGTGAATCATCTATATAAAGAACTTGATCAATGCGCCCTTCAAGTAGCAATTCTTCCGGTAAAATGGTTTTAATGACAAAGTTGTCACCCTTTATAAGTAATTGCCCCTGCTTAAGTAACAACCGGAGCTCTTGGTTGGAGAATCTTAATACACCGCGATGATTTTCAATGTATATATGCAATTGGCCGATCATTGTGATTCGCGGCAGGTCCATCATGACATCTGCAGGTAATTGCAGTTGCTTTGTCATCCAGTTCTTCATTTGTTGTCTCATTTTTTTCATATGTGAACCCCCTCTCCTCTAATCTTTATGATCAATGATGAATTGATATCACAACGAATCGAAGCCAAAACAAAAAAAAGAAGCAGTGCCTGATTGGCACTACTTCATGTAGCGTCTTCTTGAAAATGTATTATGAGGCTGACGCGCTCTCGGACGACCAAGCACTTCCGACCACACAACTGCTTTCATAGCTTCTTTATTTGATAGACGATTTAATTGGAGATCAAGACTACCACTCTGATGAGTTACTTCTGTCTCACTTCTTACTTCACGGTCTCTTTTAGAAGCTTTTTCTCTTTTTTGACGTAATTCATCATACCGATTTTGAATCTCTTGCTGCAATTTCTCTCGTTCAGAAGGTCCTGTTACTTGGACTTGTTCCACTTTAGGTTCTTGGCGACTTGGTCCTCGTTCAGGCTCCACTTCTTCTTGCTTAAATATCTCTCGCCAATCAACTTTTTCCTCTTGTGGTTGTTGCGGAGTTCTCTGTCTCTGCCCTGCTCCACGGTTATCTTGTTGCTGCTGACCGGCACCTGTCATTCGACCTAACATACTAATGATACCACCGACAATAACAGCTACAAAGATAAAATTCTGAGCAATAAACTCAAATAAACTTTCTAAAGGCACATTCATCTCCTCCTTTCATTTTTAGGGGAGGATTCATGATTATTCACCCTTTTGATTAGTTGAATCACCATCAGTAGCTTTGCTAATTGAATCACGCATATCTGTATCCGCCATCACATTCTGATAGTTCATATAATCCATAACACCCATGTTTCCTTGACGTAACGCCTCAGAAAGTGCCATTGGTACTTCAGCTTCAGCTTCAACAACTTTCGCACGCATTTCTTCAACTTTCGCTTTCATCTCTTGTTCTTTCGCTACTGCCATTGCACGACGTTCTTCTGCTTTTGCTTGAGCAATTTTCTTATCAGCTTCAGCTTGGTCAGTCTGTAATTCAGCCCCAATATTTTTGCCGATATCAATATCTGCAATATCAATAGACAGAATTTCAAACGCTGTTCCAGCATCTAATCCTTTTGAAAGAACCGTTTGTGAAATCATATCTGGATTTTCTAATACTTTTTTATGATTTTCAGCTGAACCGATTGTCGAAACGATCCCTTCACCAACACGGGCAATAACCGTATCTTCACCAGCCCCCCCAACAAGACGGTCGATGTTAGCACGTACCGTAATACGAGCCTTAGCTTTTACTTCAATTCCATCCATCGCCACACCAGCAATAAATGGTGTTTCAATAACTTTTGGGTTTACACTCATCTGTACAGCTTCAAGTACATCACGTCCAGCTAGATCAATTGCTGCTGCACGTTCAAAAGTTAATTCAATATTCGCTCTTTGTGCTGCAATTAGTGCGTTAACAACTCGGTCAACGTTACCTCCAGCAAGATAATGCCCCTCTAATTTCGAAGTACTTAAATCAAGCCCTGCTTTTACCGCTTTAATTAACGGGTTTACAACACGAGCAGGAATGACTCGACGTAACCTCATTCCAACTAATTCAAAAATACCAATTCGAACCCCTGCCGCTAAGGCTGAAATCCACAGCATAACTGGTACAAAAGTAAATAATACCGCAAGCAAAATTAGCAATATCGCTAAACCAATTAACAATGTAATACTACCAGGATCTAATGCCATTTTCTTATTCCTCCCTTAATTTGTTTTCTTTCACTTCACGAACAACAATTCGTGAACCAGCTGTATACACAACTTCAATTTTACTACCCTGTCCAATATATCCTCCTTCAGATACAACGTCAAGACGTTCTCCATCAAAAACTGCTGAGCCTGAAGGTCTGAGCGGAGTCAAAGTTGTACCTGTTTGGCCAATCAATTCTTCTCTTGTTTTATTAGAGATATACCCTTTTTCACTACTGGTGGAATCCGTATGAATGATCTTTTTCATCGGACCACGATTGCCAAAATATTTAAAGATGAAAACCGTGGCGACCGCTGTTATCACAAGGGCAATCGCAATATATATAAGCATCGAGGCCGTTGAGAATGACGCAAGTAACATCCCCCCAATAACAGAGGCAATCCCTAACAATCCAAAGATCCCAAAACCAGGTATAAAAACCTCAACCATAATGAGTAAGAAACCAATCACAAATAAAATCATCGATTCCCAACCAGCAAAGCCCGCGAACATATGCCCAAAGAAAAAGAGCAATAAAGCGGAGATTCCCATTATTCCTGGAACTCCAAAACCAGGAGAATATAGTTCAAGAACTAACCCTAAGCTACCAATTGATAATAATATGGGTATGACAACCGGATGAGTAACAAAGCGAGCAATCTGCTCAGAAAAGCTCACTTCCATATCTCGTTCTTCTACATTTCCTAATTCTAAATAGTCAAGAAGCTCCGCTCGATTAGACGCAATTGCTTCAGCATACCCTACTTGCAATGCTTGTTGAGCTGTAAGGGTTAAAAGCTCCCCTTCAGGCGCGCCTAATTCAGGCAGATCAATACGCTGATCAGCCATTGCAAGAGCATACTGCGGATCTCGATCATTCAACTCAGCAGCACTACGCATCTCAGATAACCAATATGATTGTGTCTTATCATCAGCCGCATTTCCAGCACCATCAATTACAGCTGCTGAACCCATAGTTGCCCCTGGTGCCATAATAATTTTGTCAGTATTGAGTGCGATATATGCCCCTGCAGAAATCGCCTTGTTTTTAACAAACGTAATAATCTGGATATCACTTTCTTGAATTAAAAGCGCAATGTTTCCAGCAGCATCAACGGCTCCACCCGGTGTATCCATCTCTAATATAATATGAGTAGCACCATCTTCTTTTGCCGTAGCAATAGACCTTGACATAAAAGCTTCTAGACCACGTTCAACTGTTTGCTCAACTGGAATATAATAAACTAAAGATTCATAATCAGAGTCTTGATCACTATAAACTAGCGATTGAATTGGCATGAGCAAACAAGCTAAAAGAAGAAATGTGATTGAACAAATTAGACGTAAACGCCTTCTTTCCATATGTACCCTCCCTTCTATCGTCGCTCTAATCCTTCTACGAATACAACCTAAAAATGGTTTCAACTTCTTCAACCATTTTTATATAATATTCGCTTTCAATTCACTTATCATTCTATCATGAAAACAAATTCCAGCTCTAGTAAAAGCAAAAAAACGTCTCACCTCTAACAAGAGATGAGACGTTTGTGTCATTATGATAAATGTTGTTGCACAAGACGATTCACAAGACCACCATCAGCTTTTCCTTTAACCTTAGGCATGATTGCTCCCATGACCTTACCCATGTCTCCTTTGGTTGACGCCCCTACTTCTGTTATTGTTTCTTGAACAATTTGAGAGACATCTTCTTCAGAAAGCTGTTCTGGCATATAGTCTTCAAGTACAGTGATTTCATCACGTAGCTTGGAAGCTAAATCTTCACGGTTTGCTTTTTCAAACTCATGGAGGGAATCCTTGCGTTGTTTCAGTTCGCGATTAAGCACCGTAAGGCTATCATCGTCCGTCAACTCACGTCCGAGCTTATACTTCTCGTTTTGCAACGATGACTTTACCATACGGATGACAGAGAGTCTATCCTTTTCCTTGTTCTTCATCGCATTCTTCATGTCTTGATTTAACCGTTCAAGAAGATTCAATGAAAGCACCCTCTCACTTCAATTAGAACTTACGTTTTCTTGCTGCTTCAGATTTCTTCTTACGCTTAACACTAGGCTTTTCATAGTGCTTACGCTTTTTAACCTCAGCCAACGTTCCTTCTTTAGAGAGTGATCTCTTGAAGCGACGAAGTGCAGCATCAATCGATTCGTTTTTGCGAACACGAGTTTCTGCCATTTTATTTCCCTCCCTCCGAAACAACCAACTCAGGACGTACATTCAATTTGAGTGCACGTCTCTTAGCATTATAATACAATCATAGTAATAGGTCAACCGAAAATTGACAAGTTCCACTCTATCATTTTGCTTTTAATCCATTTAACATTAAATCGATATATATTTTGGATACAGCCTTTTCGTTTAACTCTCCTTTTGGATCAAACCAGTGATAACTCCAATTCACTGCTCCAAGAATGGCTAGAGTTATAATATTGCTATGCAAATCTTCACGAAATTCACCAGTTTCAATTCCCTTTTCAATTACACGTTTTATATTCTCCTTAAACTCATCACTTTTCTTAAATATATCTTCTAAATGGACTTCATTAAGATGCTGCATCTCGCGAAAGAACACTCTTGTACTTTGTCCATGCCCCTCAATATGTTTCATTAGCATATAGACCATTTCAAAAAGTTTTTGCTCTTGAGTACTAACTTTATTTACTATTTCCTCTTGGCTTGTTAACAAATCGTCTATATAACGAAGGTGGATGTCCATTAATAGTTCTTCTTTACTTTTAAAATAATAGTAGAACGTCCCCTTCGTTACCCCGAGTGCTTCTACAATATCTTGAATAGACGTTTCAGTAAAACCATTTTGCCCAAACAAGTCAATGCTCTTTTCAATTATTTTCTCCTTCATGTTGATTACGCCTCACAATCTTCTAAAAAAAATCATCGGCTATAGTATATCATAAAAGGTTTAGAGCATTATTCAGCGTTTAAGAAAACTTTGTTAAAGATATCCATGCGCTATGATTCACGTTCTAGTAAAATCGCAATCCCCTGGCCGCCGCCAATACATGCAGTAATAAGTCCAAATTGCTGCTTTCTTCTAGCAAGTTCATAGAGTGCTTTTGTCATTAAAACGGCACCCGTGGCTCCAAGCGGATGGCCATGTGCAATTGCCCCACCATTTACATTTAATTTATTGGCATTAAATTTTAGTTCACGGTCAACCGCTAATGTTTGAGCAGCAAATGCTTCATTGCACTCAATCAAATCAACCTGACCTAATGTCATACGAATTTTTGCTAGCAAAGACTTCACAGCTGAAACAGGACCAATCCCCATAATCTTCGGATCTACACCACTAATAGAGGAACCACGAACAACAGCTAAAATAGACAGACCACGTTTTTCTGCCACTTCTCGTGACATAACCACAAGTGCACAAGCCCCATCATTAATGCCTGAGCTATTGCCCGCAGTTACTGTGCCTCCGTGTAAGAATGCTACAGGCAACTTAGATAAACCTGCTTTTGTCGTTTGCGGACGTGGATGCTCATCTTCAGTAAATATGAATGGTGCTCCCCTTCGAACAGGTATAGTGATCGGTACAATTTGTTCATCAAAGTAACCTTGGCTCATTGCATTAGCCATTTTTTGTTGGCTATTCCAAGCGAATTCATCCTGTTCTTCCCGTGTAATTGAATACTTCTCTGCTAGAGTCTCAGCCGTTATTCCCATAGGGGGATCACCTATGTCCGTTGGCGACAGTTGTTGTGTTCTAAACTTTGGAAGGGAATGATCGTAGACCTTCGTAGGACGATCCATCAAGTAAGGAGCTCGACTTAGACTCTCTGTACCGCCCGCAATATAAATATCGCCAACTCCCGCTTGAATGGCCTGTGCAGCAAGAATAACCGCATTAATGCTTGATCCACATTGTCGATCTATAGTTAATCCCGTTGTAGAAAAAGGAAAGCCTGCTTGTAAAGCTGTTAGTCTAGCGATGTTTCCACCACCACTTGAAACATTGCCAAGTATGATATCATCAACCTCTACTGGATCAATGTTCGCTCTTTTTAATACCTCCTGTAATACAATTGCTCCGAATTCATGTGCTTGTAATGGCGCTAATGCTCCTCCTTGTCTAGCAATAGCTGAACGAACAGCACTGACAATCACAGCATCACGTTTGCCCATTTACTTCCCTCCCTTATAATAGTCCTTTACAACTGTAATAAATGTCCTTATGTAAATGTATCTTGAAATCACTTGTTATATGATTCTCTTGTTTAATATACATACTGATTAGAAAGTAACTCATTTTTCACTATAAATTAAACTTTTCAATCAAACACTCTCTCTTTTTTAATGATTTCTGTCATGCTTGTTCACTTTCGTCCATAGATTGAATAGAGAGGTGATCGGAGTGTTTAAAGAATTATTTTCGTTGTTGGCTGTATTTATTGCTTTGTTCTTATTTGGGATGGTTGTGATGAGAGCAGGACTATTTCAAATCGGACAAGCGAAATTTAAAGAAGTGTTACACCGATTAACGGATTCAGCATGGAAAGGGTTAGTCGTTGGTGCGATTGCCACAGCAATCCTTCAAAGTAGTTCAGCCATCATCATCATGACTGTTGGCCTTGTGGCTACAGGGCTTCTTGCCTTCCGTCACTCAATCGGAATCATTTTAGGAGCGAATATTGGGACGACCATGACAACAGAATTACTTGCACTTGATTTGTCCATGTTAATCGTACCTCTCTTGGTAATCGGTCTAGTCTCTTTAGTAATTCCCAACAAAAAAACATACTCTTTAGGATGTTTATCTTTTGGACTTGCTTGCATTTTTATTGCTATGGATGGATTAGAAACATTAGCTTATCCGCTATCATCGATTCCCTCCATTCATTCATTTTTTGATTTAACAAATGAACATCAATTAGTTGGGATTGGCATCGGAACGGTCCTGACAGCTATCATTCAGTCAAGTACAGCGACCACAGCTATTGCAATGGGATTTATGACGGATAATGTATTAAATCTTCCAGCTGGTATCGCTATTATGTTAGGAGCAAATATCGGGACTTGTGTCACGGCATACTTAGCTAGCATTGGTTCAGGGCGTAGTGCAAAGCTTGTTGCTTATGCGAATATTTGGCTAAATGTGTTTGGTGTTCTTCTTTTCATTCCCCTTATAGGGTGGTTAAGTACATTAGCAAGCAGTCTCACACCGATACCAATGATGCAACTTGCTCATGCTAGCCTTATCTTTAATGTGATTTGCTCGATCATTTTACTACCTTTTGTAACTTATTTCTCAAGGTTTGTGGAATGGTTACACGTAGATAAGTTAAATGCTTGAGGGAAAAGGTACCTGCTAACATTGTTGAGGGCACTGAAAAAGGTCGACTTTCACACCTCTTTCAGTGGCTTCTACATGTCACCAGGTGGTACCCTTTTGTCATTTAGTTTTGATAAGACTGTTGGCTGTAAGACATATCTTGACTAGATTGTCCTTGCCCTTGTTGGTTTTGCATTTGTTGTAATTTCTGCAGCTCTTGTTGCTGTTGCTGTTGGCTTTGAGTTTGCTGCTGCAATTGTTGTTGCGATTGATTGATTTGCTGAGCCATTTGATTCAAGACATTAATGGACTGAATTGATTGACTCACATTCCCTAACATTTGTGTTGCTTGTTGGATAGATTGCTGAAGGTCTTGGAACGTTTTCTGTTGTTGTTGCTGCGCTTGATTGCTAATTTGTTGCAATTGTTGTAATAATTGATTTGTTTGTTGTTGGTCTTGTCCAGAAGTAATCATTGAGTTAGCTTGCTGCTGAGTTGATTGAAGTTGGCTTAGTGTAGACTGCATCGTTTCTAAATGTCCTTTAAGCGGATCTAACTCTACTCCAATTTCCTCTTCAGCTTCCTCAGTCACATGCTCAATGATCTTTTTTGCGTCTTTTTCCAATGCAAACTCCTCCTTAAACGATTCATAATCATAATTTGCTGTTTCTGCTCGACCAACATAAACAGGCGCTGGTGCTGGTTCAGGTCTTGCCCTAAAGAAGTATGCAAGTGCACCTACTATGGCAACAAGCACAAAAACAATGAAGAATAACATTCCATCGATGGCAATGCACCTCCGATTTTCTTGCCCGGTGCCCCAAACCTATTGTTCAGGACAAAAGTTATTATGATCTACATCCCATTCGAATATTTAGAAAGAGTCATTCCAAAATTAGGAGTTAGTAAAAAGCTTGTAACGATCGGTTGGACTAAAATAATTTCTGAACAAAACTATTCTCTTTTTCCATTAGTTACAGGAAAAGTCTTGAATATTTCCCCATTCCTTACAAAGTAGCAAAAACTCTTTAATTTATACAACCAAAAAAGCGTTTTAACTCCCCCGTTAAAACAAGAGAAGGGGCTGCCTCAAAGCCATGAATAGAGGTGGCAATCGCTACTCGCCTTAAGAGGAGAAACCCACTCCTCTTAAGGCTTTTAAAAGATGAAGCGACCCCTCACATTGTTTCGGGGTCACTTCATAAGTCAAAAACCTTTTTGGATACCCCTCTTATCTGCATGAAATTTTATTTGTTTTTCATCCCAATAAAAGAATGAAGAAATTATGAACAGGGAAAAGTACGAATAGACACCAAGGAGGTTGATTATGACTCAACAGTTACATGAATTATCAGAGTGGTTCGAGTCTCATAAAGGAGAGACATTGCTCATTCGAAAGAACGAGCTATCTACGGGGTTGCAGCAGATTTTTGATATTGATCAAGTCACATTGCAACTTGATCATATTTCTGTTGTAAAAAACGTTTCAAATATTGACGATTACATTCCTAGTCAGGAACTTGTTCTACATGGCGAGGGCAGCATTAAAAGTGTTGAAGGAATGAAAGACCTACCACAAAACGCCTATGAAATTCCCCTTTTTGGCAGGGTAGTTACGACAAAGGAAAATAACGGATTAAAACTTGAAACTGAAAAAGCATTATATGAAATTTACCCTAATTAAAGAGGCTTTCTACAAGGTCCGTTTTTTGACCTTGTAGAAAGCCTCGAAGCAATGTGCGGAGTCGCTACATCTTTTAAAAGCCTTGAGAGGAGTGGTTTTCTCCTCTCAAGGCGCGTAGCGAACGGAGCCATTGCCACCTCTGTTCCGGACTTTTAGGACGCCCCATTGCAATCCTTTAAAAAGGTCCGTTCTTTGGCCTTTTAGACAGCCTTTTTAAATGAAATTCATGAATCATTCATTTCCTGAAGTTTCCTACCCATCATTTCTTCATTCATTGCTCCTATATGAATGTCTGTTATCATGCCATTTTCATCAATAAATAATGACGTTGGCATCGGACCAATTTGATAAAGAGAAGCTATTTCACCAAGTTCATCTAAAAGAACAGGAAATGTTAAACCGAGATCGACCGCAAAATTTTTGACATGATCACGGGAGACTTCTGTATTCGTTCCATTAATCGCAAGCAGGACAATATCATGATTTCTATAAAACTTCTCCATATCGGGCATTTCTGCTCTACAAGGAGGGCACCATGTTGCCCAAAAGTTGATCATAACTCTTTGCCCTTTAAAATCAGAAAGCGAGATCTCCTCTCCCTCAAACGATTGCAACACGAACTCCGGAGCTGTTTGCCCAACTGCAATCTTTACTGTCCCTTCACTCCCTCCCACCATCACTGCTTCATCTAGGCCCCCTAGTAACCCCCATCCGTGTATGCAGGTAAGAAGTAATAAGGTGAACAAACCTTTTTTTGTATTTTTATTGATAGTCCCTTCACTTGGTCTGATCTTTTTAGAACCAACTAACCCACTTAAGCAAATTAAGAAATAAAACCAACTTGGAACAGCGGCATCAAACATTCTAACTTGAAAAATGAGAGTTAAAACACCTAGTGCCATTCCATACAACACGGCTAATCGGATGAAGATCAACTGAGCACTGATCTTTTTTTGCTGCTGAAAATAAAAAAAGAACAACAAAATGAGGTTAATGATTGTTTGATAAAGACTAACCGGGTGTCCGTCTGAACTGAAAGGATAAAACGAAAAGTAAATTGATTCAAGGACGAGATAGCTAACAAAAATCGGAAGAAAAACAGTCACTCTACTTATATTCTCTTTCTTCGTTTTCCAAAAAACATAGATAGCTACCACTCCCCAAGCTATCATCCATTCATTTGTTCCACTAGGCATTGCAAGTACAGCAATAGGGTCAGAAATAGCAATCATCGGATACACAATAAGGGATGAAAACTGATAAACAATAAAAAAATAAATAAAACTATTCCAATACACTTCTCTTGCTTCTTGAGATTGGTAAAGCCCTTTAACTAATTGAATCGATAAGAACAATCCCACTATAAGCATAATTGCTAACGAAAGCCAAGTTTGCTTAATAATAAACGGACCAATTGTCCAAATACCATCCATCTGAATCCACCACCTTCACTAATTAGGTTCTATCATTTAATAGCAAATGTCAAAAAAATTGTTTCTACCAGATAAAACAAAGGGTTGCCTCAAAAGGTCTATTTTTTGGCCTTTTGAGACAACCCCGAAGAAGTCCTTCAAATCAATAATCAGTATTTGCTTGCTCTCCATTCACAATAGACACACCCGCACTAGCACCAATACGAGTAGCCCCTGCTTCGACCATTGCTTTTGCACCTGCAAGGTCACGAACGCCACCTGAAGCTTTTACACCAATATCTGGTCCAACCGTTTTTCGCATTAAAGCAATGTCTTCTACCGTTGCACCACCAGTAGAAAACCCAGTGGATGTTTTCACATAATCCGTTCCAGCCTTTACCGCTAGCTCACATGCACGTACTTTCTCTTCATCCGTTAAGAGACTCGTTTCAATGATGACTTTTGTTAACGCCCTCCCTCTTGCAGTAGCTACCACCGCACGAATATCTCTTTCAACAAGTTCATCATTCTTATCCTTTAGAGCAGCAATATTAATAACCATATCTACCTCTGTTGCCCCATTTTCAATGGCATTTGTTGTTTCAAAAGCTTTCACTTCTGTTGTCGATGCCCCGAGCGGAAACCCAATTACCGTACATACCTTTACGGGTTCTGCTTCAATTAATAACTCTGCAGCAAGCTTTACCCATGTAGGATTGACACATACAGATGCAAACTGGTATTCTTTTGCCTCCCTACATAGCGTTTCAATTTGCGCTTTCGTTGTATCTGGTTTTAATGCCGTATGATCAATTAGATTCGCAATTGACTTACTCAATTGTTAACATCCTCTCTTTACATAGTTATTTGTCCTTCAATAGCATAGAAGTACATGAGCGACGAGAAATTTCTACTATGTACGTATTGAATGAAAGTATTAGTCTTTTTATAGTCTCTCTTTCCTCGTCATTTCACTCATTTATTTCATCACAAAACCTCCATCAACGACCATACATTGGCCTGTAACAAAAGATGACCAGCCACTAGCAAAAAATAACACACTCCCAACAACATCATCTGGCTTAGCAATCCGATGTAGAGGTGTTTGGCCTTTGATAAGCTCCTTCACTTCCTCTTTTGTCGTTCGAGATGCATCAGTAGGATAGACGAGGCCTGGTGCAACACAATTAACTGTAATTCCAAATGATCCGAGGTCGACTGCTAGGTTTTGAGAATATGCGAGTACCGCCCCTTTTGCTGTATTATAATCATGATAAGGAACGATCGGCCTATAAACTAAATTACTAATCATATTAATAATTCTTCCAGATTTCCTCTCCTTCATAAGAGGGATAACATGCTTACATACATTATATGTTCCTTTTAAGGCTCCATCGATTTGACGTTGATAGTCCTCCCATTCAAGTTCCCAAGCAAGTTTTCTTTGATCTGGATCAAATGTATAAGCATGTAATGCATTGTTTACTACAATGTCAACCGAATCAAATTCTGCTATTATTTTGTCGATCATCTCTTTAACATCAGACTCGCTTGTCACATCTCCTTGTACAGTCATAGCATCAATATTATACGTATCCATTAAGTGGTTAGCGAGTTGCTCAGCCTGCCCTTTACTGTTCAAGTAGTTAATAATAATCGTTGCTCCTTGTTTTGCAAAGCTTTTTGCAACAGCTGCCCCTATTCCACGACTTGAACCCGTGACAAGGATGACTTTTTGTTCTAATTGTATATCCATTCGATCACCTAGTTTAATTGTTCTACTAATTCATTCGTTGTAATTTTTTCGATATTTACTCTTTCGCTTAGTAGACCTAACTCATAATAAGTTTCCTCTACTTCTTGTAAAATATCTACGTTCAACCAACCCAATCCTTTTTCAGCGACTTCTTCATTCGTTGATGTTTCATTACGGATGTTGATAATTTCAATATTTCTATAAACATCTTGACCATCTATAGCAGCAGTAACAGCAACTTCAGCCGCTTCTTTTGGATGCTCCATCGTATATGCTACACTGTCACGATACACCTGTAGAAAACGAATGAGCGCTTCTTGTCTTTCTTGGAACGTTTGTTCAGTAACAACAAACACATCAGCAGGAGTATTTAGTACATCTTTCACTTCAATTACATCGACTTCTCCTAATTCATTACGCTGAGCATCAAACAATCCTGTATCAGTTGCTGCTGTTGCTACTACTTGTTTATTCATTAATGGTCCAAAATTTAGTACGCCTGTTTCAATAAGATTCACATCATCTTCGCTCATTCCAGCTTGATGCAGGAGAACAAGCAAGTTCTGATACGTTCCGCTACTTCTACTGTATATGCCAACATCTTGTCCACGTAAATCTTCCATGTTCGTTATATTGCTTTCTTTGAGTGAAATTAAATTAAAGACATTTTCAGGATAAATGTTATAGATCACTCTCAATTCTTCCCCTTGTTCAAGCGCTAATAGAACTGCTTCCACATTCGCAAAAGCAATATCAGCATTGCCAGCAATAATATTACGAACTGCATCTCCTCCGCCAGCTCCAGGAATGAACTCAAAGTCGATTCCCCCATCTTCAAACCAACCTCTTTCTTCTGCTAAGTAAATGTTGGCTTGTTCGGTAATCGGTTGGCTCCAAGAAGCCATTCTTATTCTTTCAATTGATTGTTCTGCAACTTCTTCTTGAACCTCACTCTCTTCTTCAGTTCGTTCTTCTTCCGCTCCACAACCGGCAATACTTAAAGTAAGTGCGGCAAAACAAAAAGAAGCTCCGATTTTTTTGATAAATTGTTTCATTTCATTTCTCCCCTAGAATAACTATATTTTTTAAAAAAGATAACCTCAATCCAATTGATTAGTTGATACAATATAATTCCTTTGACAGTAAGCAAAATAAAAACAGAGAACATTAAGGTAGTATCGAGCATTCCTTGAGATGCAATAATTAGTGCACCTAACCCTTTATTCGCTCCAATAAATTCACTTATAACAGCTCCGACAACACTTAATACGACTGCGACACGTAATCCAGAGAAGATGTAAGGCATAGCTGTTGGAAGTCGAAGCTTTAATAGAGTTTGACTTCGTGATGCTTTTAGTGATCGAAAAAGCGCCAATTTATCTCGACTAACATGAGAAAGTCCTGTCACAGTACTTTCAAATAAAGGAAAGAAACAAACAAGGGCTACAATAACTATTTTTGGTGTATATCCAAAGCCAAACCACAATACTAATAGAGGTGCTAACGCTAGTTTCGGCATCGCTTGTGAAGCAATGATATACGGCTGTAATATTTCTTGCGTTGTCTTGGACTGTGCAACTAAAAACCCTAGACCAATCCCAAGAACAGTTCCCGCAAAGAAACCACCGAACACCTCAATAGACGTTGCTAAAATATGCGGATAAAAATATCCACTTTGAAAATGTTGTATTAAGTTGGCACCAATAGCTGTTGGGGCTGGTAGGATAATTTTTGAAATATCTTTTACATGAACAACCACTTCCCAGATGACAAGCAAAAAAAGAAATAGCAAAAACGAATAGATTTTCGTCACTTTCATTTTCAATGACCACCTAACCCTTCAATCGAGTTATGTAGGCCTTTCACCATTTCAATAAACGAGGCATCAAACTTTAACTCCTTTGGTCTAGGTCTTGCAAAAGGAACTTGTAATTCTTCGACGACCTGCGCTGGCTGTCCACCTAACAAAATAACTCGATCCGAGAGATAAGCTGCTTCTGTAATATCATGTGTGATGAATACGGTAGTCGTCTTATACTGCTTTGTCAATTTCATCAATTCTAATTGAAGCTGTTCTTTCGTCATCGCATCTAGTGCTGAAAAAGGCTCGTCCATTAACAGGATTTTAGGCTCCATCATGAAAGCCCTTGCCAATGTTACTCGAGACATCATTCCGCCTGACAATTCATGAGGATACTTATTTTGATGAATACCTAAACCAACAGAAGCAAGTACTTCCGACGCCTTATCTAGATCCTGTTGACTAGGTTTTCGTTTTAATTCAATTGGCATGAGAACGTTCTCTATCACATTCCGCCATTCTAGAAGAACAGGTTTTTGAAACACGTACGTAATTTCATCAAGTGGCTCAAAAATCACCTGCCCTAACACGTTAACCTCACCTTTTGTCGGAGTCAGCAAGCCGCCAAGCATTTGCAAAAGGGTCGTCTTCCCGCTTCCACTTTTCCCAATGATACTAACGAACTCACCCTTTTGGATTTCTAAATGAATATGATCTAGTATAGGCGCCTGGTCTCTGTTAAATTGCAGGGTAATGTCTCGACACGTAATGATCGTCACCTTTGTCACTTCCCTTAATCTCTAAATAAATCAAATAAATCCATTTGTTCTTCTAATGTAGATTCTACATCACAAAATCTGACTAAATCAGCTAAATGAAACCGACCATCATGATGCCAGCCAGGTTCAGGGTGCGGCATAGAGCCTAATGCACAAATTCGATTGACACCATATCCACCTAAAAGGTGAACAATAGAAGAGAAAGATTGAGGTGCACACCCAACTCCGACTGTTTGTACGAATCCCTTTACTTGATTC
The DNA here is from genome assembly GCF_056619925.1 of Halalkalibacter sp. HAAS-P013. Classification (NCBI taxonomy): domain Bacteria; kingdom Bacillati; phylum Bacillota; class Bacilli; order Caryophanales; family Bacillaceae; genus Halalkalibacter; species Halalkalibacter sp. HAAS-P013. The sequence goes on from NZ_JBWQTU010000002.1 coordinate 425,319, forward strand.
AAATAGCCCTTTATGTCATTTACATTGTCGATAGGTACAATGGTGACAAATCGGTTAAGAGGAGAGAACGGAAATTGATGATCTTCCCCTCGTCCACGATAGACCACGGTCCAATCTGTTCCATACTCGCTTTTTAAAAGACTAAGATCAGAATTGTCAAAGCTCTCAAATTCAATCGATGTCCGTAGTTTTACTATTGATTGTAGCTCTTCTTCTGTTAACCGGGCACGAGGATGCGTTTCCTGAAAATTGGCCATCTCATTCGCTAACATTTGGGCAAAATCTCGCGGTGAATATGCTCCTCCTCGCTCAATAAAAAAGACATGCGGAGAGAGACATCCTTGCTGATCAAACCATGAAGCATCACTAGCTGCAAGCTTTGCCGCTTGCCATGCTTTCGTTTTCTGTAAACACTCTTTCGTTAACAACCCAAAACTAACCTTATGACCATGCGCATGAAAGCTTGTCTGTGCAGGCACTTTCTGCCTAACTGTTTCAATCGTTTCTTTTCCACCATAAGCAATGACGGCATCAGTTGATTGGAAACTCACCTCTTCTAGTGACTGATTTCCACCTTTCCACCAAAGAATTGCTAGTGAATCTCCTAACCTTGGATCAATGTCTGCAATTGTTTTAGCAAACAACACGGGAAACAACGGTTCAGAAGAAGATACTTTTCCAAGTGTAGCTGACTTCAACATTATACCTGCAGCCAAACTCCAAAGCGGCAAGGCTGGAACATTTCCTGAAAAGATATGAGTGATAATACTTGGGCCGTAAGCTCGGCATACCCCTCCTGATTTTCTCGGACGAAATTCATCCAACACAAGAGGATTGGGAAAATCCTCTTCAATCATCCTTTGTAGTTTCACCTTGCGAAATTGGCGCAAATACCGGCTTAGAAATAAGCGAATCATTTCACGATCATAGCCTGTAATGACCGGTAAAAGTTCCTCAGCTAACTTTCTTAATTCATACTCCGGGTCTAACCATTTTTCAATCGCTTGATCAAACACATCAATTAGATCGTTCGTCCGAAGTGTGCTTACATAGTCCATTTGCTGCTGTTTCAGCTTGTCCATGACTTTTTGAATAAGAACTGGAGTGAGCTGTGGAACAGAGAGTTCAACTCTCTTGTCATAATTATCAAATACTAATTTTTGAATAGATGCTTCTGCAAAATCCTGCTCACACGAGAAGGGGACATGATAACATGCAAAGCTTAACGTCATACTGAATCTCCCCTTGATTGTTGAGCTGAAGCTAAAAACTGTTCGACAGCTAATGAACACCCTTTCGCCTCTGCACCTTCTGCTCGACCGAACAAATAAAACCCATTCCCCGCACTGACACCTATATCCTCTGTTAAAATGCCCATAACTGAATTCAAGTTCGCCAAATCATAGTGAACGATAATCCCTCTTTCTCCTAAGGATTTCTCCTCCATTCGTTCGATATCCATTACTACCGTTCTAACCCAATGGGGTCCATATTTCGTTGGGGTATGATACTCAACTTCGTTATGAAGTAAGTTTCCATCATACATTTGAGAGCTTAACTCTGTCATTCCATACATATTAAGACAATATTCTAAAGGTAACGAAAATAGCTTGCTCATCTCTTTTTTAAACTCATTCGGTTCCATTTCTCGGGAGCGTCCTTTTGCTCCACCTGTATCCATTAAACGACTTTTAGGTGGCAATTTAAAGTTCACATTCTTATTCCGACACTCATCTAATAAATGGATAAAAGAAAAAGTCGCTCCAATTAATAAAAGCGGTTCCTCATTTTTTTCCGCTTTTCGTAATTCTTCAATTAGTTTCTCTAATTGAAATTCACCTTTTGAGAAAACGTATAGACTATCTTCTGTTCCAAAGAATTGTTTAGCAATATGTAAATAATGTGCCAATGACGAATTTGGCAGCACTTCTTCTTCTGGAAAAAGAACAAACATTTTCACCTTTTCAAGATCAGGCATAATCGCTGACTTAAAAAAGGTCTTCATAGATAAATCATAGATGTCTAAATCTCGGTGATAGTTTTTTCCTCTTTTTTCGGGATTCGTTGTTCCGCTTGTCATAAATAACGCTTCTGTTTCCTCAATTGGATGACTTGTTAAAGTTGTTAATTTAAAGGCATCAATCGGGACAGGAGGGATCTCTAAAAAGTGTTTGATGTTTCTAGGTGAGACACGACGTTTTCTACAAAATTTTCGAAACGTTTGGTTGTGATTATATTGGAACTGAAAAACATTCATAGCCATTTGATTAAATTGTTCATCGCTGGCAGTAGGTTGATTAATAAATTTTCTGAGTTCTTGTTTTAATGTTTCATATGATGGTAACAATCTCTACACTCCTCTTCAACATAAACAAAACCGCTTTCTATCTCGAAAGCGGTCATCAATCTTCACTATGTTTTCTCAAAAAAATATAGCTGATAAAATGATGGCCACTTCCCTACGCTATGATTACATAGTTCAGGTTCAAAGGGTCTAAGCAATGCTTTAATCTCAGCCAACTTTGGCTCCCCTAGCGGTAAAAATCTAATATAGTTACTCAATAAATCATATCATTAATTACGTCTTATCGCTATAGTTGCCCAAACAGTGAAAAAGGGGCATCCCAAAAGGTCCGTTTTTTGACCTTTTGGGATGCCCCCGAAGCAATGCGGAGTCGCTACATCTTTCAAAAGCCTTGGAAGAAGTGGTTTTCTCCTCTCAAGGCGCATAGCCAACGGATCCATTGCAGCCTAGTTTCGGACTGATGAGACAGCCCCTTTTTTATCCATTCACAACTTGTACTGTTTCAGCTTCCTCTAACACGCGTACGAATTCGCCTTCGTTATAAGGATAACCCGCTTTTATAATTTTTACTTTTACAAGTTTACCAATCATCTCTTCAGAAGCAGGAACTTTTACTTTCAAATAGTTGTCGGTATATCCGATGAATAAACCACTATTTTTATTTTCCTTATCGCGCTCTTCCGGAATTACTTCAAGCACTTCCCCTTCAAAATGCGATGCGTATTCTTTTGCTAGCTGATTAGATAATTCGATTAAACGGTGAACACGTTCATTTTTAATCTCTTCATCAACTTGATCTTCCATACGAGCAGCAGGTGTTCCTGTACGCTTAGAATATGGAAACACATGTAGTTCACTGAACTTGTGCTTTGCAATAAAATCAAACGTTTCTTGAAACTCTTCTTCTGTTTCTCCAGGAAAACCAACGATGACATCAGAAGTTACAGCAAGCCCTGGTAGAACTTCTTTCAAACGATCTAAACGCTCACCAAAGAATTCCATCGTATACTTACGGCGCATACGTTTTAACACAGTATTTGATCCTGATTGCAATGGAATGTGCAAGTGGCGCACAACTTTATTTGAACGGTCAATCACGTTAATGACTTCATCAGTTAATTGACTTGCTTCAATTGATGAAATACGGATTCGCTTCAAGCCTTCTACTTTTTCTAAGTCTTCCAGTAAACGAGCAAGACTGTAATTCTTCAAATCTTCCCCATATCCACCAGTATGAATCCCGGTTAGGACAATCTCTTTATAACCAGCATGAACCAATTGTTCTGCTTGTTTAATTACTTCCTGTGGATCGCGTGAACGCATCAAACCACGAGCCCATGGAATAATACAAAATGTGCAGAAGTTGTTACAGCCTTCTTGTATTTTTAAGGAAGCACGCGTACGATCAGTAAAAGCTGGAACATCAAGCTCTTCATAAACACGTGACTTCATGATATTTCCTACTCCATTAATAGGCTCGCGTTCACGTTTGAACTGCTCAATGTATTCTAGCATCTTCACACGGTCTTGTGTCCCAACGACAATATCGACTCCAGGAATCGCCATAATTTCAGCAGGGGAAGTTTGAGCATAGCAACCCGTTACACAGATAACGGCATCAGGATTTTTACGGATTGCACGACGAATCACTTGTCGGCTTTTTTTATCGCCTGTATTTGTTACTGTACATGTATTAATGACATAAACATCTGAAGTTGCTTCAAAATCAACTTTTTCATAGCCTTCATTATGAAACAGCTGCCAAATTGCTTCTGTTTCGTAATGATTTACTTTACAACCTAATGTATGAAAGGCAACAGTAGGCATTAATATCACCTCATTAATTCGAAATGGTACGAAATCGCAGCAAGCACATAAAGAGATGCCGTTTCCGTACGTAATATCCGTGGTCCAAATCCACAAGCAATAGCACCTTGTTCAGTTAATTGACCAAGCTCTTCTTCAGTGATTCCACCTTCAGGTCCGATAATCACTAAAACTTTCTGCCCAAGCGTAACTGATGCTAACTGCTGAGCCAACTGAACTTGTTCTCCTCGCTTTGCCGATTCTTCATATGCTAAGATTACTACATCATACGAAGAGATTTTTTGTTTTAAGTCATTAAAAGAATGAACATTTAGGACCTCAGGAATGCATTCTCTATACGACTGTTCCGCGGCTTCCTTTGCAATTTTTTCTAACCTTTCAATTTTCTTGCCAGCTTTCTTTTGATCCCACTTTACGATCGAACGAGCAGCCGAAAAGGGAAGAAAAGCAAAAGCGCCCAGCTCCGTTCCTTTTTGAATAATTAAATCGAGCTTATCTCCTTTAGGAAGACCTTGTGCAATCGTTACTTGTACAGGGAGTTCTGTTTTAGGATCGAGCGTCTCTATTATGTCGGCAATGATTTCCTTATCCGAAAGATTTGATAAACGACATTTCACTGTCCTAGAATGATTGTCACTACAAATAACCTCATCACCAACATCCATCCGCATCACTTTTGAGATGTGCTTAACATCCTCACCTAGGATATGAACGGCTGTGTCTGTCATCTGCTCTTTTTTAACAAAATATCGTTGCATCTTCATCTTCCTTATTTTAAAGTGATATCAAAAAGGGACTACCTTTTTAGTCAAGCCTTACTTCTTCTTCGCAATAATGGCTACCCAATCATCCATTTCAACGATTTCTTCTATAACAAATCCACCGCTTGTGAGGGCATCTTTTACTTCTTGTTTCTTACGCTTAATAATTCCTGATGTAATATAAATTCCGTCTGGCTTAAGAACCGCTGCCGCATCTTGAACAAAACGAACAATAACTTCTGCTAATATATTTGCTACAACGATATCAAATGGTCCTTCGATTCCTTCGAGTAAATTGTTCTGTTTCACCGTTACGGTGTTATCCACTTGATTTAGCACGACATTTTGCTCTGCACTTTCAACCGCTACATAGTCTAGATCAAGCGCTAAGGTACGTTTTGCCCCTAGCTTTGCCGCAGCGATACTTAATACACCTGATCCTGTTCCAACATCTACAACTTCTTCTCCGCCTTTGATCACCTGATCAAGAGCTTGAATACAAAGAACGGTCGTTGGATGTGTTCCTGTTCCAAATGCCATACCTGGATCAAGTTCAATAATCGTTTCATCCTCCGACGCCTCATACTCTTCCCAAGTTGGAGTAATCGTGATAGAGCTGGACACCTTTACAGGTTTGTAATATTTTTTCCATGCTGTTGCCCATTCCTCTTCATGTACTTCGGCTATTTGAACTTTGTTCGAGCCAAGATCAATATCATAAGCAAGTAACCCATTGACTGACTCTTTTATTTCATCAAGCGTTTCTGCTAAAAAACTATTAACAGGGAAGTATGCTTTTACAATAACACCCTCTTCTGGATAATCATCAGGAGAGAGTTGGTAGATTTCACCGAAACGATCGCCCCACTCCTTTGCAAGGTCGATAGAGTCTTCAATTACAACCCCACTTGCGCCAGCTTCGTGCAAAATATTACAGACTGGCTCAACCGCTTCCTCTGTTGTATGAATACTAAATTCCGACCATTTCATCATTTCTACCAACTCCAGTTTTTAATTAATCACCTTTAAAGGCTCTTCTTACTTTTGCAAAAAAACCATCATTCTGTTCATCTGGTTGGCCACCAGACATCTTTGCAAACTCACGAATCATATCTTTTTCTTTCTCTGTTAAATCCTTAGGTGTAACAACACGAACTTTTACGTGTTGGTCACCTTGGCCCCGACCATGAACATTCGGTACACCTTTTCCACGTAAACGGAAGTTCGTGCCTGTTTGAGTCCCTGCAGGAATTTTAAGCTTCACTTTTCCGTTCAAAGTTGGCACTTCAATTTCGTCGCCAAGTGCAACTTGAGCGAATGTTAGTGGCATTTCACAATAAATATCATCACCATCACGCTCAAAGAATTCATGTGGTTTTACGTTAAAGACAACATATAAGTCTCCAGGAGGACCTCCGTTCACACCAGCTTCCCCTTGACCGGATACACGAAGTTGTTGCCCGTGATCAATACCAGCTGGTACTTTCACGCTGATCTTTTTGCGTTTACGTACCTTCCCTTTTCCACCACAGGTTGAACATTTATTTTTAATGAATTTCCCAGTACCTTCACAGTGGTGACAAACTCTCCGATTGACGACTCGACCAAATGGTGTATTTTGCTCTACATTTAATTGACCAGAGCCTCCACAATGTGAACACGTTTCTGGCTTTGTACCAGGTTTTGCTCCTGAACCTGTACATGTTTGACACGTTTCTTCTCTTGGAATTTCAATTTCCGTATCTTTTCCAAATACAGCTTCTTTAAAATCCAGCGTCATTGTATATTGCAAGTCTGCACCTTGACGTGGCGCATTCGGGTTACGGCGCCCGCCGCCTCCAAAGAACATATCAAAAATGTCACCAAAGCCTCCACCGAAGTCTCCAGCACCACCGCCGAACCCTTGATTCGGATCTGTATGACCAAATTGATCATAATGAGCTTTCTTTTGTGGGTCACTTAATGTGTCATATGCATCTTTTACTTCTTTAAATTTCTCCGTAGCGTCAGCTTCCTTATTGACATCAGGGTGATATTTACGCGCCAATTTACGGTACGCTTTTTTCACTTCATCAACTGAAGCATTTTGATCGACACCAAGGACTTCATAGTAATCTCGTTTACTCATGTCATCCACTCCCGACTCTTTTCCATAACGTTCATATTATCATCATCATAGCCTTGTTCGCAAGATGTAGGAAAGAAGAACTATTATCCTCTTTTTGGTATACATTCGTAGAAAAAGTCAAAGTCATGTAATCTGACTTTGACCTTTCTACATTGATTCGTCTTAGGTACTCAAATCCCTATTGACCTTCTTCATTTTATCGAACGAGCGATTATTTTTTCTCTTCTTCTTTAACTTCTTCGTAATCAGCATCTACAACATTATCATCCGCTTGGTTTGCACCAGCATCTGCACCTTCAGCACCTTGTGCCGCTTGAGCTGCTTGAGCTGCTTGCTCATACATCTTTGTAGATAAAGCCTGAACGATTTCTTGAAGCTCATCTTTTGCTGTACGAATTTCGTCAATGTTATCAGACTCAATTGCTGCTTTTAGCTTATCTTTTGCAGCTTCAGCTTTATCTTTTTCCTCTTGCTCAACGTTATCGCCAAGATCTTTAAGAGTTTTTTCAGTAGTGAATACTAGTTGATCTGCTTCATTACGAAGCTCAACTTCTTCGCGGCGCTTCTTATCTTCTTCAGCGTTCGCTTCAGCGTCTTTCACCATTTTTTCAATTTCATCATCAGATAATCCTGAAGAAGAAGTAATCGTAATAGATTGTTCTTTATTCGTACCAAGATCTTTCGCTTTTACATTTACGATACCATTCGCATCGATATCAAACGTTACTTCAATTTGCGGAACACCACGTGGTGCTGGTGGAATATCCGTTAATTGGAAACGGCCAAGCGTTTTGTTATAAGCAGCCATTTCACGCTCACCTTGAAGTACATGGATGTCTACTGAAGGCTGATTATCTGCCGCTGTAGAGAACGTTTGTGATTTAGACGTTGGGATAGTTGTATTACGCTCAATTAGCTTTGTAAATACGCCCCCCATTGTCTCAATACCAAGTGAAAGTGGTGTTACGTCTAAAAGGACAACATCTTTAACGTCACCAGTAAGGACACCTGCTTGAACAGCTGCACCAAGTGCAACAACTTCATCTGGATTTACACCTTTGTGCGGGTCTTTTCCAGTTAATTTTTTAATTTCTGCTTGAACGGCAGGAATACGAGTTGATCCACCAACTAGTACAACTTTATCAATTTCACTAGCAGAAAGACCTGCATCAGAAAGAGCACGGCGAGTTGGTCCAAGTGTACGCTCAACTAGGTCAGCAGAAAGCTCCTCGAATTTTGCACGGCTTAAGCTTAACTCTAAATGCTTAGGACCAGTTGCATCAGCAGTGATGAATGGAAGAGAGATCTGCGTTTGTGTTACACCAGAAAGATCTTTCTTCGCTTTTTCAGCTGCATCTTTTAGACGTTGCATAGCCATTTTATCTTGAGATAAGTCAATGCCATTGTCTTTTTTGAATTGCTCTACAAGGTGATCAATAATGACTTGGTCAAAGTCGTCTCCACCAAGTTTGTTATCACCAGACGTTGCTTTAACTTCAAAGAAACCATCGCCAAGTTCTAAAATCGATACGTCAAACGTACCACCACCAAGGTCATAAACAAGGATCGTTTGGTCTTCTTCTTTTTCTAACCCGTATGCAAGTGCTGCAGCTGTCGGCTCATTCACAATACGCTCAACTTCAAGACCTGCAATTTTACCAGCATCCTTTGTTGCTTGACGTTGTGAATCGTTGAAGTAAGCAGGTACTGTGATAACTGCCTTCGTTACCGTCTCACCAAGATATGCTTCTGCATCTGATTTTAATTTTTGTAGGATGATTGCAGAGATTTCTTGTGGAGTGTAATCATTACCTTCCACAGATTCTTTATAGTCTGTACCCATATGACGTTTAATAGAGATAATTGTATTTGGGTTAGTAATTGCTTGACGCTTAGCTACCTCCCCAACAAGACGCTCTCCATCCTTAAATGCCACAACAGAAGGTGTTGTTCGGTTCCCTTCTGGATTTGGTATAACTGTTGCTTCGCCGCCTTCCATAACAGCTACACAAGAGTTCGTTGTACCTAAATCAATACCAATGATTTTACTCATGATTTATATTCCTCCAATTCAACGATTATCTTTTTTCTATTCTATATGTAAAGGACTACGCGTTTACTTTGACCATAGATGGTCTCAGCACACGGTCCTTTAATTTATACCCTTTTTGCAATTCTTCCACGATTTGATTTGATTCAAACCCTTCTTCCTTTACTTGCATAACAGCTTGATGCAAATGTGGATCAAATGGTTGGCCAACCGTTTCAATTACTTCTACACCTTCACTTTTTAGTGTATCTTGAAATTGACGATAAACCATTTCCATTCCTTGTAGAAGAGATTTTGCTTCTTCTGTTTCAGGATTCACTAGAAGAGCACGCTCAAAGTTATCAATTACTGGTAATAACGCTTCAATAACATTTTGAGATCTATATTTCGCAGCCGCTTCTTTTTCCTCACGAGAGCGGCGACGGAAATTATCATAATCAGCTTGAACTCTTAGGAGACGGTTGTTAAGTTCTGCTATTTCTGCAAGACGGGCATCCTCTTCAGTTACTTCTACTTCTTGATCCGCACCTTCTGCCTCACCAACAGGCGTTGCGTTCTCCTCGGACACAACTTCTTCTTCCATCGTTTGCGTTTCTTTTTCTGTCAACTCGTTCACCTCCTAATAAAATTAACTATAATCTATGTAGTATGACAAAAAGTTATTGAAGAAGATCTTCACAACTAATTGTCAATATTACCATTTTTACCCTTGCTGATACAAGTTTGTTAATAGCTTTGTTAAGTCTTTTGATAACGTATCTACCACACCTATTACTCGGCGATACTCCATTCGCGTTGGTCCAAGTATGCCAATCGTCCCCATATGCTTTCCACCAATTGAATAAGAAGCAGTAATCAAACTACAGTTATCAAAAGCTTCCATCTTGTTCTCTTGACCGATCTTCACCTGAATACCATTGTGTGATGAACGAAGAATTTGATGCATTGTCTTATCTTCTTCTAGCATATTAAGAAGCATACGAACTTTATCAATATCTCTAAATTCCGGTTGTGACAAAATATTGGTTTTTCCACTGTAGAAAATTTTCTCTGGTTTCTCAACGTCTAAAGAAGGAGCTAGCATTTTCATAATATGTTCATAATCCTTAATGTGATTACGAAACACATTCTTTATTTCACTATGCAGCTTATCTCTAAGCTTATAAAGGGGTACTCCCATCAAACGCTCATTCAATATATTGACTGTCCGTTCAAGATCAGATGCTTCAATTGACTCCGGTACAGCGATCGTTTGATTTTCAACATGACCGGTATCTGTTACGAGAATCAGGATTGCAGATCCCTTACTAAGTGGAATAATTTGAATATTCCTAAGCGTAGTTTCAAACATCTCAGGCCCAAGTACAAGAGAAATATAACTAGTCATATTCGAAAGGACCCGTGCAGAATGCTGAATCACCGCTTCAACTTCTTGAATTCGTTCGTTAAAGATCGAACGAATATCAAGCTCTTCATCAGCCGTTAAATGATGAGGCATCAGAAGGTTATCGACATAATAACGATAGCCCTTTTGTGATGGGATTCGTCCAGCTGAACTATGAGGTTTCTCTAAAAACCCCAATTCCTCTAAATCAGCCATATCATTACGAATCGTTGCAGGACTAAACGTAATATCATCTCTTTTGGAGATGCTTCGTGAGCCAACAGGCTCCGCAGAACGGATATAATCATCAACAATAGCATCCAGAATTAACAATTGCCTATCTGTTAACATCACCTCATCACCTCTGTTAGCACTCACTACATTCGAGTGCTAAATCTAATGATAAAGTATCAAATAGGTAGGCTTTTGTCAATAAATAAACCTCAAATATCTTTGAGAAAACAAGTATTATTACATAAGTGACTTTTTTGAAAATAAAGTATTCGTTATTGATTTTCTAGTACAGCAATAAACTGTTCAAACACTTCGTTACCAAGGAGTAGCCCTTCCTCTGTCAATTGGATTGCTCCATCCTGAATCACCACTAGACCGCGCTTCTTTAAGAAATCGATCTGGGACGCAAAACTATCAAGAAGCGACCGTCCATACCGTTGTTCAAATTGGTCTATATTGACTCCTTCTCGTTTCCGAAGTCCCATAAACATTGCTTCTTCAACCCTCTCGACAGGACTAACTTTGTGCGAACTTAAGGTCGGGAAGACACCTTGTTCTACTGCCTTTAAATACTTTGGGATAGGTCCATGATTTTGATATCGGATTCCGTTCACATACCCGTGAGCTCCTGCACCAAAGCCGTAGTATTCTTCATTGTTCCAGTACACTAGATTATGTTTGCTTTCATATCCCTTTTTTGCAAAATTACTTATTTCATATTGGAAAAGCTCAGCTTCCTTTGTACGTTTTAACAATTGCTCATACATAATGACTTCATCTTCTTCTGGAGGCAATGTTAGCTTCCCTTTACGTTGTCGATTGTAAAACACGGTCTTTTCCTCAACCTTTAAGGAATATGCTGAAATATGTTCTATTTCTAAATTTATTGCTTGATTAATCGTCTCGATAAAATGAGCTGGATGTTGACCTGGCAAACCAAACATTAAATCTAAGGAGATATTAGTAAAGCCAGCTTGTCGACTTCTCCAAATAGCATCTTCAACACTTGTTTTGGTATGGGTTCGTCCTATCTCCTTAAGTAACGACTCATTAAAAGTCTGAACACCAATACTAAGACGATTGATTCCATTTTCTTTTATTACTGCTAGCTTATCCTCTTCTATACTATCGGGATTAACTTCAATCGTATACTCTTCAATGTTATCTAAAGGAAGAACATCTTTCATTCCTTTTAAAAGAGTATTAAGCTGCTTTGCTGAGAGTGCTGTAGGTGTACCCCCACCAATATAAACTGTCCTCAAGTTTGACGTAGGAGTATCTTTCATTGTTCGTTTCATTTCTTCTAACAATGCTTGTATATATTCATCAACGGGTTGATTTTTCAAAAAAACTTTATTGAAATCACAATAATGACAAATATGCTCACAAAACGGGATATGGACATATGCAGCTGTAGCCAAATTGCTTCCTCCTCTAATAGACAAAACCGCAGGAAAAAATCCTGCGGTTCATGTTGTTTGTTAATCATCCATTCGAAGAACAGCCATAAACGCTTCTTGTGGTACCTCTACGTTTCCAACTGATTTCATCCGCTTCTTACCTTCTTTTTGCTTTTCAAGTAGCTTACGTTTACGTGAGATATCTCCTCCGTAACATTTTGCAAGTACGTTTTTGCGAATGGCTTTAATCGTTGAACGAGCAATAATCTTTTGACCAATACTAGCTTGAACTGGCACTTCAAATTGCTGACGTGGGATTAATTCCTTTAATTTTTCTACAATGATTTTTCCACGTTCATATGCAAAATCACGATGAACAATTACCGATAAAGCATCCACTGTTTCGCCATTTAAAAGAATGTCCATTTTCACAAGTCTAGATGATTTATACCCAATTAATTCATAATCAAACGATGCATAACCTTTTGTGTTTGATTTTAATTGATCAAAGAAATCATAAACAATTTCTGACAACGGAATTTCATAAACGATTTGTACACGATTCGCATCAAGATATTGCATATCAATGAAAATTCCACGCTTTCCTTGGCAAAGTTCCATGACAGATCCTACGAAATCATTCGGCACCATAATTTGTGCTTTTACATAAGGCTCTTCGACATCATCAATCTTCTGAGCATCTGGCATATTGGATGGGTTATCAATTCTTACTTCTTCTCCATTTGTTGTTTTCACTCGGTAAATAACACTTGGAGCCGTCGTAATTAATGTAATTCCAAATTCGCGCTCAATTCGCTCTTGAATGATCTCCATATGAAGCAGCCCTAAGAAACCACAACGGAAACCAAAGCCTAATGCTTGTGATGTTTCAGGCTCATATTGCAACGATGCATCATTTAGCTCAAGACGCTCTAATGCTTCTCGTAAATCATTGTATTCATTTGTGTCGATTGGGTACAATCCACAGTACACCATCGGATTCATACGACGGTAACCAGGCAAAGGCTCCGGTGCAGGATTTGCAGCGCTTGTAATCGTATCACCCACACGAGTATCTCCTACATTTTTAATCGCTGCCGATAAGAATCCTACATCTCCAACTGTCAGTTCATCACGTTTTTCCGCTTTAGGTGTGAATACACCAATCTCATTTACTTCAAACTCTTTTCCTGTTGCCATCATCCTAATTTTTTGGCCAGGCTTAACTGTACCTTCAACAATACGAATATACGCAACTACTCCACGGTAAGAATCATATAGCGAGTCAAAGATTAGTGCTTTTAACGGTGCTTCAGGGTCACCTTCTGGCGCTGGAACTTTCTCCACTACTTGCTCTAATATTTCTTCAATCCCAATTCCGTTCTTTGCAGAAGCTAATACCGCATCAGATGTATCCAACCCGATAACATCTTCAACCTCCTGCTTCACTCGATCGGGTTCAGCACTAGGCAGATCAATTTTATTAATAACCGGCAAAATCTCCAAGTCATTATCTAGCGCTAAATAAACATTTGCAAGCGTCTGTGCCTCAATTCCTTGAGCCGCATCTACAATGAGTAAAGCCCCTTCACACGCAGCCAAACTTCGTGACACTTCATACGTGAAATCTACGTGTCCTGGTGTATCAATTAAATGAAAAATATATTCTTCGCCGTCTTTAGCCTTGTAAGTAAGCTGAACAGCGTTAAGTTTGATTGTAATTCCGCGCTCTCTCTCCAAATCCATCGCATCGAGCGTTTGTTCTTTCATTTCACGTTCAGTAAGTGCTCCCGTTTTTTCTAAAATACGGTCAGCAAGCGTCGACTTCCCGTGGTCTATATGGGCAATGATAGAAAAATTTCGTATCTTCGCCTGACGTGCTAGCCTTTGTTCTTTGTTCATGACATGATCACTCCTACATTCTCGTACAAGTACACTATTTTTGATTATACCAATCGTTTAAGTGTCAGGCAACAAACTTCATGTCAAATCGTGAAACTTCTATATGAAAATTACCCAATAATTGGGCTCAGTCCTCAACAATTATCCCCTTACAGCTCTTTCGCATAGTATTTATTTGAATACATTGAAAGTATCTTCTTGAAAAGGTGGTTTGAATAAAATGATATTTTTTTGGGGACCAATTACTGAAGCAACACTAGGAGCAGGCACGGGGACCGCTTCATCTCCGGCAGCAGAATTAGGTTACGGTACAGCTGCAGCACCAGCTACAGGTTATGAGTATGGTGCTTGTTATAGTGATTGCGAAGCACCTATAGCAGGATATGGAGTTCCAACAACAGGAGACGCAACTCCGACAATCGATGTTTAATTTAGCTTAAAAAGGAGATGTCGCATGCGACATCTCCTTTTATATATCTAGCCTTATCCGTTAAGAACATTGTTAACAAAAGACATAATTTGTGACAAGACTACTCGACTGACATAATTCAATCCTGCAGCTATATGATTTCCAAGGTCGGAGAAAAAGTTAAATCTTCCTACCTCTTCAACCGACTGCCTTTTCTCCACTAATTCATTTTTAGTCATTGTTTGGTCAGTTACATTTATTGTAAGGTTCGCTTCTTCCTTTTCTACTTGGAGAGGAATGGGGGTTGAGATCCCAAGCTCTTCGTTCATTAATTGAACACCAAACAGTGCACCTAAAAACAGGAGTAAGCCACCCCCTAATATTCTCACAATAAACTTCTTCATGTTCAACCTCCCCCACTACTCAGCACTTGTTCCTACATGTTCAAAGTAATATTCTGCAAATACATCTGCTACTGCTTCAGCAGTACGATTTGCTTCTGTAAGAGTGTTATAGATCCCACCCATTTCAATCAGAATTGAATTTCCAGATAAGTCTTGATTATAAATACCGTTTTGACCTGGTCTGTCGTTCAAAAGGACCCCACGGCTTAAGCCAGGATATTTCTTTTCTATTAATTCATGTAATTCTTTAGCTAACTGTAAATTCTGATCATAGTTTTCATGGCGTCCTCCAATAACGAAAACCGTTCGCGCATATTCAACACCATTTATTGTTACTGTTGTATTCTCTCTAGGAATCGTGTCTCGGTGTAAATCAAAGAAAAACTTTAAATCCTCGTTACTTGCCATTGCTTCTTTCACAAACTCACGCGATTGATCATATGACTGAGAATATTGCCAGCTTCTTTCTTGTAAATTTTGTTGTATATCTCTATCTTCAACCTCTACCCCAATCCCCCGCTTTTCAAGTTCTTGGGCTAGCTTTTCACCGACTAACGTTATATTAATTTGCCTATGGAAAGCCTCGTTCGGAACATTCGTTTCTAATTCCGGTAAGAACGATTCTGTGTTATGAGAGTGAATGATATGAACAATTTTTTCTCCATTTGTAGTACCTTGTGATTGTTGAGCTTCTTTTTCCATCTCTTCCAATTGAGCTAGACTTTCTTGTGTTGCTTCCCTTTCAGCCATCATAACATCCATTGGCGGAGCTGATTCAACTGGTAAGGTTGTATAGTCCATCCCTTCCCCTGCAACAATAATCTGCCCGTCAAATAAGGCAAACCCAGGTAATTCCCTCCCCAGTAAGCTTCTAGGGTCATCTGGATTAATGCTTGTAGCTACTTGAAAAGCTATATTAGATAAACTAGGGGGCTCACTACCTTCTGGCAAGGCCTGAGTAAATAACTTATTTTCCATTCCTAACACATGAACAAAATCCTCACCACTTATATTATTTGCCCATTCATGTATTTGGTTAGAAGCTAGTCCATATCCAGGTTCAAACGAGGTTAGCATTCCTGTAAAAATAAACAAAGCCATAATGCCTATAATGGTCATAGTAATTAAACGCTTTAGGCTCGTCCGATTAATTGTAAAACTACGAAAGTGATTTCTTTTCATAAGCCCATCCCTTCTCCTCGTGTAGATAGCTTGTATATCTCAAAATTAGTCCATTGCTGTAATGTAAAGGAGCTTCTACAATCACCCTATGAGATTAAATAGGGGATTAGAACAAAGAAATCAAAAGAAGGATGAAGCATCAAGTTCTTGTCAAATTTTCTAGAGTGGGAATATTTCGAATAAAATATTTGGGGTTTTACATGTTAGGGAGGTGGACTTGTTTACCTATATCTAAACAAAAACAACGGATTGGATTTAACAACACTAAACAAATAAAGCGGGGAACGGCAATCCCTTTCCTATGAAGGACTTTTCTCTTTAGATTGCGCGTATATGTTTTGCAATGGCTCCACTCGCCGTGCGCTTTCCTGCGAAGTTCACTCAAAAAGCTTAAAACCTTTACGGCGGCTTCTCTCATTGCATCGAGAGAGAAGAAAAGAGGAAAATCACCCCTTTTCTCTTTGGATTGCGCGTATATGTTTTGCAATGGCTCCGCTCGCCGTGCGCTTTTCGAGAAGTTCACTCAAAAAGCTTAAAACCTTTACGGCGGCTTCTCTCTCTAGTGTGTATATGCTCCTACATTTTCTTGATTTATTTTTTGATGCAGGGCTGCATTTAAGCCGGCTGCGATAACATTAGCCATGTCATCAATAAATACGTCTACTTCTTTTGGTGTCACCATTAAATTATGACCAAGCGGCGCAAGTACTTCTTGGATTAACTGGCGCTTTTCTGTTTCAGGTAAATTCCCGACCATCCCCATAATTGTTGAACGCTTTTGTTCATTTGGTAAATCCTTGTCTGTTAATTTCCTTTTTTCACCAAATGTCATCCCAGCTGGTGCAAGAGAACGAGACGGTGCATTTCCTTCTTTCATCTCTCTTCCAAAATGTTTTAATACGTAATCAATCGTATCACTCGTAATTGATACCGCGTCAACAACTGTAGGGATACCGACAGCAATAACTGGAATTCCTAGCGCCTCTTTACTTAGTTCTTTACGTTTATTACCAACCCCACTTCCAGGGTGAATACCTGTATCCGAAATTTGAATCGTTGAATTGACCCTTTCAATTGAGCGCGAAGCCAATGCATCAATGGCGATTACAAAATCTGGCTTTGTCTTTTCGATTACACCATAAATAACATCGCTCGTTTCAATCCCAGTTAACCCCATGACACCAGGTGTTATCGCACTAACTGAACGAAATCCATCTTGAACTTGTTCAGGGGCTAATTTAAACAAATGGCTTGTTACTAATAAATTTTCTACAGCAATAGGACCTAACGCGTCTGGTGTAACATTCCAATTTCCAAGACCTACAACGAGACATTTATCAGTTTCTTTAATTCCAATATCTTTTAAAAAGGCAGAAAATGAATTGGCAAAGACACGTTCCATCTTTTCCTGTAATTCCGTATCCTTTTTTCGAATTCCAAGCGCTTCGAATGTTAAATAATTTCCGGCCTTCTTCCCTAATCTTTTTGCACCAACTTCATCAATGACTACCCTTGTGATTGAAACACCATCTACTGTTTCTTCATCTATTTGAACCCCATTTACCTCTTTTGGAGGCATTCCTTTAGCAGCCTTTTCTTCTTGTTCTAACACCATTTGGTGCGCTTCCACCGCTAAATCAGTACGTATTTGATATTGGTCAAGATTTAATTCTTCACTCATTTGGACCACACTCCTAGTATAGACTCTCTCGTGAATGTAGTGTCTCCGCTCACACGTGTTTTCATTCTTCTATTGCAATCATGCGTCATTTTTGGTAAAATGCAATTTGTTGTATGAATGATGCGAAATGTGTCAACGTACCTTGAAAAAGAAGCGAAACCGTTCATAAATAGATGGACTGGGATCAAACCTGAACAACATGTATTAGGAGGTGAATGATATGCCAAACATTAAATCTGCGATCAAACGTGTGAAAACAGCTGACAAGCGTCGTGCTCAAAACATTTCAGTTAAATCCGCTCTACGTACTGCTATCAAGAACTTTGAAGCAAAAGTAGAAGCTGGTGACGTTGAAGTAGCGAAAGCAGCTTTCACTGAAGCTACTAAGAAGCTTGATAAAGCAGCTAACAAAGGTCTTATTCATAAAAATGCAGCATCTCGCCAAAAGTCTCGTCTTGCGAAAAAGCTTAACGGACTTTCTGCATAATGGTAAAAGCACACGAATCGATTTCGTGTGCTTTTTCTTTTCAACTTGCATGAACACTTGCTAATTTCATTAACAACAGTTCGACCGCAAGAACTTTCTCCATTTTACCTGATTTAATTGCATAGTCAGTATCTGCTGCAGCTTCTAATAATTGAAGGAGACGCTGATCATCAAAATTATTCATTTGTTGGCTTGCCAACTTGACAACATACGGATGTAGCTTTAATTGCAACGCTATTTGCTTCTGCGAATAGCTTCTTCGACTCATTTCCTTTACTTGATAATATATTCGTAACTGCCTTGCAATTAGCGCCAATAACTTTAGCGGTTCTTCTTTTTGCTTTAATAAATCATGATAAATAGATAATGCTTTATCTAATCTTTGTTTCACTGCAAATTCAATTAATGCAAACACATCTTGTTCCAATGAACGGGCCACAAGAAGACCGACAACCTTCCCATCTACCTGCCCTTCTTCTCCTACATACAGGGCCAACTTTTCCATTTCAGATGCAAGTAATAAAAGCTGCGGGCCTACACGTTCAAGCAAATGTTCTTTTCCATCAGGTGTAAATTGAAAGCCTTTTGCTGAGGCTTGGTCATCAAGCCACTCAGACAGCATTCGATCATCAAAAGGGAAACACTCCACTAAAGTTGTTTTTTGCTTGAGTGCTTTCGTAATTTTTTTTCGTTCATCTAACTTTTCATAAGGTGCTGATAAAATAAATATCGCTTCCGGCGAAGGCTGCTCTATGTATTGTTGCAAACGTTGTAGATCATGTTCTAATTTTGTATCCGGCTTTTGTGTCGAAACAAGGGAGAAATCTTTTACAATTACGACCTTTTTTCCACCAAAAAAAGGAAACGTTTCTGCCTCTTCCACAGCAAGATCAAGCAGTGTATCTTGGAGACTATACGTTATAACATTTGGATCATCTTGTGCACCAACTGTATGTTTTACAATTTGAAACAATAGATCTTCCATTAAAAACGTTTGTGTCCCATACATAAAATAAACTGGTTTTATATTCCCACTTTGAATTTCTTTTCTTATTTTTAAATATGACATGTTCATTCCTCATTTTCACTTGCTTATTTCCCATAATTTTTGGGAATATTATTATAGGAGTTTATTGTGCTCGTCCTCTTCTTAGGATAGACAATGATCGTCCATATGACAAGAAAAATGAGAAAGGGGTCTAGCTACGCAAATGCCAGACCCCCATTTATGATAAACGCCGTAAAATAAGAACCCGGGACCTCTTACTTACGACGATAACCATGACCGCCTTGCACTATTTATAATATCCTATGCAAACCGAAAGTATAGGTGACAACTCTTTACAGACAAACCAATCTATCTGAAATTTTTTTTACAATTTATTGAACCATTCATATTTTTGTCAAATTGGCGAACAATCTACCTAGCATTTTTTTAGCCCATCCCGTATACTTGAATTTGAATAAGGAGGAATGCCAGATGCATTTTGAAAAAGAAGTACAATGCAAACGTAATGATGCAATTGATTCTGCTGTTGGATTTATCATTCCTTTTGGTTTCTTTGCAACCCTTTTCGTAATCGCTACAATTGTAGATGTATTTAGTGGTATGTAAGAACAGATGGTCTAACAGATAAAAGAGGGAGTCTAGGTGTTACTAAAAGGTGCTTTTACCTTTTCCAGTACGCTAGACCCCTCTTTTTCCTATTCCTTTTCCTTACTGACCTTTTCGAGTTCTTACGTTTACCTCTTTGTTTTTTATTAACAGTTGGACAGCGCCATTTAGATCACTGCGCCAAATTGTAACCTCTTGTTCCTCTAACCTGTTCATAACATCAGGGTGAGGATGACCAAATCGATTATTGCGCCCAACTGAAATGAAAGCCGCTTTTGGTCTCAATTGTTGTAGAAAAGGCTCTGTAGTTGAAGTCTTGCTACCATGATGACCGATTTTTAAGATATCAACTTGGAGTTCAGGATAAACTCTAAGCAGTCTCCTTTCGCCTTCCTCTTCCAAATCCCCAGTAAATAAAATGGATACCTCCTCCACATTTGCCAAAAGTACGATAGACCTTGCATTTAAGTCAGATTCTGTTCCAACAGGTGATAATACAGCAAACGAAGAACCACCTTTATTCCAACCCATCCCTTCATTAATGAAATGAATAGTCGCTCCATTTCCCGATAAAACATTCAATAGATCACGCTCAAATTCTCCCTCTACCGGCCCCTTACTATATAATACTTCTTTAATTGCAAGACTCCGGGCTAAAGCTTTCACACCACCTATATGGTCAAGATGACCGTGTGTCAAAATTAACCGATCGACTTTTCGGATACCTTGAGCTTTTAGTGTTGGCACAACAATATCAGCTCCTACATCAAATGACCTTCGTCGACTTCTCCAATCTTCATTCATAAAAGAGATCGTCCCACCGGTGTCAATTAAATAAACTGCCTTACGATTAGGAAGCTCTATAAGAAAACTGTCTCCTTGTCCTACATCAATCATGGTGATTTTTGCCTTTGAATCTAAATATGGAAGTGACAGTTGAACTAAAAGGATCAAGCTTAGGGAGAACAACGGAGTTCTCCACCACAACTTTCCTCCTTTTTCCCAACTTACAAATCCATAGACGATATTGACATAGAAAAGGAACATAATTAACGTAGACGGTTTTCCAACAATAAGAGTCGCCCATTTTAATTCTGCTACTTTCAAAAGAAAATGATGAACGATAGGGACAACTGATTCTAATAAATAAAGGAGCACATTATAGTTTGTTGGTAGAAAAAAGGATATGAGAAAGGATATGAAGGTTAACGGAAGGACAAATAACGAAATAAAAGGAATATAGATTACGTTCAATGGAAGACTCAAAATAGGAATTTCATACATATAAAGAAGGATAATCGGAAAGGAAATGAGTTGAGAAACAATCGTAATTGCCACTAGCTGGAAACCTGCTTGATTATAACGTCGTTGAATAATAGGCGCCGAAGTAATTAGTCCAAAAGAGACTAAAAAGGATAACTGAAACCCTAGTTGAAATATAATAAACGGCTTAAATAAAACATAACCTAAATACACAACGACAATACCTAAAAATGGCGGAATTCGTAACTTCATCCGCATAAATAATAGAACAACCATAGCCATAAGCGCCGCTCGGATAACAGAAGGGGCTGCACCAGCAATCACACTATAGATGGGCAGCATAAATAGAAGCACCTCCATTGATCGCTCCCTCGTTACACCGATTCTAATTAACATATAAAAACTAGCGGCTACAATCAACCCTACATGCAAACCTGAAACAGCGAGTAAATGAATGACACCCAATCTTTGATAAGCTTCTAACAACTCACCTTCCATCATTACTCTTTCACCAAAAACTAAAGCGCTCATAATGCCACTAAAATCTGAGCTAATGTTCTGTTCAATTTTTCGTAGTTGGTTTTGACGCCACCGTTGTAACTTCATAAAATAACCATGATTATCCGTACTAATACACTGGATGCCTGCTCGATTCGGTCTTAAAATCCAAAATATATTTTGCTCGTATAAATAACGCTTATAATCAAATTGTCCAAAATTCGTAGGAGGCAATGGCTGAGAGAGAACACCACTGATTTTACACGAATCACCGACTAAAATGGATTTCATTTGTTGTTGCTCTTGCTCATCATAAAGATATGCTTGAATTTGAATCAGTTCTTTTTTATTACTTTCAAGCCGCATTGATAATGAATCACCATCTATAACAGGAATAATCTGAACTTTACCGTAAATAGTCTGTTCACCAGCTACAAATACCGTTTCTCTTTGATCAACTGTATATATACCCACAAAATAATAAACAAGAAAAGTGAAAGTGAAAAGAAGAACCTTAAGTTTGAAAAATTGACGATGTAATAGGCAAAAAAGGAGGAAGGCAGTAAGGATGAGTAGATACGGCACACTCGCTCCTCTTAGAGCTAAAAAGAGGCCAAGTGTAGCAACTATTGGGAGAAGAGAAAAGAGGTGAAGAATGTTGGTTCACCCCTTAAAAAAACTTTGTGTAAACAAAAAATTCGCTTGATTACGTAACTCTTGTAAGTCTTCTGCTGCAACACCCGCTTGATCTAATTTATCTATCAAGTCTGCTGTGAATTTCATCTTATCAAGATGGTGTTGATCCAAGCGTATCTCATCTAACTCTACTTGAACAACTTGAATCCCTGCTTCTTTAAACAACTCTTCTGCATAAGGATGATTTTTATAATCCTTTGCATAGTAGACACTCTTAATGCCTGCCTGGATGATTGCTTTCGAGCAATGCACACAAGGATAATGCGTCACATAAATCTCAGATCCTTCTGTCGGAACACCGAATTTCGCACATTGAAGAAGGGCGTTTACCTCTGCGTGTATCGTTCGGATACAATGGTTGTCTACAACATAACAACCTTCATCTATACAATGAGCACCACCAGAAACAGAGCCATTGTAGCCACCTGCAATAATTCGTTTTTCTCTAACAATTGTTGCTCCCACCATTAGACGGGTACAAGTACTTCTTAACGCTAATAAATGACTTTGTGCCATAAAATATTGATCCCAAGAAATTCTTTGCACAGTTTATCCTCCTAATCTTCATATAGTTAGTTTAGAAAAAAGATGCAGTAACGTCAATGCTTATCGAATTTCAACGAAATATAAGGTGTTCTTGAAGCTTTTCAATCGATTTTGGTCCAATCCCAGATACTTGTAATAAATCATCTATTCCTTTAAATGGACCATATTCATCACGATAAGTAATGATCGCAGCGGCTTTGGCCGGTCCTATTCCCGGAAGTTGTTCAAGATCCGTTACCGTAGCCTCATTAATGCTTATTTTTCCATCATTTTCCCCTACTCCATGAGATATTAATTCAGTAGTACCCTCTTCCCCTTCTTTCGGTACATAAATTAGCATCTCATCATGTAACAACTGAGCTAGATTCAACTTTAATTCATCTGCATCATCCCTGAATCCTCCCGCAATTTCAATTGCATCCACAATTCGCGCGCCTCCTTCTAACTCATAGACTCCGGGAATTCTAATCGCACCTTTTACATCTACCACTAGACTCGTTTTACTCTCAATACTTGCAGGAAGTTGCTCACCTTGAGTAAGCTCCTTTTGGTATTCGTTCCAATCAAATACAACTTCTTCTTCTTTGGGATTGCTAAAATGCAGAAACAATACTAAACTGACTATTAGTATGAATGCAACTATTGCCCCTGCTTGTTTTAAACTAGCTATTTTTTTCAACATATGAACACACCTTTCATTTTTGATAGGTTAAAA
Source organism: Halalkalibacter sp. HAAS-P013 (assembly GCF_056619925.1). Classification (NCBI taxonomy): domain Bacteria; kingdom Bacillati; phylum Bacillota; class Bacilli; order Caryophanales; family Bacillaceae; genus Halalkalibacter; species Halalkalibacter sp. HAAS-P013. The sequence goes on from NZ_JBWQTU010000002.1 coordinate 448,806, forward strand.
AAAACAACGAAGAATAGTAAGGAGACGATAATCAATGACTGTACATTTACAAATTGCAGAACAAGTAAAGAAACATCGTGAAGCACAAAAACAATTTCTAGCATTAGATGCCCAAAGGGAGCGTGCAATTGCGAGCGTGCTCGAATTAGCCAAATCAGGAAAAATAATTCAAACAACAGAAATTAACCAGATCACCAAAGAAATGAATCAAATTGCCATGCAGTTTCAGTTTCCACCTCGAAAGCTTGTGACCCCTGAAATGGTCGGAAATTATCTAAATGAAAAATAATTGAAGTCATAACATCCCTTTCAGCCTCATACGTTTAGTCATAACGATAATCGTATGAAGGAGGGGCTATCTTGAAAATTGGAGTAATTGGAACAGGTAGTATGGGGACGATTATACTTGAATCATTCATAGAATCTGGTGCCATTTCTCCGCACCAATTTGTCATAACTAATCGAAATAGAGAAAAAGCTCAAGTTTTACAGGAACGCTTTCCCGACCTTAAGATTGCACCTGATGCAATATCGACAGCAAAGCAGTCAGATGTCATTTTTTTATGCACCAAGCCTTTACAGATGCCAAGTGTGTTACGCGAAATTACTCATGTATGTGATAAAAACAAATTATTAATCTCTATCACAAGTCCCATTTCAGTTGTTCAATTAGAGGAAATGGTCAGTTGTAAAGTTGCCCGCGCGATTCCAAGTATTCTGAATCGAGCCTTGACGGGACCTTCCCTATTAAGTTTTGGAAATAGATGTCATCCAAAAGACCGCACATTTGTGACAAATTTAATGTCATCAATTTCTGAGCCTTTAGTTATCGACGAGAACATTACACGAGTATCTTCTGATATCGTAAGCTGCGGTCCTGCCTTTTTTAGCTATATCATGCAACAATTTATTGATGGGGCAGTCAGACAAACCGACATTACTCAAGAGGATGCGACAACTCTTGCTACGAATATGATGATTGGAATGGGTAAGTTATTAGAAAAAGGACATTTCACCTTACCGACGTTACAAGAACGCGTCTGTGTTCCTGGAGGGATAACTGGAGAAGGAATAAAAGTGTTAGAAGCTGAAATTGGAGCGATGTTTGATCATCTGTTCCAACAAACACATGCGAAGTATTATGAAGATCAAGAATTAATTTCTGAATCTTTCACGAAAAAATAAGAACCAGGAAGAGCTTAGAGGCTCTTCCTGGTTCTTATTCGTTATTTTTTTCTAAATTCCTCTATAAGTTTTTCCGTGCACAAAAGAAAATTCGTTCACTTTTATTTGTAGGATATTCACTAGTGAAATCTGCTTGTATAGATATATCACAAAACCCGGCCTCTACTAGCCATTGCTTATATTGTTCAACCGGATAAGTTCGCTGTTTATGTAATTCAAGCATTCGTTCATAATAATCTAATTCATTCTGTACAAAAAACGTTAATTCATGTTCAACACTATATAGGTGATCACCTTCAAAAGAAGTCCAAATGTATGCAATTTCACCGGCATCTTCAGCAAACGTATGTCCAATAAAGCCTTCTTCTATTTTCGAAACTGAATGGACATCAAATAAAAGAATGGCTCCTTCCTTCATTTGCTGAAACAAACTTTTAAACGTATCGACAACTTCCTGCTCGGTTTCCAAATAATTGAGGGAATCACAAAAGACAGTGACAACATCAAACTGTCCTAAGCCTTCTAAGTCCGTCATTGATTGCTGAATTAATAAGGGGGAAAAACCAGCTTTCTCGCATTTTTCTTTTGCAATAGCAAGCATTTCAGCTGATAAATCGACCCCCACTACTTCGGCACCTAAATCATTCAACCTGACCAATAGTTCCCCCGTACCACATCCAACATCAAGAACCCGGCTCTCCGAAAGATTGGACTTGTGTAGTTGTCCATGCATATAATCGATCCATTTGTCATAAGGCGCATCCGCCATTAACGTATCGTACAAAGCAGCAAACGCTTGATAATTCATCGATCTCATAGTCTCCTTTTACGACTTCTTTATATGCGTCCAACCGTCTCGCTGTTCAATTTTATTTTCTTTCATTAATTTACCAAGGGCACGCTTAAATTTAGCCTTACTTATTGAAAATCTTAACTCTATATCTTCTGGTGGAGTTTTGTCCCAATAAGGCATCGAACCGCCTCGCTCTTGCAAAAATGTGTAAATACGCTCTGCATCTTCTTCTTGCTGTTCAGACCTAAGCGGATTCATCGTGACATTAATTCGACCATCATCCCGAACAAATTGCACGCGAGCTGTTATATACTCTCCGTATCTTGGCGTGCCATTCATTTCGTCATTATGAAGAAAAGCAATATACTCTTCATCCGTTAATAGCAGAGCACCTTCGTCAAGAAAATGATAAACATGGCCACTTACTTCTTTGTTCATCATTTCTTTTGGAGCTTTTTTGGCAGCTTTTTCAACAGGCTCTCCTTTCACGAGCTTAGCCATTAAGCGACCTCTTTTGTCCCATGTCAATGACAGAGGGAGTTTGTCACCTGGCCTAGGCCATTGTTCACGATCGTAAGGGAGCTCGTCCATTGATAGGAAAAGATCTCTAGAGATACCGTTCTGAAAGAAAACACCATGCCCTGTTTTTACTTCAACTGCTTCTAACCATTTAACTTCACCCATTTTTAGAAAAGGCTCTTCCATTGTTGCAGCTAACCGTCCTTGGTGGTCATGATACAAAAAGACGTCAACCCGATCTCCTATTTCGATAACTTCCTTCGCTTCACGTTCATGCAGAAGAATATCTGATTTTCCGTCACTTAAAAAATAGCCAAAATTCGCTTTTCGGATAACCTCCAACTTAACACTATAACCAGGCTTCAATTCCATTAGCCTAATACCCCTTCTAATTCTACTACAGGGGCATCTCCCCATAATTTCTCCAAATTGTAATAAACTCGTTCATCTTTATGGAACACATGTACAACGACATCACCTAAATCAATAAGAACCCATCTTGCTTGGTCGAACCCTTCTAATCGTTTAATTTCAATACCTTGTTCTTGGACTACTTTTTTCAATTCATATGCAATAGCTTGGACTTGCTTGTCTGAATTACCATGACAAATGACAAAATAATCAGCAATCAGTGAAACACCTTGCATATTTAGTGCAACAATATTTTCTCCTCTTTTATCATCAATCGCCTTTACTGCAAGTGATAAAGTTTCATTCACTAACATCACTTCTCCTTTTTTTGTTTAATTAAATGATTATATGTTGCAAGTGTATCTGGATAAACACGTTGTCTTCGTTTCATTAGAAAGCCAATTGTATTTTCAAGCACTTGAATTATCGCATCATCTAAATTGACTTTTGCGATCTCACGAACTTCATCAACACCTTTAAACTTTCGACCAGGTTCAATATAGTCAGCTAAGAAAACGACTTTTTCCAAAAGAGTCATTTCTGGTCTTCCTGTTGTATGATAGTAAATGGCATCTAGTATTTCTTTATCGTCAATGCCAACTTCATCTTTCACAAAATATGCGCCGCATGGTGCATGTAGTAGCTCATCTCCGTAATCAAGAAACGATTTATCTACTAGTTTTTCCTGAACGACCTTTTTCATTTCTTCTTTATCGCGAAATTTTGCATAATCATGAAAAATAGCAGCGAGCTCCGCTTTCTCCTGATCCGCACCAAAGCGATTAGCAAGATCGATAGAAGTTTCTACTACTCCTAGTGTATGAATATATCGGTGATCAGTGAGATGAAGTTTCACGATGGCTAATGCTTGTTCTCGGTTCATATAACTCCCTCTCTTTCACCAATGCTTCCACACTATTTGGAACCATATACGTAATTGGTTTCCCTTCTTGAACCCTCTTGCGAATCGCAGTTGATGAAATATCAACTTGGGCCATTTCCAAAAGACGAACCTGCTTAGAATAATTAGTTGTATCCACCGAAGACCCCGGACGCTTCACACCTATAAATGTAACTAACTCAAATAATTCATCGACTTTTTCCCATTTAGGCAAATACTCAATCATATCTCCACCAATCAAAAAATAAAATTCATAAGTTGGATATAATTGTTTCAACTGTCTCATTGTGTCAATTGTGTATGAAGGTCCTTCCCTTTCTAACTCAATCGTATTAACATAAAATTGTTCATGATCATCTGTAGCCCCTACAAGCATATCTACTCGATCTTGATTTGAAGCAAGATCATCGCTTTCTTTGTGCGGGGGAACATTAACAGGAATAAACCAAATTTCATCTAATTCAAATTCAACTAACACTTCTTGAGCAAATAACAAGTGCCCTAAATGAGGAGGATTAAATGTTCCTCCAAATAATCCAATTTTTTTCATCATTTCACTCTCCTGCTCTTTACTTAAGAAGGGAGAACTAATTCCTTATTTTCTTTAGATTCTTTATATAAGACAATCGTGTTCCCAATGACTTGAACGAGCTCTGCTCCTGTTTGTGCAACAAGTCGTTCTACGACGTCATCTTTCTCTTCCTCACAATTTTGCAAGATGCTAATTTTTAGTAGTTCTCTTGCTTCTAATGCATCCTCTATTTGTTTACTCATATTATCATTTACTCCACCTTTTCCCACTTGAAAAATTGGGTTTAAATGATGAGCTTTTGAACGTAAAAATCTTTTTTGTTTACCAGTTAACATGTTGTTCCTCCTAATTGTTCTAAAACTATTTTCCTCATCCGATTTCGATCAGGGGTTACTCCATTCCAGTGTTCAAATGAAAGTGCAGCTTGATTGACAAACATTCCAACACCATTGATTGTTGTGGCCCCTTTCCTTTTTGCCACTTTCAATAACTTTGTTTCTAACGGGTTATAAATAAGGTCACAAACTACAGCCTCTCTTTTTAATTTTCCTAAGTCAAGTGGCATCTCCTCTATATTTGGACTCATTCCAACAGAAGTCGTATTAATAATGACATCATACTCATCTAGATTCTTTTCTGCTTGTGCACGATCAACCGCTTCGGCTGGAGTCTTCAACGTCTTTGCCAAGTGCACGATCGGATCTGCCTTTTCTAATGTTCGATTTGTAATGGCAAGGTGCCCAATGCCATGTAGCATAAGTGCGGTAGTCACTCCCCTTGCAGCACCACCTGCGCCAATCAGTAATAATCGTTTGTCTTTCAGGTCCTCATTTAGTTCCTCTATTAATGACTGAACAAACCCACGACCATCTGTATTGTATCCAATTAACTTTCCATCTTGATTGACAATCGTGTTGACAGCACCTATAAGACGTGCTTCCTCATCGATCTCATCCAAATATTCCATAACAACAACCTTATGTGGAACAGTCACATTGCAGCCAACTATTTGCAAAGCTCGTATTCCATGAACGGCTTCTTTGACGAATTGGGGCCCTACATCAAAAGCATGATACGTTGCTTCAATTCCAATCTGTTTAAAAGCGTCGTTATGAATGTTCGGAGACATTGAATGCCCTACCGGATGACCTAATAAACCAAAGACTTTCCCCACCTATAACTCCTCCCAACAAAACGTTCTTCTTATATAATTGATTCTCTAATTGTGACATTAACTCCTTTTGGGGCATAACCTTCTACTTCTAAATCCGTTCCGTTCACTGTGACCCATCCTAATCCTGAAAAGACAATGTCAACTTTTTTATCTTTAATACGAAATGTATGCTTTACAAGTGGAGGAAGTGATTCCCTGCTTTTGTTGCCCGGAGGCGTTAAAAGCTCACCTAAATGATTTTGATAAAGCTCTTCTGCCTTTTCTCTTTTCGTTCTGTGAATATTTAGTTCATTTGAAACATAACAAGTAAAGGATGTTCTATCTCCTGTAACAAAGTCAAAACGCCCTAGCCCACCTAAAAATAATGTTTGTCCTTCATTTAATTGGAAGACCATTGGCTTTATTTCCTTTTTAGGCGTAATTACTTTTAGCTCTTGCTTATCTATATAATGAGCCATTTGATGATGATTAATAATTCCCGGAGTATCATATAATGCTTTTCCATCATCAAGTGGGATATCAATCATATCTAATGTTGTTCCAGGAAAGTGAGAAGTTGTAATTAACTGCTCGGTATCCCCGCCAAATGCCTTAATCATTTGGTTGATAAATGTTGATTTCCCAACGTTTGTACAGCCGACAATATATACATCCTGTCCTTTACGCAATCGATCTATCTCAGAAGCAACCTCCTCTATTCCAATTGCTTTTTCAGCACTCATCAATAAAACATCGATCGGCTTTAAACCGAGATCTTTTGCAGACTTTTTCATCCAATTTACTAATCGGTTATGATTAAGTGATTTTGGCAAAAGGTCTACTTTATTTCCAACTAACAAAACATCATTTCCACCGACAAATCGGTGCAGGCCCGGTAGCCAACTTCCTGTAAAGTCAAAAATATCAACAATTTTCACTATTAATGCTTTCTTTTGTCCTAAGCCATTCAATATTTTCAAGAAATCGTCATCAGTTAGTGAAACATCTTGTACTTCATTATAATGAGTTAGACGGAAACAACGTTGACAAATAATCACATCTCTTTTTAGTGCAGATGCGGGTGCATAACCTAGACTTTCTTTTGACTCAGTTTGGATCACTACACCACAACCTGCACAAATTGTATTTCTTTCTTCCATATTATCCTCCTACTTTTTCATCCTTCTTAACCTGCTTACTTCTTATTATGAGAGACAATCGATCCATTCATCCCGACAGTTGAATTGCCGATTGTTGACATTGTTTTACGTAGTAAATGCCACGTCTACCAAACTTTAACTATACCTTTTGTTATTTTTTTTTTCAAATGTAATGGTCAAAAAACGACGCTGTTTAAAAAAACTGTTATTATTTCCAACTTTTTTAAAAATTTTTCGACAAAACTAAGCACTAATCAACACCTGTGGATAACTTTATACACGCTATCCCCTTAATATCATAAGGGTTTCTTATTGGTAATAAACAGGAAACTAACAACTTATCCACCTAGCAGTGTGGATAAGTAGAACAGTTGTTCTATTTCTGGAGTCATGATAGGATTAAAGCACATTAAGCACAACTTAGTAATTTATTCACTTAGAACTGATTCTATTCCTATAAACTTGGCCAAACTAAATATGGAGGAGGTGAACCTGTCGAATTTTGACAGGAACAAATGCAAAACCTTTCTGATGAATTATTAATTGAGACATATTACAAAGCCGTTGAATTAAACTTGAGCCATGATTTTATTGAATTAATACGTATGGAAATAGCGAAACGTTCCCTCTCTGATAAAATAAAATTATCTTCATAATGCAAAAGGCAGCCATCACAATGATAGCTGCCCTTTTTTTTATTGTCTGCCAACTCATTCACTACGTTCTGGAGCACGATTGCCAATACGAATATATTCTCTTGGCTGGAACGGGAATGTAGTCGGAACGACATTATCATGCAGTTGTTGGATTGTCACATTGTTCGGCCCATCAAGCCCCTTCTCATGAATCGTACGATTATTAAATTCATTAGCGTACCACCCACCAGAAAATAGGACAAGAAAAATACATACTGCCGCTAACCCCTTCTGCTTATTGTTCATCGTTGTCACTCCTATTTTTAGGTAACTCTCGTTTCATATCCCATATCCTGAACTTTTAACATTCACTTTCAAAAATTAAACTTGCTTTTGTTTATAGACTGTCGCACCTCACTAAAAAATATACATACTTTTTCCAATTTCAACAAAATAATCATGGAAACCCTCTAGTTTTACTTTGCAAAAAAAAAATTTTTCTTTTATTTTTTCTCATTTCTACATATTTAATAAGTTATTGAAAATTGGTAAATGCTAAAGATGTCTTGGATGCATGTGTCTAAAAAGTAGGTTATACTTTTATTTAGCCTTAAGGATTGTGTATTCTGCAGGAGAATTTTGAGGGTAAATGAAGGAAGTTCACAAGTTACACTGTTAAAGAAAAAAAGGAGGTATGTCAATTGACGGTTTTGCATTGGGCTACAATCTCCCCATTTTTGTTAGCCATTTTGATCCCTTTTTTGTATAAGTACGTAAGACCAATACATACGGGGTGGTTTGTCCTTGTACTCCCGCTCGTCTTATTTATTTATTTCATCCAGTATTTGCCGATAACGTCCGCTGGAGAAGTTATTAAGTACACTGTCCCTTGGGTTCCTTCTCTTGGGATTAATTTTACTGTTTATCTGGATGGGTTAAGTTTACTGTTTCTACTGTTAATAACAGGGATTGGGACACTAGTTATTCTTTATTCGATCTACTACTTGTCTAAAAAGACTGAGAAGCTTAACAACTTTTATGTTTACTTGTTAATGTTTATGGGGGCAATGTTAGGTGTTGTCTTATCAGATAACCTAATTGTCCTATATGTCTTTTGGGAATTAACAAGTTTAGCTTCTTCCCTATTAATTAGCTATTGGTTTCACCGTGAGAAATCTACTTACGGAGCACAAAAATCATTACTAATTACTGTATTTGGTGGTTTATCGATGCTTGGTGGTTTCACCCTCCTGTATATAGTGACAGGAACATTCAGCATTCGTGAAATCATTGCTAACGTTGATTTAGTAACTACAAGTACTCTCTTTTTACCTGCGATGCTCCTAATTTTACTGGGTGCTTTTACAAAATCAGCACAATTCCCATTCCATATCTGGTTACCGGATGCCATGGAAGCACCTACACCAGTAAGTGCCTACTTGCACTCAGCCACAATGGTTAAGGCTGGGATTTATTTAGTAGCTCGTCTTACACCTGTATTTGGCGGAGCTGCAGAATGGTTCTGGATCCTGTCCATATTTGGAATCATAACACTTTGCTGGGGATCGATATCTGCCGTTCGTCAAAAAGACCTGAAATCCATCCTTGCTTTCTCTACTGTTAGTCAGCTTGGGTTGATTATGTGTTTACTAGGTCTAGGTTCGGCATCCCTTTACTATGGATACGGAACAGAGACAATCTATACAACAGCTATTCTTGCTGCTGTGTTCCATCTGATTAACCATGCTACGTTTAAAGGTAGCTTGTTCATGACTGCTGGAATCATTGATCACGAGACTGGTACGAGGGACATTCGTAAACTTGGCGGCTTAATGACAATTATGCCTGTAACATTTACGATTTCTTTAATCGGTCTTGCATCAATGGCAGGGCTTCCACCATTTAATGGCTTTTTGAGTAAGGAAATGTTTTTTACAGGGGTTTTAAATTCTACACAACTAGATATATTCAATATGCAAACATGGGGGGTTCTCTTCCCTATCCTTGCTTGGATTGCTAGTGTTTTTACTTTTGTTTACTGTATGGTGATGTTCTTCAAAACGTTCACGGGAAAGTTCAAACCAGAAAACTATGATGTTAAACATGTGCACGAGGCTCCAATTGGTATGTTAATCAGTCCAATTGTTCTAGGTTCTCTAGTAGTTATTTTTGGCCTCTTTCCTAATTTGCTTGCTTACACACTGATTGAACCGGCTATGGCTGCCATTCTTCCAAACCTTTTAGAAGCAGATGAAAGGTTTTATGTCAACATTTATCACTGGCATGGTTTCAATACAGAACTATTTATGACTATTGGCGTCGTCATAGTAGGTATCTTCATTTATATGATGATGAAAAAATGGTCAGAAATGGCGTTTTATCAAAAAGAGCGAGACCCTCTTAACTGGTTCTATGACAATTCTTTATCAGGTCTAGTCAGTGGTTCTCAATTCGTTACACGTATTCAGATGACTGGGTTACTCCGAGATTATTTTGTTTATATGTGTGTATTTATGATTTTACTCTTTGGCTATACAATGTATCGTTACGATGCATTTGCAATTGACACAACCAACGTTACTGGAATTGATCCATTTATGTGGGTTTTAAGTCTTGTATTTATTGCTGCAACTTTGACGATACCATTTATTAACCACCGTATTACGTTGGTCATTGTCGTTGGTGTAATTGGTTTTCTACTAGCAGTTTTCTTTGTTGTCTTCCGGGCACCAGACTTAGCATTAACCCAGTTGTTAGTTGAAACTGTAATGGTAGTTCTGTTAATGCTTGCGTTTTATCACTTACCCGAGCTACGCAAAGAATCGTTCAAGCCACGTTTTAATATAGTTAATTTGATTATTTCTATAGCAGTTGGCGGGCTTGTGACTGCTATCGGACTAAGTTCAGCAGCACTCGGAAATGAAGCTAATTTTGAATCAATTGCTGAATATTTCATTCAGAATTCAAAAGAGCTTGCTGGTGGCTACAACATGGTTAACGTTATCCTAGTAGACTTCCGTGGGTTAGATACCTTACTCGAAGTACTTGTACTTGGAATTGCAGCTCTTGGTGTTGTAACACTTATTAAACTACGAATGACAGGGAGGGAAGATGTGTGAAGAAACGAATCAAGTCAAATGAAGTAATGCTTCATACTCTAAGTAGAGTTGTCACCTTCCTCATTCTAACCTTCTCGATTTACTTATTCTTCGCCGGTCATAATAATCCCGGCGGAGGGTTTATTGGAGGGTTAATGACAGCATGTGCTCTCTTATTAATGTATATTGGCTTCGATATGAAGAGCATGAAAAAGGCGTTGCCATTTAATTATACTTCGATTATTGCAATTGGACTTTTGCTCTCAATTGCAACAGGTGTTTCTAGTATGCTATTTGGCTATCCTTTTCTCACTCAGTTTTTCGAATACTATCAACTCCCTATTTTAGGAGAGACTGAGCTTACAACAGCATTGCCATTTGACTTAGGGATTTATTTAGTCGTTGTGGGAATTACCTTACTTACTATTTTAACAGTTGCGGAGGATGATGCATAATGGAAATACTGATATCCATCACTGTCGGTGTCCTCTTCATGGTCGGAACGTATATGATTTTAACTAGAAGTTTATTACGTGTTGTGATTGGGCTTATGCTGTTATCACACGGCGCTCATTTGTTATTCTTAACAATGGCAGGCTTACAAAGGGGTACACCACCGCTGTTAAGTTTAGGGGCAGATGCTTATGCGGATCCGCTACCGCAAGCTCTTATTCTTACAGCCATTGTAATTAGTTTCGGGGTCACATCTTTCTTGCTTGTTCTTGCCTATAGAACTTATAAAGAACATAAAACTGATGATTTAGACCAATTGAGGGGATCTGCTGATGAATAACTTAATTATCTTACCGGTTTTAGTCCCGTTTATAATAGGTTCAATTTTAATATTATTTGCAAAACACCATACGCTTCAACGTGTAATAAGCGGATTTACAGCTATTGGTATGCTACTAATTTCAATCTACCTTGCCATTCATGTTTATCAGAACGGAATTGGCGTTTTGGAACTTGGTAATTGGCCAGCACCATTTGGAATAGTTTTAGTTGCTGATATGTTTGCAACGGTAATGGTTGTTTTATGTGGTGTGATTGGGGTTGTTTGTTTATTTTTTGCTTTTCAAACAATCTCACCTGAACGAGAGAAGTATTTTTTCTACCCATTTTACTTCTTTTTACTAACTGGCGTTAATGGTGCTTTCTTAACAGGTGACCTTTTCAACCTGTTCGTATTTTTCGAAGTGATGCTAATTTCTTCCTATGTTCTAGTTGTTATGGGGGGGACGAAGTTTCAGTTACGAGAGTCACTAAAATATGTGATCATAAACGTATTTGCTTCTATTTTATTTATTGTTGCGATTGCCTATGTCTATGCGGTAACTGGAACTTTGAATATGGCTCACATTGCAGAACGTGTAGCAGCACTTGAACAAACAGGTGTACTCAATGTTATTGCCATTGTTTTGTTTTTTGTTTTTGCGATGAAGGGAGCACTCTTTCCACTTTATTTCTGGCTCCCACGTTCATACTTTGGGCCACCTGCAGCGATTGCTGCATTGTTCGGTGGATTACTAACGAAAGTAGGGATTTATGCAATTATCCGTTCTTTCACACTTATATTCACTCATGATCCTGGCTTTACACACAATCTCATCCTAGTAATAGCTGGTTTGACGATGGTTTTAGGAGGACTTGGAGCTGTTTCCAACTTTGACTTTAAAATGATTCTCTCCTATCACATCATCAGTCAGATTGGATACATGGTAATGGCACTCGGTATTTATTCGCCACTTGCTATTGCCGCTGGGATCCTTTATATTGCTCACAATATAATTGTTAAATCTGCCTTGTTCCTATTTGCCGGTGCTACTCAACGAATAACAGGGACAACGGAACTTAAAAAAATGGGTGGAATTCTTAAAACTCATCCATACCTAGCTTGGCTGTTCTTTATCATGGCAATGTCGATCGCGGGAATTCCACCATTAAGTGGGTTCTTTAGTAAGTTACCACTTGTTATAGCTGGTTTTGAGGAAGGCAATTATGTAATAACAGCTGTTGCACTTGCAACTGGAATGTTAACCCTTTTCTCGATGGTGAAGATTTTCATGTATGTATACTGGGGTGAACAAAAACATACAGAGGAACAAGCAAAAATAAAAGTTGGCAAGCTAATTCTGCCGATCCTTCCGCTTGTAGCATTATCAATTATTATTGGTATTGCAGCTGAGCCTGTTATCGCTTATTTATTACAGGTATCAGAACAAATCCTAGATCCATCGATTTACATCGAATCTGTTCTTAAGGAGTAGTTGCTATGGCCTTTCAAATATTGTTAAACATTGTCATCGCGCTCATTTGGACCTTTCTACAAAACAGCTATACTGGTGTTGATTTTCTAGTTGGGTATGTAATAGGTATCTTCATTCTCTATGTATTACGGAGGTTTCTACAATTTGATTTTTACTTCCGGCGTGTATGGGCGTTTATCAAATTAACTTTACTTTTCTTCAAAGAGCTTATTTTAGCTAACATTGATGTTATTAAGATTGTACTTAAACCTAGGCTTGATATAGAACCGGGTATTGTAGCGGTTCCAACAAAGCTAGAAACAGAATGGGAATTAACATTGCTTGCATCTCTTATTTCTTTAACACCAGGAACTCTATCAATGGATTTTTCAGATGATAACAAATACATTTATATCCATTCGATTCATGTTCCTAATAAAGAAGAAATGATTCGTCAAATTCACAACACATTTGAACGCGCGATATTGGAGGTGACGAAATAATGTTCCAAACAGTCCTAACTATTACGTTAATAATATTGGCAATATCATTATTCGTCTGCTTTACTCGTGCGGTTATTGGACCAACTATGCCTGATCGGATTGTGGCTCTCGATGCATTTGGAATTAATCTAATTGGTTTTATCGGTTTGCTTATGATTTTGCAAGAAACTCTTGCCTATTCAGAAGTAATTCTTGTTATTAGTATTCTTGCCTTTATTGGCACAATAGCCTTATCTAAGTTTATTGAAAGGGGTGTTGTCTTTGAACGTGACTGAAATTGTCCTAAGTATCTTTATTGTTATAGGGGGCTTACTTAGTCTCCTTGGTTCAATCGGCTTAATCCGTTTTCCAGATGTATATGGACGTACTCATGCTGCGACGAAAAGTGCAACACTCGGTGTTATTTCGATTATGGTAGCAACTTTCTTGTTCTTCCTTTGGGTTGAAGGAATATTTGCTGGAAAAATCTTGCTAGCTATCTTGTTTGTATTCTTAACTGCTCCAGTTGCTGCCTTAATGGTAACCAGAGCCGCTTACCGTACAGGAGTTCCACTTTGGGAAAAAAGCGGGCAAGATGATTTAAAGAAGATGTATGAAAAGAAAATGAATGAACCACAATAATTGAATGCAAAAGGCCCGAAATTAATCGGGCCTTTTGTTCTTTACATTTTTAAATGATGTCTCATCATTATTGCCCCCCAAGAAGCACAGGAGCCGTTTTACTCGTTATTTCTTGATATTATATACTCTTTTACTCAGTCTCTAAAACACCCTTAAAGAGGGCACTGAAAAAGGTCGGTTTTTAAGGCCACTGAAAAAGGTGTGGTTTTTACCTTTTTCAATGGCCTTTAAGCAATGAGCGGAACCGTTGCTTTGTCTTAAAGCCTGCTATGAGTGGGTTTCTCATAGCAGGCGCGCAACGTGTGGAGCCATTGCTGCTTCCTCGAATCGGCTAGAAAGGACTTTTTCAGTGGCCTTCGGTTTTTACCTTTTTTAGTGCCCTCTCCTTAAACCAGCCGTAGACCGTTTCTCATCCATATACAAGAGCGTTTAAGAGGTTTCTCCTTTTTCGTTTAATAATGCAATCGTCTCTCCTACTCTCACTTCACTATTTTCTTCAATTTCCGAATGCGATAAAAGTCCATTCTCACACAATAACACTACCGTTGAACCAAAAGAAAAATATGCCATTTCGTCCCCTTTGTAAAGACGTTCTTCATTATGGGTAAGTTCAATCGTATTTATATTCATAGCCCCAACTTTGACAATCGCTAAATGTTTGCCATTTACATCAAGTTCTGAAATCACTCGGTAATTTCTAGATAATGGTCTTTTCCCATAGCGCAGTCCAAATGTATTAACAGGATAAGATCGACCGCCTAGCTGCCACTGCCTTTTAATAATTCCATCAACTGGACAATGAATTCTGTGATAATGACTTGGACTAAGGTATAAGATAAAATAATGACCGTTGAAATAAGTTTCTGCCGCTTGAGCAGATCCAAGCATTTCTTCAATATTATAGTCTTGTCCTTTAACGTGAAACACTGTGCCTTTGCTAAGGTCACCATGCTGCGCCATAATTCCGTCTACAGGACTGATAAGGCTGTGTGTTTGTTTGTCAATGGGTCGTGAACCAGGCTTTAGTTCTCGAATAAACAAGTCATGTAAATGCATGTATTCATTTAATGGTCTCTTCATTTCCGAATCATTTAAGTGAAACGTTCGAGCAAATGGTTTCACTAATGGCTTGCTCATTTTTGATCTTGAGAAATTTCTCAAGGCTGATGATGTCAAACGATGATTTGTAAGTTCAATACATGAACGAAAAAGCAATTTTTTCAATATAATTCCTCCTAATATTTGTACAGCAGAAACATTATTTATTATCTAGTCGATCTCATCAACATGTGGTATGATTATTATTTAAGAACGTTAATTTCCCACTTGTTTTAGTATAAATTTATAAGGAGTCGATGACATGTTCCTTTTACATCAATTGGATCATACCGTCAAAAAATTAAAAGGGCAAATTGCCAATGCCTTAACCCTTTTAAATTTAGGACTAGGTGCTTTTGCTATTATGTTTATTTTACAAAATGAATTACGGTTAGGACTTCTTTTTATTACGATTGCAGCACTTACTGATCGCTTGGACGGGGCGGCTGCTAGACGCTTTAATAGTACCTCAGAATTCGGTAAACAATTAGATTCCTTAAGTGACATTATCTCATTTGGTGTAGCCCCAGCATTTCTATTATATCAGGCAATTCTGTTTAGTTTTGGTTTACCAGGTATGTTTGTTACAATTTTCTTTATTGCTTGCGGTGCAATTAGATTAGCTCGATTTAACATTACCGAAAGCACAGGATATTTTGTAGGCCTTCCTATTACTGCTGCAGGTTGTATTTTAACATTTCAGCTACTTTTAGTTTCCTATATTGCTCCATTTTACTTTTTAATCATAACACTAATACTAGGTATATTCATGATTTCAACATTTTCCGTTCGGAAAATGTAAGAGGTTGACAATTCAGTCACCTCTTATTTTTTTACAAAAATTGCAGTTAGATTCAAAAAAATAAGGGATCATGTCAAAAAATGAGAAAAAAATGGGATAATATGCTTTAATTTCCGCTGAATGTCTTGACACCACTAGGGTTTCATTATTAAATTAAGTTGCGGCTTTATTTTTAGCTTGTCGAAACAGGACAGTTATTAAAAAATGAAGAATGAACACTTCACCACATGGATGGAGCGTTTTTCAAAACATGGTATGAAAGGGAGTTTTTTTCATGAACAAAACAGATTTAATTAATGCGGTATCGGAGCAAGCAGACCTTTCTAAAAAGGATGCGTCAAAAGCAGTAGACGCAGTTTTCGACAGTATTACAACAGCGCTTGTTGAAGGTGGAAAAGTTCAACTAGTTGGCTTTGGTAGCTTTGAAGTACGTGAGCGTTCTGCACGTAAAGGACGTAACCCACAGACTGGACAAGAAATTGAAATTCCTGCTACAAAGAACCCAGCATTCAAGCCAGGTAAGCAACTTAAAGACGCTGTAAACGAATAAGAATCAACGTAACGATGAGACAAGCTCTCATCGTTTTTTATTCGATTGTTTTTGGTTCGTATTGATATTTGCCTCATATTGCTCTTTGTAACAACATATTGTTGATTGAGTATCCTTAAGGGAGGTTTCGTTCATTGAATAACTTCTATCATTCCGCATTGTTTGAACATCGATTTTGGCTACAGATTTTAGGTGATCATGCTAGATTTATTCGAGATACTCTGTCTCCAATGGAAACAGAGTTAGTCCAAGCGGCTATAACTTTTATTGATACCTATGATTCACTCCTTAATACGAGTCGTCAAAACCTTACTATGGAGCAGCTTCAACGTCTGACTGAACAAGCAAATGAGCAAGCACAAGGAATTAGGGCTTTTAAGCTTAAAATTATTCGTGAACACTTGGTCGGCGACGTAACGATAGAACTTAGTCCAACCTTTCTAAATCATATGGTAAATGAGGTTGATGAGTATTTGCGAATTCTTCCTTACCTATTAGAGCAACAAGAACCACCAATTTCCCATCCACTCCACCATCACTTGGTCTGGCTTCTTGATGCGGCTGGCCACGCAGGAGGGATTACTGATTCACTTGATTTAGTCGAGAAACAGTTACAAAACAAAAGTGAAGCATTTACGAAGCGATTTGAGCAGTATTATATTAAAGCTGTTGAAATGGCTGGGTATTTGTGCGCAAATGTTGATCAGTTTCCCGCTCTTGAACGGTTTAATGAAAATGTTAAACTTGAGCTCATTTTGTTTAAGACGTTTTTAGAGGAACTAGAAGAATTGGAAATGACAAATAAGCTCCTAGGTACACTTGATCAATTAATGGCCGATCATATGGCACGTGAAGAATGTTATTACTTAATAAAATTAGCTGAATCTGCTCATCTCGATGCACCTGACTGTGATCCAACAAAAGCGCGATCAAAAGAATAATTATTTGAAAAAGGTGAATCTGCTCTAGGACTCATCTTTTTTATTTGTAGATTAGACTAGCTAATCCTCTCTATGAAAATAAAAAATAGCCTTTTTGTAATTGAAACCGCTTAAATTTAATGAATTTAAAGTTTTTTCAGAAAAATATATTGATTCGTATGTAAGAAATAGTTACAATACGTATCATACTTAGATTTTTCAGATAATTGGAGGACTCATTATGTTTACTTTTCTTTTTGCGATTGCGTTTCTTGTTATTGGCTATTTTATCTATTCTAAAATTGTGGAACGCATCTTCGGTATAAATGATCAAAACAAGACACCTGCTTATACAAATTCTGATGCAATAGATTACACACCAATGCCATGGTGGAAAGCAAGTTTAATTCAACTATTAAATATTGCCGGTCTAGGTCCTATTTTTGGTGCTGTGGCTGGTGCATTATATGGTCCAGTTGCTTTCATTTGGATTGTTATTGGTTGTCTTTTCGCTGGAGCGGTTCACGATTACTTTTCAGGAATGCTATCTTTACGTCATAATGGAGCACAATTTCCAAGCTTAGTTGGCCGTTACCTTGGTAACACGATGCGCGTTATCATTAACGTTGTTTCAATTGTACTTATGATTCTTGTAGCGGCAGCGTTCACTGCTGGTCCTGCACAATTAATCGCAAGTCTTACGCCACTTTCTTTTACAGTAGCACTTGTTATTATTTTTGCTTATTTTCTAATTGCTGCCGTGTTACCAGTAAATCGTATAATTGGCCGAATTTATCCTATATTCGGTGCCATTTTAATCTTTATGGCTGTTTCAATTGGGATTGCTTTATTGTTAACAGATCGCCCCATCCCAAATCTTACAATTTCTAATTTACACCCTGGTGACTTACCAATTTGGCCTTTATTAATGGTAACTATCTCATGCGGAGCAATCTCTGGTTTTCACAGTACGCAAAGTCCGATTCTCGCTCGTACGATCAAACGTGAATCACATGGTAGAAAAGTGTTTTACGGAGCAATGGTTGCTGAAGGAGTCATTGCACTCATTTGGGCTGCGGCTGGTATGACATTCTTTGGTGGTACTGGTGGTCTTCAAGAGGCACTAGCTGCAGGTGGCCCTGCTGGAGTGGTAAATGAAATTTCAACTACGCTTCTTGGAACACTTGGAGGTATTCTTGCAATTCTTGGTGTTATTATTCTACCAATTACAACAGGTGACACAGCGTTACGTTCTTCACGTATGATGGTATTTGAATTGGTTGAGAAATTCTTTAAAGTTCGTGGACTCAAAGGGGTGTTATTAGCTACGATCCCTGTTACTATTCCAGCCTTTTGGCTTTCAACGATCGATTATACATTTTTATGGAGATACGTTGGAGGTACGAACCAGCTCGTTGCTACTGTAATGCTTTGGACAGCAACGATGTACTTATTAGAATCACGTAAATTCCATTGGATTTGTGGAATTCCTGCATTATTTATGACAGCTGTTGTTTCGACTTATTTCTTATATGCACCAGAAGGGTTCTCTCTTCCATATGAACTGTCACTTGCCATTGGTGGTGCGATTACTCTTGTTGTTGCTATTTGGTACATGATCAAGATACGTAAAGCTCATAGACAGTCAGTAAATTCATCAAGCTCACATGCTGCTTAATTTTATTCAAGGTGTCCTAAAAAGGTTGAATCTCCTTATAGGACACCTCTTTTTTACACGTGATTATTTCCTCCTTTTCAAGAGCAATCTAATAATGATTTTTTAAAAGGAGTGATCGTATGAAATATAATGAAATACAATCAAAACAAACGGACGGGCAGCCTTCTCAATCTCAGAATCACCAACCAGGTCTCGAAAGTAAGATGAACCCCTTACCTGTCTATGATGATCTAAACTATAAAGGAAGCGGAAAGTTAAATAATAAGGTCGCACTTATTACAGGTGGTGATAGCGGTATTGGACGAGCTGTTGCTATTGCCTTTGCGAAGGAAGGAGCCAAAGTAATCGTTGTCTACCTTGAAGAACATGATGATGCTAAGCAGACGAAAGAAGAAGTTGAAAAATACGGTGGAGAGTGTCTGTTGCTTTCTGGAGATATTGGGGATGAATCCTTCTGTCAAACAGCAATAGAACAAACGATTTCGACCTTTGGAAAATTAGATTGTTTAATAAATAATGCGGCTGAACAACATTATCAAGAAAACATTGAAGATATCTCAGTTGAACAAATGGAACGTACCTTTAAAACGAATATCTTCTCTTGCTTTCATTTTATTAAAGCGGCCATGCCACATTTACAAAAAGGAAGTACGATTATCAATACGGCTTCAATCGTTGCATATAAAGGAAATCCGGTTTTAATGGACTATGCTTCTACAAAAGGAGCAATGGTTGCCTTAACTCGCTCTCTCTCTCAAAGTATTGTATCTAAAGGAATTCGCGTTAATGCAGTGGCGCCGGGCCCTATTTGGACACCTCTTATCCCTTCATCTTTTCCTGCGGATCAAGTGGCTACGTTCGGCACGAATAGCCCTATGGGCAGACCAGGACAGCCGGCTGAATTAGCACCAAGTTACGTATACCTAGCCTCCGATGACTCTTCCTATGTAACTGGGCAAGTCCTCCATGTAAATGGTGGAGAAATTATTAATGGATAGCTGCTAATTGATTTGTCATAAGTCACCCAAGTGGGCTGGGTGACTTATTTTGCTTTTTATGCCTTCGTTCATCAATTATTTATTAATTCTCAAAAATAACAAAAGGAATTACTCACAAATTGTCTAATTAAATTAATACCATCATTATTTTGACATGGTGATTTCATTGGAAAGTGGTGACTTATTTTACTATGTCATTAGAGCCTGATTTAGCTAATGTTGTCCCTCAAGCAATAATTGATTTTCTAGAAAAGAATGAATCGAATTTTATCTCAATGTGGCAAGAACAAACCATACAAGATCAGGCAGATATTCATAAAGAAAAAGTAAAAGAGAACGGTTATCTAATGTATGTTTTAATCAAAAATACATTACTGGACACAGTTACTATGGATGATGTTAAACATTTAGCGTACAAAGTAGCTAAAGAACGAGTTGAAGCGAATATAAACATAGGAGACTTTGTTTATAACGTTAATATAGGTAGAAGTATCCTTATTAAGTTTGTCCTACAGGCAGACGTAAATAGTAGCCAGTTGCCACTCATCGTTGATAAGGTTAATTCGCAATTTGATCAGTTTTGCTACCATGCCGTTACACGGTACACAGAAATAAAAGAGTCAGAGCTTGAGGAAAAGAAGCTATTTATTAATCAAACCCATAAAGACAAACTGGCCATTTTAGGTCAAATGTCTTCAAGTTTTGTACATGAATTCAGAAACCCGTTAACATCAATTATTGGCTTTAATAAATTGCTACGAACAGAATATCCAAACTTAAAGTATCTAGATATCATCGAACTAGAATTAGATCAATTAAAGTTTAGAATTACTCAGTTCTTGCATACGTCAAAAATGGACACTATAGAAAGTCCAAAAGAAACCTTTATATTAAGTGATGTGCTAGATGAAATATTAAACTTCCTCTATCCAAGCATTGTGGATTCGGATGTTCATATTTTCACGGACACTGATGCTATAATCAATATTGAAGCTCATAAAGATGAAGTAAAACAAGTATTTTTAAATGTATTATTTAATTCCATCGATGCCGTCATGCAATGTCCAAAACCAAGAGAAATATACTTGAGATGTTTTATCGAGGATGAACGAGTTATCATAGAAGTTTCAAATAACGGTCCAATGATTCCATTAGATGTCCAAGAAACGATCTTTGAACCATTTTATACGACGAAGGAACTGGGCACTGGGATTGGATTATTTGTTTGTAGAAAAATCATTGAGAAGCACTCAGGCGAACTAACCTGTTCTTCAGATGAACAAAAGACTATTTTTCGTATTTCCCTTCCTATTTAAGAAATACACTTGACAAATACGTTTGGAGGTGGACCAGCTTTTGGCACACCTCCCCTACCTTTGCCCTTTTCCTTGGCTTTGTTTATAAAATTCATTCGCTGACCTTGTTAAATCAACGCCCCCGTTTGTTTAATAAGTTAAAGAGAGGTCACAAAGACCTCCCTCTAACTATTGCTTTTTCTTAACAGGAACCCAAATTTCCGTTTTTGTATCGCTAATTCCTTTTACAAATTCGGGAGCTTCAGCTAATTCATAACCAGATGTTGGGAACCATTCGGTATACACTCGTTCCCATGTTGTTAATAAAGCGTCTGGCATTTCTCCTGTTGCTTGAAATACTGCCCATGTTTGAGAAGGAATTTCCAAAATCTCAAGTTCTTTGGGACATTGCTTAGTAGTAGCTGTAGCAATATAGTAATCAATGTCTCCATTCTCTTTTGTCACTGAAATATTTAGTATACCTGAAAACGAAGTATTATCGTATGGCTTAACAGCTTCTTCTATTTCCTCGATATGCTCCCACATTTTTGGATTGAATTCATCTCCACTAGAAGCTACTGTTTCTTTTTTCCCAACTACGGTAAAAGTCTCTTTCTCAACAAATTTGTAATTCATTTCAACATCTCCTTTAATCGAAATATGGAAGGTCATCCGAGGATACGCTTTTAAAGGAACGTCTGAATTTTTCACTGTACTAGGATTTGCCCCATGTAATGCTTGAAATGCTCTTGAAAATGAATCTGGTGAATTGTACCCATACTTAATAGCTACATCAATCACTCTCATATCACTTTCTTTTAAATCAAAGGCAGCTAAGGTCAATCGTCTTCTACGCACATAGTCTGCCAAGGTAACCCCCGCTATAAATGAAAACATTCGTTTAAAATGATGGTCAGAAAAATGTGTAATCTTTGCAACTTCTTTGTAATTAATATCTTCATCCAAATGGTTTTCGATATAGCTTACTACTGCGTTCATACTTTCAAGCAATTCCATTTAAATAACCTCCCTTCTCTTTTAAGAATAACAAGTTAAACATTTAACGCTCCGATATAATCCGTTCAGATTTGTAGGATGTATATGATAGATGTAGAATTTACTCAAGAACAATTTTTCTTTATTCATTAATAATGTCCCAGTTGTGGAACATAAGACAAAAGGAGGGAAAAAGTAATTTCACTACTGGTCGGAAGGAAGCCTAAACTGATCTAATGTATAAGGAGTTAGAATTAATCTATTCTACAGCTAAAAATAAAAATATATCTATTATTACAAAAAAACACGCTACCTGATAGTACATTAAGTTATCAGGTAGCGTGTTGGAAATTACATGATAGCTACACCGTTCTTAATGTACTTTATTTCTCCATATCTATTTTATATTCATGTACCCATCGGTTCCCTCGTTCTACAAATAGAGGTAAAAGGATTGACAGAATTCGATCTCTGATCCAAGCCAAGAAAGAATTCATTTCTTTTTTACCATCCCCACTTCTTCTTCCTTCTGCAATAATTTTTTCAACTCGATGATTATGAAAAAGGACACCCTTTATCTTTGGTGTCCCTACCTATGATGTTCAATCCAAGCTAATCAATTGTTGAATCATTTGAGGATCTAGCTTTTTAATTACTTCACATAACAGTTCTACTGCATTCTCTAAATCATCATAATGAACAACCGAAACATGGCTATGGATGTACCTTGCAGGCACACTTACAACCATTGTAGGAATTCCATGGTGTGCTACATGGAATTTTCCTGCATCAGTCCCTCCACCTGTCATAATATCAATTTGATATGGTATCGATTTTTCCTTTGCTGTTTCTACGACAAAGTCACGCAACTTCCGATGTGGAATCATTGATCGATCCATAAAACATAAGATTGGCCCTTTTCCTAGCTCAAGGCTTGTTTCTTCTTGATTCATCCCAGGAATATCGCTAGCTACTCCTACATCTGTAGCAAAAGCAATGTCTGGTTGAATCATGTTAGCTAATGTCTCTGCCCCCCTGAGTCCAACTTCTTCTTGAACCGTTGCACCTGAATATAGTGAACTAGACAATGAATGATCTCTTAGTCTTTCTAATACTCTTAGGGCAATGTAGCAACCAGCGCGGTTATCCCAGGTTCGTGCTAGTAACATCTTTTCGTTTGGTAGTGGCTCAAAAGGACAAATCGTAGCTACAGGATCACCCACTGCTACACCAAAAGACTCTGCTTCTTCACGTGAGCTTGCTCCTATATCAATAAACATTTTATCAATATCAAGGACTTTCTTTCGCTCCTCTGCGGAAAGAACATGAGGGGCTTTTGAACCAATGATCCCCGTTAAATCTTTACTTTTTGTTAGAACTTTTACTCGCTGTGAAAGTAATACATGTCCCCACCAACCACCTAATGGTCGAAAGCGTAAATAACCATTCTTCGTTATCCCGCTTACAATGAAGCCAACTTCATCCAGATGACCCGCCAACATTATTTTCGGTTTTAGCATTTCCTATTTGTCCGACAATACTGCCTAAGTTATCAGTATGAATCTTTTCTGTATGAGAATGGATCTCCCTTTTCATCACCTTGTAAATTCTTTCCTCAACCCCAGGTAATCCTTCTGTTTCAGTTAAATCTTTCATCAATTGATAATTTGCTTTATCCATAGGATCCTCCTTCAACCTTAATACATATAGGATCAGTTTGGGAGATCGTATTATTCAATTTTTTATAAAATTGTTTGTATTTCTTAATTAAGATTTACCTTTCAAAAAAATAAAGGAAAGGTCTAGACAAAACAAGTAGTAATTTTCAAAAGGTCAGTGATTCAGATGTTTTATATATATCAGATACTTTTTTGTATTAATAGGTCATAATTTAGACGACTCTAAGGACTAACTCAACTACGAATATAGTCTAATTGACCACTTTCAAATTTTTTAACGATAAAAAACCTGTTGACAAATTAAAGTCATCCCTGTTATTGTTAGACCTGTTGTTAATTGAATACCTCGTTAGGTGAGGCTCCTGTGCTGGAGATACGCTGCTGCCCAAAAATGTCCAAAGACGCCAATGGGTCAACAGAAACCATCGACATAAGGTGGTTTTTAATGTAGCTGGAATTTTCCTATGCCGCACAGTGCTAAAGCTCTACGAATGGAGGAAACTTGACCCTTTTTTGCTGTGTCTTTACTTTGACATGTTTTTTGTTAGAGTAGGACTCTGCTTAATTTTGCTGTGTACAAGACATCTTCATTCGTTGAAGGTGTCTTTTTTGTCACTGTTAATTAAATTTGGTATCTGGGGGTGGTTTGAATTGGATAGTAGTCCTGAACCTGAGTCATTTTATTTATTCTTTATTAAACACAAAAAAGATTGGCATGAAATCCAATTCATGTCACGGAGGAGGATATCAACATGGCAAAATCTCAATTAGAATTACAAACTCAAAAAGAATTAATGGAATTCAAAGAAAAAGAAGCTACAAAAAGTAATGTTTTAGTAAATGGTTCTGTCTTTCAAATTTGGAAGGTTCGTCTCCCTTTTTAATTATCACCCTAATTGGCGGAATGCTAGCAGGAGCTGTTGTTGGCGCATTTGAGGAAGCTTTAGAAGCAATCGTTATATTAGCTATATTTATTCCCGTTATTATGGATATGGGTGGGAATGCTGGTACACAATCATCATCTATTTTTACAAGAGCCTTTGTGTTAGGACAGATTTCTTTTAAAAAGTGGAGAAATCACCTCGGTAAAGAAGTGCTTGTTGGCGCAAGCATGGGATCTGTACTTGGTGTAGCTGCGTGTCTGATCGCTTACGTGTGGCAAGGAAGGCTCCTGTGCTGGAGATACGCTGCTGCCCAAAAATGTCCAAAGACGCCAATGGGTCAACAGAAACCATCGACATAAGGTGGTTTTTAATGTAGCTGGTTCGTCCTATGCCACACAGTGCTAAAGCTCTACGAATGGAGGGATTTTTTCAGTATTCATTGTTGAGGACTGAGATTATTTGCACAGCACCTTCCATTCGTGGGAGGTGTTTGTTTATTTTAGGAGGTATGTGGAATGGAAAAGGATAATCATCCTGAACCTAATTTAGTGTATAAGTTGTCATTTGAGAAAAATAATACCAGTAATTGGAGTCCATTCACACCTTGTCTATCAACGAAGAAGCAAATGGACTCCTAAATAAGGAGGATTCATTATGGTGAAATTAGATGAACAAAATCGTGAGCAGTACGAACAGCTCATTTTAGATACACTCCAAGCGGAGGACCGTGAACAGTTTCGAGAAACATTTTTAGAATTGCATCCAACTGATCAGGTAGATATTTTTGTAAAGTTGGAGGAGGACACAAGGAAACGAGTGTATGAATATTTAACTCCAGACGATTTTTCTCACATCTTTGAGGGGTTAGAGATTGACGATCAAAAACGAATTTACCAAGAGCTTGATGAGAGTTATTCTTCAGAGATGTTTAACCACATGTTCGCAGATGATGTTGCTGACTTTTTAGCCGTTATGACAGGTGGAAAAGCAGAAGATATTTTACAGAAAATGAACAAAGAAGAAGCTCAAGATGTTAAAGAACTTATGTCTTATGCTCCTGAAACAGCTGGAGCCGTTATGACAAAAGAATTTGTTAGCATTTCATCAACAGACATCGTTTCGAATGTTATTGAAGAGCTAAGAAATGAGGCTCCTGATGCTGAAACAATCTACTATTTGTACGTAGTAGATGAACTAGAGAAATTAGTTGGTGTTATCTCACTTAGAGATCTTATTACTGCGCAACCAACGGAAGTCATTGAAGATATCATGAGTACAAGAGTAGTATCTGTAACTGATGACATGGATCAAGAGGACGTTGCAAGACTTATCAAGAAGTATGATTTCTTAGCTGCTCCTGTTGTCTCAAAACAAAATCATTTAGTTGGGATTATTACGTTCGATGATGTCATTGATATTTTGGAGGAAGAAGCAACTGAGGATTTAGGAGAAATTTCAGCAGCTAAAGGGGCTACTGATGTCAATGTTAGTGCTTTTACAGCAGCTAGAAAACGTTCACCTTGGATTATCATGTTAATGTTCTTTGGACTTATTACTGCTGAAGTTATTGGGCAGTTTGAAGAAACATTAGAAGCTATTGTTCTATTAGCTGCATTTATTCCCTTAATAATGGACTCTGCAGGAAATACTGGAACTCAGTCACTAGCCGTTGCTGTACGTGGTCTTGCGCTCGGTACCATTAAAAAGGGTTCCATCGGAAAAATGGTAAGACGTGAGTTCGGAACAGGGCTAATGCTTGGATTAATCTGTATGGTTGTATTAGGAATTACTGTTACACTTATTCATGGACACTGGATCTTAGCATTAATCGTTGGTTTTTCTATTTTCTGTACTCTAAGTATCGCAACTGTAATTGGGGCTACTGTTCCATTAGTAATTAATAAGTTAAAGTTAGACCCTGCGATTGCTTCAGGTCCATTCATTACAACCGTGAATGATATTCTTGGATTATTAATTTACTTCTCAATTGCAACAGCTCTACTCGACTTCTTGTAAAAATTAAAAAATGCTTCGTTAGGTGAGGCTCCTGTATAGAGATACGCTGCTACCCAGAAATGTCGAGAGACGCCAATGGGTCAACAGAAACTATCGATCAAGGTGGTTTTTAATGTAGCTGGAATTGTCCTATGCTATACAGTGCTAAAACTCAACGATTGAAGATGTATAGCTCGTAAGATGAGAAAGACACCCTCGATCGTTTTGGGTGTCTTTGTCTTTTATATGGGTAATCTAAAAAAGTCATACGTAAAGAAGGTGAACTCTATGATGAATGAATTAGAACTATTCCTAAAATTAGCTCTCGCATTATTTTTTGGGATGTTAATTGGAATTGACCGTCAATTATTGGAGCAAACGGTTGTGGTAAGTCTACACTACTTAAAACGATGGCTAGGCTTATTAAACCCACTTCTGGGCAAGTGACCTTGGATGGAAAACCCATAAATAAAATTCTACCCAAACAATTGGCTCGTGTGTTAGGACTTTTGCCTCAATCACCTATTGTTCCTGAGGGAATAACGGTTGCAGATTTAGTTGGACGAGGAAGATACCCACACCAAACGTTTCTAAAAGGTTGGACAAAAAAGGATTATGAAGCTGTTGCTGAGGCAATGGAAATGATGAAGATCACTGAATTTGCTGATCGAAATATTGATGAACTTTCAGGCGGTCAAAGACAGCGTGTATGGATTGCGATGGCTCTGGCACAACAAACAGACATATTGTTTCTTGATGAACCAACAACCTATCTAGATATCACCTATCAAGTCGAAATTCTTGACCTACTGACAGACCTTAACCAAAAAAAAGGAACAACGATTGTCATGGTTCTTCATGACATCAACTTATCGGCACGTTATGCAGACCATATATTTGCTCTTTATAAAGGAAAGCTTGTCGCAGAAGGCGAGCCATCAAAGGTAATTACTAGCGCATTAATTGATGACATTTTTGGCCTTCATTGCACGGTAGTCAAAGACCCCGTTTCTGGCTCTCCTTCTGTGGTACCAATTGGAAGATATCATAATAAAATGAGAATGTACTCTTAAATTTTAGACTAATAACCTTGTGTTGCGATCTTATTCATGGATTGTAGACAGTCGCTCTCAGGGAGGGGGATACTTTCTGCGACCTATATGCAGGGTTAGGGGCAATCTTCGTTATTATTTAATACGGTTCACCGCGGTTCTTTAAGATGCAAAAAGAAGGCATTGATAAACTTAACGGGTCAGTTTTTGGAGGAAAAAAGTGGATGCAAGGGCGTGAGATCGTAGAGGCGCCACAACGATCTCACGCCCCCGTTAGCTTAATAAGCCAAAAGAAATGACTTCACAATAGTTCAAGATTGAGTAAGAGTATAAGTATTTTTTGTGTATTTTCTTCCAACTAACACTTTTTAGTTACTTACATTATCTAACTCTTCATTTTGAACAAGTGATTCAATGGTCTTTAAGTGATTGACATTAGTAATGATTCTATATTCATCAAGATACTTATCATCAATTTCAATATATTTAGTAGTTGTTCTTGAAAAGTTCTCTCTTATCTCATTATTAGCCGTAATCCCTATTGTATATCTCCTGCTAAGAAAACGGGCATCCTCATCTATTTTAAGTTTTATCTCTTCGAAATCCTCCAAGATATCATTAATGAGTGAATCATCTTCAATAGTTGTATGCGCTACTGTTTCAGGTCTATCTCCAGATAAATCATTAACCGCTATTGATATACTTCTAACCTCGCTTTCTTCATTTAGGTGTTCTAAAAATTGCTCCTGAAACGTTGTATATTTCGTTTGGTCGATAGCAAAAATGGTTCCGAGAATTAAAGTGCTTACCACGACAAGTAAAGCGATTTTATTTTTTATGACGAATTGTAATATTAAGTGCGACACCTAAAAATAAACACAAAAAAGCCCATGATACTTCGTGTAAAATGAAGTTACCACACAACCCTTACACGGAGGTTTTATCATGAGCTA